>NZ_JBYSZP010000010.1:166197-263993 GCF_058787295.1 Pseudomonas sp. FW305-3-2-15-E-TSA4 | reverse complement strand
GCAATCTGAATGCTCGAAAGAGACCAGATTGCGGTGTGTGAAGACGCAATGAACCGAAAGTTCGCGATGCTCACAAACACCTGTATCACATACCCGATTTGCTGAAGCGAGGCCAACCGGTCACGAGTCAGTACCCGAATTTCTTGACGACCATAGAGCGTTGGAACCACCTGATCCCATCCCGAACTCAGAAGTGAAACGATGCATCGCCGATGGTAGTGTGGGGTTTCCCCATGTGAGAGTAGGTCATCGTCAAGATTAAATTCCGAAACCCCAATTGCGAAAGCAGTTGGGGTTTTGTTTTGCCCGCAGGAAAGTGCTTCTCTCGCCAGAGTCAGACGGCACGAGAGTTCCAACCGTCGCCGGGACTGCCATTGGGGAAAATCCTTCTGAAGTGACCACTCGGTTTTTGGTATGGTGCAGCTCGTTTTTTAACGGACTGATGTCATGCCCACGGATCGGCACTCAATTTATGTCAAAGAGTTGCTGTAGAAATGCCTGAACCCATCCCGATCAAGGATCACGAAAAAGAGACGCGTCTGGTCAACAAGCGGTTGATCGCCTGCGCTCTGTTCGTCTTTGCCATCAGTTGCGCTCTGGTGGTACGCCTGTACATCCTGCAAGTGGTTGAATACGACTACCACTCGACCATCTCTGAAAACAACCGCGTGCACGTCTTGCCGATTCCGCCGACAAGAGGCCTGATCTACGATCGCAATGGTGTGCTGCTCGCTGATAACCGTCCCAGTTACAACCTGATCATTACCCGCGAACGCGCCACTGATGTTAATCAGGAGCTGGATGAGGTAATCAATCTGCTACATTTACCCGCCGAAGATCGTACGATTTTCGATAAGGCCCTGAAGCAGTCCCGTCACCCATTCACCCCGGTGACACTGTTCTACGAGCTGACGGAGGAACAAATCGCCGTGTTGGCGGTTAACGAGTTCCGTCTGCCGGGCCTTGATGTCGAGCCGCAGTTCGTTCGGCATTACCCGTTGGGGGCGCACTTCGCGCATTCGATCGGCTACGTTGGCCGGATCAACGAAAAAGAATCCAAGACCCTCGATTCGGTTGAATATCGTGGCACACAATCCATCGGTAAAACCGGCATTGAACGCTTCTACGAAGCGCAGCTGCACGGCCACGTCGGTTATGAAGAGGTAGAAACCAACGCCCAAGGCCGCGTGCTGCGAGTGCTCAAGCACACCGATCCAGTGCCTGGCAAAAACATTGTTCTGAGTCTCGATGTCAAACTGCAGGAGGCTGCCGAAGCCGCGCTGGGCGACCGTCGTGGCTCGGTGGTGGCTCTCGACCCGTCCACCGGTGAAGTGCTGGCCATGGTCAGCAATCCGAGTTTCGACCCGAACCTGTTCGTCACTGGCATCAGCTCCAAGGAATACTCGGCGCTACGCGATTCCATCGACCGCCCGCTGTTCAACCGTGTGTTGCGCGGCCTCTATGCGCCGGGCTCGACCATCAAGCCGGAAGTGGCAATCGCCGGCCTCGATGCCGGTGTCGTGACGCCGCAGACCCGGGTCTTTGACCCAGGCTACTACCAACTCCCGGATTTCGATCACAAGTACCGCAACTGGAACCACAGTGGCGATGGCTGGGTGGACATGGACGCGGCAATCATGCGCTCCAACGACACCTACTTCTACGACCTGGCACACAAGCTCGGCATCGATCGCCTGCACGACTACATGGCGATGTTCGGCCTTGGCGAAAAGGTCTCGCTGGACATGTTCGAAGAGTCGCCCGGTTTGATGCCGTCTCAGGCCTGGAAGCGTGCCACGCGCCGTCAGGCCTGGTTCCCGGGGGAAACGGTGATCCTCGGGATTGGGCAGGGTTACATGCAGGTCACGCCGCTACAACTGGCTCAGGCCACCGCACTGATTGCCAACAAGGGCGTATGGAATCGTCCGCACCTGGCGAAAACGGTCGATGGCGTGGCACCGGTCGACGAGCATCCGATGCCGAATATCCTGCTGAAAAACCCGCGTGACTGGGATCAGGTCAACCACGGCATGCAGATGGTGATGCACGATGCCCGGGGTATCGCGCGCGCCGCAGCGGCAGGAGCGCAGTATCGCATTGCCGGTAAGAGTGGTACCGCGCAAGTGGTAGCGATCAAGCAAGGCGAGCGCTACAACCGGGAGAAAACTCTTGAGCGCCATCGCGACAACGCCTTGTTTGTTGGTTTCGCTCCGGCAGAGCACCCGAAGATCGCCATCTCGGTGATGATCGAAAACGGTGAGGCCGGTGGTCGAGTGGCCGGCCCTGTGGTGCGACAGATCATGGACGCCTGGTTACTGGACCAGGACGGCCACCTCAAGCCGCAATACGCGGCGCCGGCCAAGCCGCCGGGTGATCCCCACGTCTAACCCGAGTCAGCTTCACAGCACCGCCTCACGCCGGCTGAGCTGTGAAGCTCTCACGTTTGGGCAACTGACTACTTGCAGCTGTAACCCTTGGGCATCGTGACGCTGTAGTTGCGTTGCATGCGATCCTGGAAGTTCAAATTCTGCAGGCCTTGCTCGACCAGAAACGCTTCGACCTTGGCGGCCTGACAGTCCTCGTTATAAGACGACGCCCGCAGCAGATACACCGTGCGCTTACTCGCCTCATCCCGGGCGGTGACAGTGAAGGTACTGAGGGTGGTGTAGCCGATACGCTCTGACGTTCCCACCGGGCCATAGGTCGTATTGGGCTTACTGGTACAGGTCAGTCGGTCATCTTTCTTCTTGGCGTTCTTGCACACGGTCGTAGTGCTGGTTGGAACTTGCCCATAGTCGGTGGCGGTATAGCGATAAGACACTTGCCGGCTGCCGATATCGAGAGTGACGGTCATTTTGATCGGCGCGTGATTCCTGGGCAGGCTGGCGTCGGTATAAACCTCCTGAAAGCCTCTGTCTTTCAGTGCGTTGACCATGTCGCGAAGATAGTAGCGGGCATTCAGTGCGTTCTCATCGGCGCCGTTGGCCGAGGTCACCAGCACGGTTACCTTTCGATCGAACGGATAGTCCGGATCAGGTATTGCGTTGAGTGCTACGTCTATTTGCGTGGCGCAGCCGCCAAGCAACGCGGTCAGCATTAATAGGACGCAGAACAAATAACGGGACATGACAAAGACGCCTTGCAACTAAGGATTGAATAAAAGTTAAACGGATGAGGGGGCGATAAATAAACCGCCGCCAGCGGGCTAGTCTTTCTGGTATTCCAGCAGATCGCCCGGCTGGCAATCGAGCGCAGCGCAGAGCTTGTCCAGAGTTGCCATCTTCACGCCTTTGACTTTGCCGTTTTTGAGCAATGACAGATTCGCCTCGGTGATCCCGAGCAGGGCGGCTAACTCTTTTGAACGAATTTTTTGCGTGGCCATGACTACGTCAAGGCGGACAATAATGGTCATTATATTGTTCTATATGTATTGGCTTTGCTCATCGCTGAGTACTTTTGCGTCACGCATGATAATTGAAAAAATACAGAGTAATACGCCTTTGATTATTTCGTAGGCAGAAGCGGAAGACATGCCGATCGAGAACTGGAAAATCCGATCCCCCGGCGGCAGATCTATCGACAACGCCAGACCTTGCAAGGTCTCTATTAGCGGGTAGGTTGCCGGAGAAACGATGCAGAGCACGCCTACTCGCCAGAGAACCCTGATGTTGCGGTCGGTCCAGGTTTCGCCGCGCGACAAGCGCAAAAAGAACAAACCGGTCAGCCATAACGCGTAAGCCGACAGGACCACGGGCAGGAAATCCAGAAAGACGATCAGCGCCGTGACCGTTGATGACAGCCAGGTGTCGGGATCAAGCAGTGCGCCTTCGACAAACGGGTCAAGCAATTGCGGCGAGCCCTCAGCAAAGGCATAGAGCAGGCCCGCCAGCATTTCATCCTTTTTGAAGAACCAGATCGTTGCGTTGCCGCCGACCTCCGTTACCCCCAGAACCCAGACGAGAATTGCTGCCAGCAGCCCGATCCAATGCATGCGCTGCAGCGCCAATCCGTTGATGTGAGTACTCATGAAAATTCCTGGTTGCTACAATTTGGTAGCGAATTCTCGATGATAAATTATCTAATTACAATAATTAATTTATGATTTTGATGCTTGAGCATCCTCTTCTAATCCGGCGCCGCATGGTCGCTCGCATGGTGCGGGGAGTCGGTAGGCTGGCCAGCGCGCGACAGGTGTTTCAAGTGTGGGATCAACAAACCTGTTGGCAAAACTGAAACCCCTGCAACATCAGGCCCCCGGCACCGGGCAACTCATGTCACCTTCCTGACACTTCAAATACTGCTTCAGCGCCTCGACCCGCACCTTGGTCACTTCGGTCAGGCAATTGCTGTAAATCAATGGATAAACACTCCCGCCGTCCACACCGGACGCGGAAAACTTGCATTCGGCATCACGAAAGCCGATCCACGCCCGCTGCGCGCTCACCAGCAGCTTTTTGGCGTCGGCGTTGTCCTTCAAACGACCGGTGATCTGCTGATACACCGCGTTCAGCTGCTTGTCCGCTGCCTTGAATTCCTGCCCGGCGCACTGGTTCATGGTGGCCTGATCGCTGGCGTTGGCGCAGTCGACGGCGGCGTGGGCGAGAGGCGTGAACAGGACGGGTGTCAGGGCCAGGAGCAGGCGTGGGAGCATGGTTAATCTCACTGTGTCGGATGAAAGTGCAGAGCAGTTTAGCGGCTGTGGTGCTTCTATTCAGGAACGCGCAGTCGGGAGGCTTCGAGCAGGCGATCCGCTGTGGCTGCAATCTCCTCGCCGTCATGAAGTATTTCCAGCCAGTGAGCAGGAATCGCCCGAACGCCATAATAGGCCCCGGCCAATTGACCGACGATCGCGGCAGTGGTGTCAGCATCATCGCCGAGGTTGGCGGCTTGCAGAATCGCCGCTGTAAAACTGTCGGTGTGATGAAAACACCACAGCGCGGCTTCCAACGACTCAACGCTGTAGCCGCTGCCACGGATATCATTGACTGATTTGGCCAGATAATCTCCCCGAGCAATTGCGGCAACTTTAGGCTCAGTGAAAGCTGAGCGCGGCAGCCTGCACAGTTCGTTTTTGCAGGTACCGAACAGCGCGTTGGCGATCAGTTCGGCAAACAATTGACAGCATTCGATGGCTTCAGGGGCCGCGTGGGTTGTCCGCGAACTGTCGCTGGCGAAGTTGCGGATCTGCTGGACGTCAGGGAAGAAAAACAGCACCACCGGCGCCAAACGCATGAGCGAGCCGTTGCCGGCGGTAAACGGGTCGGTTGACCCGGCAAAGGGCTGACCGGTTTGCTGATACTGCGACAGTGCCTGACTGACGGTCATTCCAATATCGAAACAATCCCCCGTCGAGCTGAGATATCCCCACCGCCACCAGTTCAGATAGCGTCCCATCTGGTCCGCCGCATCGAATGTGTTTTTGCTCAGAAGACTCTCCGCCAGGCACAGCGCCATCGAGGTGTCATCCGTCCATTGTCCGGGCTTCAAGTGAAAGGGGCCACCGCCGACCATGTCCGTCAGCGGCTGGAATGAGCCTCGTGGCTTGAACTCCACCGTGGTGCCGACGGCGTCGCCGCAAGCGAGACCGAGCAGAGCGCCGCGATAACGTTCGGATAGAGATGGCTGCATGCTTCGTCCTTGTTTGTATCCATTTCGCTGGAAAAGGTAACAGGTTCAGCGGGAGGGTTGCGTCAGTCATTCACTTATTCAACGATCGGAAATGCCGCCGAATGTTTCCTTTGGACTGAACAGGTGCAGCTCTTTGATACAACTTCAGGTTGGACATGTGGTCATACAAGCCTACTGTTCAAAACAGGAGGTGACTTATGAAACCGGTACCCAATAGTTTCGAACGCAAAATCATGCTCAAGGCATCGCGTTCTTATGTCTGGCGCGCATTGGTTGATGCCGAGGCGTTTGGCCAGTGGTTTGGTGTAGCGCTGGAGGGCAGGCGGTTCATTGCCGGGGAATGGACGCAAGGGCAGGTCACCTATCCAGGTTATGAGCATGTGTTGTGGAACGTGCTCGTCGAGCGGGTCGAGCCACAGCAGTTGTTTTCGTTTCGCTGGCACCCCTACGCAGTCAATCCAAAGATCGACTATTCACAGGAGCCGACGACGCTGGTCAAGTTCGAGCTGCAGGATTACGAGGGCGGCACTTTGCTCAAAGTGTCCGAGTCCGGCTTCGCGCACATTCCCGATGTACGACAGAAGGAGGCGTATTACATGGACAGCCGTGGCTGGGAGGAACAGCTGAGTCGACTTGAACAGTTTCTCGCCGAAAGCGCGAAGGCGCGCGAGCGTGACGGTGACTGACTGCGCAATCTTCGAACCCTGGTTGCAACGCTGGGCGCTGGTGCCGGACGGTGAGCCGGTCATCACCCCCGGCAGCCGTCTGTTGCCGGTGCGTTTTGGCGACACGCCGGCCATGCTCAAGGTTGCGCTGGATACCGACGAGCAATTCGGCAATCGACTGATGACTTGGTGGGACGGTGAGGGCGCAGCGCGGGTGCTGGCCCATCACGAGGAAGGTTTGTTACTGGAAAGGGCTATGGGCCGGCGTTCGTTGATGCACATGGCGCTCAATGGTGAAGACGACGAAGCCACGCAGATCATGTGCACGACACTATCGCGCTTGCATGCGCCGCGCCCGACGCCGCCACCGCCGCTGGTGGAGCTGGCACCGTGGTTCGCCTCGCTGCGCGTGGCCGCGGCCGAACATGGCGGGACCTATGCCCTGAGCCTGCAAGCGGCTGAAGCTTTGCTCGCAGATCCGCAGGACGTGGTGGTGCTGCACGGTGACATGCACCACGACAATGTTCTCGATTTCGCTGCACACGGCTGGCTCGCTATTGATCCCAAACGAGTACGCGGCGAGCGCGGTTATGACTACGCCAACCTGATCTGCAACCCGGACTTGCCGACGGCTGGCGATTCACAGCGATTGCGCCGGCAGGTCGAGGTGATCGTCGAGGCGTCCGGGCTTGATCGCCGACGCTTGCTGCAATGGGTGCTGGCGTTTGCCGGATTGTCGGCCGCCTGGTTCCTGGAGGACGATGTGCAGCAACAGGCTGCCCAACAGCTGCAGATCGCGCAAATCGCCGCTTGCCTGCTGGATGACTGAGAGGGCTAAGGGTTTTCGGAAGGGCTGGTATAGCGAATGTCTTACACGCGGTGGTAGCTTTTGCGACTATTGCCGATTGGATCCACCGCGTAATCTACACCCATCAACTGAGACACAGGGAGTGTTTCAGGATCACGGATGATCGACCATAGCAAGGATCGCTGCCGACAGGGAGTCGATAATGGTCTTGGGAAAAACCCGCTTCGGCGGGTTTTTTTTCGCCTGCAGAAAAGTGCTTGTGTCGAGCATCTGTAGCGAGGGGATTTATCCCCGATGGGTAGCGAAGCGACCCAAAAAAGGGCCCGCTGCGCAGTCCATCGGGGAAAAATCCCCTCACCACAGGAATCAAGCAATCAAGAGGCGATCAGCTGCCGCAACACGTAGTGCAGAATCCCGCCCGACTTGAAGTACTCCACCTCATTCAATGTATCAATGCGGCACAGCACCTCGATTTTCTCCTGGCGCCCGTCTTCACGGGTGATCACCAGCGTCAGGTTCATGCGCGGGGTCAGCTCGACACCGGTCAGGCCCTGAATATCCAGGGTTTCCTTGCCGGTGAGGTTCAGGCTCTTGCGGTTCTGATCGAGCTTGAACTGCAGCGGCAACACGCCCATGCCCACCAGGTTGGAACGGTGGATACGCTCGAAGCTTTCAGCGATCACCGCTTTGACGCCCAGCAGGTTGGTGCCTTTGGCCGCCCAGTCACGGCTGGAGCCGGTACCGTATTCCTGACCGGCGATCACCACCAGCGGCGTGCCCGAGGCCTGATACAGCATGGCGGCATCATAAATCGGCATTTTCTCGCCGCTCGGGATGTAGATTGTGTTGCCACCTTCTTCGCCGCCGAGCATCTCGTTACGAATGCGGATGTTGGCGAATGTGCCGCGCATCATCACTTCGTGGTTGCCACGCCGTGAGCCATAGGAGTTGAAGTCCCGCGGCTCCACGCCTTTTTCGCGCAGATAGCGCCCGGCCGGACTGTCAGCTTTGATGTTACCGGCAGGGGAGATGTGGTCAGTGGTTACCGAATCGCCCAACAGCGCCAGAACCCGCGCGCCCTTGACGTCGGTGATCACCGGCAAAGGTCCGGAAATGTCGTCGAAGAACGGTGGATGCTGGATGTAGGTCGAATCGTCCTGCCACACATAGGTGGCGGCCTGCGGCACCTGGATCGCTTGCCATTGCTCGTCGCCGGCAAACACTTCGGCGTATTCCTTGTGGAACATCGCGGTGTTCACCTGATTCACCGCCTCGGCGATTTCCTTGCTGCTCGGCCAGATGTCGCGCAGGTAAACCGGATTGCCTTGCTGGTCGTTACCCAGCGGTTCAGTGCTGATGTCGGTGCGCACGCTGCCGGCCAAGGCGTAGGCGACCACCAGCGGTGGCGAGGCCAGCCAGTTGGTTTTCACCAGCGGATGCACCCGTCCTTCGAAGTTGCGGTTGCCGGAGAGCACCGACGCCACGGTGAGGTCGGCTTTCTGAATGGCTTTTTCGATCGGCTCCGGCAACGGCCCGGAGTTGCCGATACAGGTGGTGCAGCCATAACCGACCAACGAGAACCCGAGTTGATCAAGGTATTGCGTCAGCCCCGCAGCCTTGTAGTAGTCGGTGACCACTTTCGAACCGGGTGCCAGCGAACTCTTGACCCACGGCTTGCGGGTCAGGCCTTTTTCCACGGCTTTTTTCGCCAGCAGACCGGCCGCCATCATCACGCTCGGGTTGGAGGTGTTGGTGCACGAGGTAATCGCTGCGATCACCACCGCACCGTTTTTCAGGCGATAGGTCTGGCCCTCGTATTCGTACTCGGTTTCGCCGACCAGATCGGCGTTGCCCACGGCCACGCCACCGCCACCCTCGCTTTCCAGACGGCCTTCTTCCTTGCTGGTGGGTTTGAATTGCAGGTCCATGAAGTCACTGAAGGCCTGCGCCACGTTCGGCAGCGAAACCCGATCCTGCGGGCGCTTTGGCCCGGCCAGGCTGGCTTCGACGCTGCCCATGTCCAGCGCCAGGCTGTCGGTGAACACCGGTTCCTGACCGGGCAGGCGCCACAGGCCCTGGGCCTTGGTGTAGGCCTCGACCAGTTTCACCACTTCAGCCGGGCGACCGGACAGGCGCAGGTATTCGAGGGTTACGTCATCGACCGGGAAAAAGCCGCAGGTCGCGCCGTATTCCGGGGCCATGTTGGCAATGGTTGCGCGGTCGGCCAGTGGCAGGTCGGCGAGACCGTCACCGTAGAATTCGACGAATTTGCCGACCACACCTTTCTTGCGCAGCATCTGCGTGACGGTCAGCACCAAGTCAGTGGCGGTGATGCCTTCCTTGAGTTTGCCGGTGAGTTTGAAACCGATCACTTCCGGAATCAGCATCGACACCGGTTGGCCGAGCATTGCCGCTTCCGCCTCGATCCCGCCGACGCCCCAGCCGAGTACGCCGAGGCCATTGATCATGGTGGTATGGGAGTCGGTGCCGACCAGGGTGTCGGGGAAGGCGTAGGTGCGGCCGTCCTCATCCTTGGTCCACACCGTGCGCCCGAGGTATTCGAGGTTAACCTGGTGGCAGATCCCGGTGCCCGGCGGCACCACGCTGAAGTTGTCGAAGGCGCTCTGGCCCCAGCGCAGGAACGCGTAGCGCTCGCCGTTGCGCTGCATCTCGATGTCGACGTTCTGTTCGAAGGCGCTCGGGGTGGCGAATTTGTCGACCATCACCGAGTGGTCGATCACCAGATCCACTGGTGACAGCGGGTTGATCCGCTGCGGATCACCGCCGGCCTTGGCCATGGCGGCGCGCATTGCGGCGAGGTCGACCACGGCGGGTACGCCGGTAAAATCTTGCATCAATACCCGGGCGGGGCGGTACTGGATTTCCCGGTCGGAGCGACGCTCCTTGAGCCAGGCAGCGATGGCCTTGAGGTCGGCGCCAGTGACAGTTTTTTCATCTTCCCAGCGCAGCAGGTTTTCCAGCAGGACTTTCAGCGACATCGGTAGCTGGTCGATATTGCCAAGGCTCTTGGCGGCATCGGGCAGGCTGAAATAGTGGTAGGTCTTATCGTCGATTTGTAGAGTTTTAAGGGTCTTCAGACTATCGAGGGACGGCATTACGATCACTCCTTTGAATCCGCACGGCTACGGATTGAGGGGACGGGCAGAGCTATCAACGTAGCCCTGTTTTCAGTAGCTGGCTAATAACTGGACTCTATGGGCAAGTCCAAGGTTCCGACATCGGCTATCATGCGCCGGTTTTCGTGACAGGCTTTGCTTCACCGCAAGGCTTGAGCAGCGTGCAGGGGCCGAATGTCCGCCCTCTGCTCAGGAGTAAGAATGAACACCCTATTCATGCATTGCCGGCCAGGCTTCGAAGGCGAAGTCTGTTCGGAGATTTCCGACCTCGCCGCCAAACTCAACGTAGCCGGCTACGCCAAGGCCAAACCGGCCACCGCGTACGCCGAGTTTGTCTGCACCGAAGCAGACGGTGCCGAGCGCCTGATGCGCGGCCAACGCTTCGCCGAGCTGATTTTCCCGCGGCAATGGGCGCGCGGCGTCTTCATCAATCTGCCGGAAACCGACCGTATCAGCGTGATCCTCGAGCACATGGCGGACTTCCCGGTCTGCGGCAGCCTGTGGCTGGAAGTGGTCGACACCAACGACGGTAAAGAGCTGTCGAACTTCTGCAAGAAATTCGAAGGCCCGCTGCGCAAGGCGCTGACCGGTGCCGGTAAACTGGTGGACGACGCGAACAAACCGCGCCTGCTGCTGACCTTCAAAAGTGGTCGCGAAGTGTTCCTCGGCATGGCGGATGCCGGCAACTCGGCGATGTGGCCGATGGGCATTCCGCGCCTGAAGTTTCCGCGCGAGGCACCCAGCCGTTCGACGTTGAAACTGGAGGAGGCCTGGCACCACTTCATCCCGCGTGATCAGTGGGACGAGCGCCTGCACAGCGACATGACCGGTGTCGACCTCGGCGCCGCACCGGGTGGCTGGACCTGGCAACTGGTCAACCGCGGCATGCTGGTGACTGCCATCGACAACGGCCCGATGGCTGAAAGCCTGATGGACACCGGGCTGGTGCAGCACTTGATGGCCGACGGTTTCACCTTCAAGCCCAAGCAACCGGTGGACTGGATGGTCTGCGACATCGTCGAGAAGCCGGCGCGTAATGCGGCGATGCTTGAAGAGTGGATCGGTGACGGCCACTGCCGCGAAGCAGTGGTCAACCTCAAGCTGCCGATGAAGCAGCGTTATGTCGAAGTGAAGCGCTTGCTCGAACGCATCGCCGATGGCTTCAAGGCGCGCGGGATCAAGGTCGATATTGGTTGCAAGCAGCTGTATCACGACCGCGAGGAAGTGACCTGCCATTTGCGTCGGCATGACATCAAGAAAGCCAAATCCCGCTAAGTCACCACTAAACCCTGTGGAAATGATCTCTGTGGTGAGGGGATAAATCCCCTCGCTACAGATGACTGAGCCCCCGGCAATGCGCGACAATGCCGGCCAGTTTCAGGAGTGAATCATGAGTGAAATGATCGATACCCCGGTAGACGGCACCCTCGACGCCACCGGCCTCAATTGCCCGGAGCCGGTGATGATGCTGCACCAGCACATCCGTGACCTGGTACCTGGCGGCCTGCTCAAGGTGATTGCCACCGATCCCTCGACCCGTCGCGACATTCCCAAGTTCTGCGTGTTTCTCGACCACGAACTGGTGGGCCAGCACGAAGAGGCTGGTACTTATCTGTACTGGATCCGCAAGAAACAAGCCTGACCCTCAGGCAAACGCAAAACCCAATGTGGGAGCGGGCTTGCTCGCGAAAGCGGTGTGTCAGTCACTGTAAATGTCGACTGAAACACCACTTTCGCGAGCAAGCCCGCTCCCACATTTTTTTGTCCTGCGTAAGGGCTTCAGCCGGCGCTGCGACTCATACGGATCCGCTTGCGCGCACTGCGAGTCAGGCGGATCGACAGCATGAACGCAGCACAGCTCAAACCAACGATCAAACCCTGCCACAAGCCGCTCGGGCCACGCGGTTCGCCGAGCCAGTCGGTCAGGCCGAGGGCGTAACCCACCGGCAGGCCGATGCCCCAGTAGGCGAACAGGGTCAGGATCATCGTCACCCGGGTGTCCTGATAACCGCGCAGAGCGCCGGCAGCCGTCACTTGGATCGCATCGGAAAACTGAAACAGCGCCGAGTACACAATCAGCATCGCCGCGATGTGGATCACCGTCGGATCAGCCGTATAGATCGACGCAATCGGCTCGCGCAGCAACAGCATCATGCTCGCCGAAATACAGGCGTAAGCCAACGCAGTCCCCATGCCGACACCGGCAGCAAAGCGTGCTTCACGCGGCTCTTCACGGCCCAGTGCCTGGCCGACGCGTACGGTCACCGCCATGCCCAGCGAATACGGAATCATGAACACCAGCGAGCTGACGTTCAGCGCGATCTGGTGCCCGGCCACCACGGTGGCGCCAAGGCTGCCGATCAGCAGGGCGATCACCGCAAAGATGCTCGACTCGGCAAACACCGCGATGCCAATCGGCAGACCGATCGCCAGCAGACGCTTGATCACCGCCCATTGTGGCCAGTCGAAGCGGCTGAAGATCTCGCTCGAACGATAGGCCGGCGCCCAGCGCTCGTAACCGGCCAGCCCCAGCGCCATGACCCACATCACGATGGCCGTGGCCCAGCCGCAACCCACGCCGCCCATGGCCGGCACGCCGAAGTGGCCATAGATGAAGATGTAGTTCAGCGGAATGTTCAGCGCCAGACCGCACAGCCCCAGCACCATCGCCGGGCGAGTGCGGCCGATGCCGTCACTGGTGCAGCGCAACACGTGATAGAACGCCACCGCTGGCAGGCCACTGGCAATGCCGTGCAGGTATTGCATGCACGGGCCGATCAGCTCGGGATCGACCTTCATCAGGTGCAGCACCGGTTCGGCGGCGACCAGCATCGCTGTCGCGATCAGGCCCACCACCAGCGCCAGCCACAGCGCCTGACGCACGATCGGGCCGATTTCACTGTGGGTGCCAGCGCCAAAACGCTGGGCGACTTTCGGCGTGGTGGCCAGCAGGGTGCCGGTCATCAGCAGAAACACCGGGACCCAGATCGAGTTGCCCAGCGCTACCGCCGCCAGATCTTTCGGCCCGACGCGGCCGGCCATCACCGCATCGACGAAGCCCATCGCGGTAGTCGCCAGTTGCGCGATGATGATCGGCAAGGCCAGGGCGAGCAGGTTCCTGAACTCCAGGCGAATTCGCGCGGGGCGGGTGAGTGAGGCAGCGAGAGGTTGATCAGTAACAGAATTCACAGGCAAAGCGTCCACAGGTGTTGATGCTCAAGGCGCCGCATTCTACGCCGCTGACGTGACAGTCAGGAAAAATCCTCTGTTGCGGATTTGTAATCATCGATGCCATCCACTGTGGCGCTGGCCCAACGGTGGATCTGCACCTAAACTGCCGATCCCCTCAAGGAGCCCGCCATGCTGATTGTTGCCGACGAAAATATTCCGCTGCTCGATGCCTTTTTTGCCGGTTTCGGCGAGATCCGCCGGGTGCCGGGCCGTTCCATCGATCGTGCAACGGTCGAGCAGGCCGATGTGTTGCTGGTGCGCTCGGTGACCAACGTCAACCGCGCGTTGCTCGAAGGCAGCAAAGTGTGTTTCGTCGGCACCTGCACCATTGGTACCGATCACCTCGATCTCGATTATTTCAACGAGGCCGGCATCAGCTGGTCCAGCGCGCCTGGTTGCAATGCGCGGGGCGTGGTCGATTACGTGCTGGGCAGCCTGATGACTTTGGCGGAAATTGAAGGCGTAGATCTGCCACAACGTACTTACGGCGTCATCGGTGCCGGTGAAGTCGGCGGCCGGTTGATCAAGGTCCTCAAGGGCCTGGGCTGGAATGTCAAAGTTTGCGATCCGCCGCGTCAGGCAGCCGAGGGCGGCGATTACGTCAGCCTCGAGCAGATCATCGAGCAGTGCGACGTGATCAGCCTGCACACGCCGCTGACGCGCACCGGCGAGGGCGCGACCTGGCATCTGTTTGACGAGCAGCGTTTGCAACAGCTCCAACCCGGCACCTGGCTGATCAATGCCGCGCGTGGCCCGGTGGTGGATAACGCTGCGTTGCGCAAAGTGCTGCTTGCGCGTGAAGACCTGCAAGCGGTGCTCGACGTCTGGGAAGCCGAGCCTGAAGTCGATGTCGCCCTCGCCGAACTCTGCGTGCTCGCCACGCCGCACATTGCCGGTTACAGCCTCGATGGCAAACAGCGCGGGACGGCGCAGATTTATCAGGCCTATTGCGCATTTATCGGTCAACTGCCGAGCATCCAGCTCAGTGACCTGTTGCCGGCACCGTGGCTGTCAGAAGTGACCCTGCACGCCGACAGCGATCCGGCCTGGGCGCTGGCGATGTTGTGCCGCGGGGTGTACGACCCGCGCCGCGATGATGCGGATTTTCGCCGCAGTCTTGTAGGCAATGTCGGCGAGCAGCGTGCGGCGTTCGATGTGTTGCGCAAGCAATATCCGGTACGACGCGAGATCGAGGGGCTGAAGGTGCGGATCGACGGTGATTCGCCGCAGTTGCAACAGATTGTGGCGGCGCTGGGGGCGGTGGCGGTCTAGAAATAAAATTGGCTTTATCGCTGGCAAGCCAGCTCCCACAGGTTCCCCGTTTTATGCAAGATCTGAACTGACCACTGGACCTGTGAGAGCGGGCTTGCCCGCGATGGTTGCACCACAATCGTCAATTTGTGGGCAGAAAAAACCCGGCCAAACAGGGGCCGGGTCAGGAAGACGGTGGCTATATCACTTTTGTTCGGCAGGCTTGACCAATCGCTTCTCCAGTTCGCGGCACGCGTCCTGGATCATGTCTTCAGTGATCGGTACTTCACGCCCATCCTTGTCGATAATCGAGCAACCCAGAGGTTGGCCGGGCTTGGTGCGGATCACTTGAATCTTGTCATCGCTGCTGTGTTGCAAGGACATGGCCTGTCTCCTCATCAGGTTGTGCACGTAGATTAAAACCGCCACGTGACCAGGCTGTGACAACACCCTTGGGTCTGTCAAAAGCGGCACCTCCAGTCCAACAGAAATGACCGCTCGTCTCAACCGGGACATTAGACCAATAGCAACTATGGCCTAGTCTTTGGGGGCATATTTAACCTGACTCATTGTGATTTACAGAGTTCCGCCCCATAGAAGGTTTAGGCTAGCCCTTTCACCAACACGGATGTGTACCTGAATGATCTCGAAGCTTTCTTCCCGGCACCGTCGAGCGCTGAGCCTGACCAGCCGGTTTCTGGCGCCTTATCGTTGGCAAGTCGGCGCTGCGCTGCTGGCGTTGATCGTCACCGCGGCCGTCACTTTGTCGATGGGGCAGGGGATCAAATTGCTGGTCGATCGGGGCTTCATGACGCAGTCGCCGCACCAACTGAACCAGAGCATCGGTATCTTCATGCTGATGGTGCTGGGCCTGGCAGTCGGCACGTTCGCGCGTTTTTACTGGGTGTCGTGGATCGGTGAGCGCTGTGTGGCGGATATCCGGCGCGAGGTGTTCAACCATCTGGTCTATCTGCACCCTGGATTTTACGAAAACAACCGCAGTTCGGAGATTCAGTCCCGGCTGACTGCCGACACCACGTTGCTGCAATCGGTGATCGGCTCGTCACTGTCGATGTTTTTGCGCAACCTGTTGATGGTGATCGGCGGGGTGGTCCTGCTGTTTATCACCAACGCGAAACTCACCAGCATCGTGGTGATTGCCTTGCCGTTCGTTGTCGCGCCGATTCTGATTTTCGGTCGGCGCGTGCGTAATCTGTCGCGGCTGAGTCAGGATCGGGTGGCCGACATTGGCAGCTATGTCTCCGAAACCCTGGGCCAGATCAAGACCGTGCAAGCCTACAACCATCAGGTGCAGGACGAGCGGCGTTTTGCCACGACTGTCGAGGACGCGTTCGATACCGCGCGCAAGCGCATCTTTCAGCGCTCGTGGATGATCACCGTGGTGATCGTGCTGGTGCTCGGCGCGGTAGCGGTGATGTTGTGGGTCGGCGGCATGGACGTGATTGCCGGGCGCATTACCGGTGGTGAGCTGGCAGCGTTCGTTTTCTACAGCCTGATCGTCGGCAGTGCGATCGGCACGTTGAGTGAAGTCATCGGCGAGTTGCAGCGTGCGGCGGGTGCCGCTGAGCGCATTGCGGAACTGCTCAGTTCGCAGAACATCATCCAGCCACCGAGCATCGGACTGGTGACATTGCCAGAACGGATCAAGGGCGAGCTGCAATTGCAGAATGTGCGTTTCTCCTACCCGTCACGTCCGGACAGCTACGCCGTCAACGGCTTGAGCCTGACCATCAGGGCCGGCGAGACCCTGGCCCTTGTCGGGCCATCCGGTGCCGGCAAGTCCACGGTGTATGACTTGCTGTTGCGCTTCTACGACCCGCTTGAAGGCCGGATCCTGATAGATGGTGTGCCGCTGACCAGCCTCGACCCGCTGGATCTGCGGCGCAATTTCGCCCTGGTCTCGCAATCGCCTGCGCTGTTTTTCGGCAGCGTCGAAGAGAATATTCGTTACGGCAATGCAGATGCGACGCTGGAACAGGTCAAGGAAGCGGCAAGAATTGCCCACGCCCATGACTTCATCGAGAAGATGCCCAATGGCTATCAGACCCACTTGGGGGACGCCGGCCTCGGACTTTCCGGCGGCCAGCGTCAACGCCTGGCGATTGCCCGCGCGTTGCTGGTGGATGCGCCGATTCTGCTGCTGGACGAAGCCACCAGCGCCCTCGATGCGCAGAGCGAGCACTTGATTCAGGAAGCGTTGCCAAGCCTGATGCAAAATCGCACCACATTGGTAATCGCGCATCGCCTGGCCACAGTGAAAAACGCCGACCGGATCGCGGTGATGGATCAGGGCCAGTTGGTAGCGATCGGTACCCATCAGGAGCTGATCGTGAGCAATCCGTTGTATGCGCGGCTGGCGTCGCTGCAGTTCAATGATGGGCATGCGGTGGCGGTGTAGTACTGCCCCAGGCGTTTGCTGAAGACAAAAAAATGCCCGCATCGATTGATGCGGGCATTTTTCATTTCAGGTATTCAGCACCTGTCATTGATCGTCGAAATACCGTTCATGCCAATCCACCAGCGGTTGCGGCGAATTGAGCTTCTGCCCGTAGATCACCGAGTACGACAGCACGTTCTGCACGTACTGGCGGGTTTCGTCGAACGGGATGCTTTCCACCCACACATCGAAGCTCAGGTGATCGGCCCCGCGCAGCCACTGGCGCACACGGCCGGGGCCGGCGTTGTAGGCGGCGGAGGCGAGCACGCGGTTGCCGTTGAACTGGCTGTGCACCTGGCTCAGGTAAGCGGCGCCGAGCTGGATGTTCTTGTCCGGATCGAGCACTTGCTGCGGCGAGGCCAGCGGGATGCTGAACTTGCGCGCGGTTTCCTTGGCAGTGCCGGGCATCAACTGCATCAGACCGCTGGCACCGACGCCGGAGCGGGCGTCGTCCATGAAAGCACTTTCCTGACGGGTGATGGCAAACACCCAGCTCGAATGCAGGCCTCGCGTCTTGGCTTCACGCACGAGGGTGTCGCGGTGGGCCATCGGGAAGCGGATATCCAGGTCGTCCCAGTATTGCGCCTGACTGATGGTGCGGATGGCCGGGAAGTACCATTTCAGGTCGTAGGCCAGTTTGGCCTGAGCGACCATTTCGTCACGATTGAAATGGCGACTGACGTGATACCACTCGCGGCGCCCGTCAACGATCTGCCCACGCGCATGGAATTCCAGCGCGCGCCGCACGCCGGGAGTGTTGCGCACCTTGTTGATGGTGGCCTGACTGAGTACCAGCGGCTTGTTGTTCAGCGAGTACGGCGATTGCGAGCGGTCGGCAGCGAGGAAACCGTAGAAGTCGCGTTCCTTCGCCAGATTCTTGTACAGGGTCTGCGCTTCCGGGTTCTGCGGTTGCGCCAGTTCCAGGCTGCGGGCCTGCCAGTAACGCCAGCGGTTGGTGGTCGCCAGATCCTGTGGCAGACGACGAGTCAACTGATACGCATCGTCCCAGCGTGCCAGTCGCAGCAGCAAACGCAGGCGCCATTCGGACACGGTGTTGTCACGCAGTTCCGGATCGTATTTGGTCATCACGTCCAGCGCACGACTGTCGAAACGCCGGGCCAGGGTCAGGCCGATTTCCCGGGCAATCGCGACTTTCTCGTCACGGGAGAAATGCATGCTGCTGGCGTATCCGTCGAGCAGAGCCATGGCCTTGTCCGGATCCTGACGGGCGAGGCGGCGCAGGCCGAGGCTGACCACGTCGGACATCGGCTCGTCGGCCGGGGTGAAGCGCGACGGCTGATTGAGCAGCTCGGGTTTCTGCGCCACATCTACCAGCAGCCGACCGCGCGGGGCGAGGGTGGTCAGGCCGTTGACCAGACTGTTGGCCAATGGATAGTTGCGCGCCTGGGCGGCGAGTTTGGTGCGTTCCCAGCGTTTCTGTTCGGTCAACTGGCCGTCGGCGGCCCAGATGCCGAACAGCCCGTCACAGGCAGCCGGTTGCGATTTACCGGTCAGCCACAGTTTGTCGGCGTTGGCATAGCCCTCGGCCTTGTGGCCGCTGCTGATCTGGAACTGCGCATTGAGGCAGTCCAGTTCGGTGAAGTTGAGTTTCGGATCGTAATACTTGGTGAAAGTGGCCCAATCGCCACGGTCGGCGAGCCAGCGCAACCAGCGCAGCTTCATCCAGTTGGCCTGGGGCAGGTCGCCGTGCTCGGCGAGGAACTTCTCGATTTCGGCGTTGCTCGCGGTTTTCAGGCGCGCGGTCAGTTCGTCGTAGGCCAGATACGGTTCCAGCGGGTAATCGGCGAGGGCCTGGCTGTAACGGAAGTACGGGCCGGTATCGCCCTTGGCCAGGGCGCGTTTGGCTTCATCGTAATACTGGCGTTGGGTGGACAGGTCCACCGCCTGGGCGGATTGAGCGGCAGCGGCGGTAAGTAGCAAACAGGACAAGACACTGAAAAGGCGACTGCGCATGAGACATCCGGGCAGAGAAATCATGACAAGCACCGGCCGCGGCCAGTACTGAATTGTCTGTAGCTTAGCCTTTTGCCAGCAACGGGCGAAAGCTTTGCCGGTCCCGCAGCACAAGTTCGCAACAAATGTTGTGCAGAGTGCTTCGGCAGACAAATTGCCGGCCTGCTGAGAGCCTGAATCAGGTAGAATGCGCGCCCGGTTTTTGGAGAAGCTCATGACCCTGCTCAAATTCAGCGATGTGTCCCTTGCATTCGGCGCGATGCCGTTGTTGGACAAGGTGTCCTGGCAGATCGCCCGTGGTGAGCGGGTGTGCATCATCGGCCGCAACGGCACTGGCAAATCCAGCATGATGAAACTGGTCAAGGGCGACCAGAAGCCCGATGACGGCTCGGTGTGGCGTGCCCCCGGTCTGAAAATCGGCGAATTGCCGCAAGAGTTGCCAGTGGCCGACGGGCGGACCGTATTCGACGTGGTTGCCGAAGGCCTCGACGGCGTTGGCGCCTTGCTCGCCGAATACCATCACCTGAGCCAGAACATCGTCACCGACGCCGATCTGGACAAGCTGATGCACGTCCAGCACGACCTCGAAGCCCGTGACGGCTGGCGCTTGCAGACCCTGGTCGACAGCACTCTGAGCCGCCTGCAACTGCCGGCCGACAAAACCCTCGCCGAGTTGTCCGGCGGCTGGCGTCGTCGCGTGCTGCTGGCGCAGGCATTGGTGTCCGAACCGGATCTGTTGCTGCTCGACGAGCCGACCAACCACCTGGACATCGGTGCGATTGCCTGGCTCGAAGAAGCCCTGAAGGATTTCCAGGGCGCCGTGCTGTTCATCACGCACGACCGTTCCTTCCTGCAGAACCTCGCCACGCGCATCCTCGAACTGGATCGCGGTGGCCTGATCGACTGGAACGGCGATTACGCCAGCTTCCTCGTGCACAAAGAAGCCGCACTGGCCGCTGAAGAAACCGCCAACGCGCTGTTCGACAAGCGTCTGGCTCAGGAAGAAGTGTGGATCCGTCAGGGCATCAAAGCTCGTCGGACCCGTAACGAAGGTCGCGTTCGCGCCCTGAAAGCCCTGCGTGTCGAGCGCAGCGAGCGTCGCGAGCGTACCGGCAAGGCGAACATCCAGCTGGAAACCGCCGACAAGTCCGGCAAGCAAGTGATGGTGTTGGAGAATGTCAGCTTCCATCACCCGGATGGCCCGTACCTGATCAAGGACTTCTCGATGGTCCTGCAGCGCGGCGACCGTATCGGCCTGCTCGGTGCCAACGGTACCGGCAAGACCACCCTGCTGAAGCTGATGCTCAATGGTCTGCAACCGACCAGCGGCAAAGTGGAAGAGGGCACGCGCATCGATGTGGCCTACTTCGACCAGTTGCGCCATCAGCTGGATCTGGAAAAGACCGTGATCGACAACGTCGCCGAAGGTCGCGATTTCATCGATATCGACGGCCAGAGCCGCCACGTCCTCAGCTACCTCGGTGACTTCCTGTTCAGCCCGCAGCGTGCGCGCACGCCGGTCAAGGCGCTGTCCGGTGGCGAGCGTGCGCGTTTGCTGCTGGCCAAGCTGTTCAGCAAACCGGCGAACCTGCTTGTTCTCGACGAACCGACCAACGACCTCGACGTGGAAACCCTCGAGCTGCTCGAAGAAGTGCTGCTGACCTTTAACGGCACTGTGCTGATGGTCAGTCACGACCGGGCGTTCCTCGACAACGTGGTCACCAGCACCCTGGTCTTCGAAGGTGAAGGCAAGGTGCGGGAATACGTCGGTGGCTATCAGGACTGGATTCGTCAGGGCGGCTCGCCACGCCTGCTGGGCGTGACCGAGAGCAAGTCGGGCAAGGCTGACCTGAATTCGGCGGTGGTCACCGCTGAGCCAGCCGTGGTTGCCGCACCTGCCGCTGCCGCACCGGCAGCCAAGAAGAAGCTGAGCTACAAGCTGCAGCGTGAGCTGGAAGCGTTGCCGGGTGATATCGATGCCAAGGAGCAGCAGATCGCGGCCGTCGAGGCTGAGATGGCCGAGGCCGGTTTCTATCAGCGTCCGCCGGCAGAAACGGCCAAGGTGATTGCTTCGCTGGAGCAGTTGCAGGCTGAGCTGGATGCACTGGTGGAGCGTTGGGCCGAGCTGGATGCCTGATTGATCCGGCCATGAAAAAGCCCGGCGTTCAGTGATGAGCGCCGGGCTTTTCATATACGGATATAGGTGAAGATTCCAATGTGGGAGCGAGCTTGCTCGCGAAAGCGGTATGTCAGGTAGCATCAATGTTGAATGTGCCGACGCCTTCGCGAGCAAGCCCGCTCCCACAGGTTTTTGTGTTTCAGCGTTTGATCAGGTGCACCGCCAGCACATCGCAAGGTGCGCCGTGCAGCACGTCGTTGGCTGTGGAGCCCAGCAATAGCGCCAGACCATGACGACCATGGCTGCCGACCACGATCAGGTCGCAATGGTTTTCCTTGGCGAAATGATGGATTTCCTGGCGTGGCTGGCCATAGGTCAGGTGGCAATTAGCGCCCTCAAGTTCGGCGTATTTGGCTTTCAGGCGTTCAAGTCGCTCCTTGGCCTGATCGAACTGCTGCTGTTGCAGTTGTGACAGATCCATCGGCACGTCGCCGCCAAACGCCATCGCCATCGGTTCGACGATATGCACCAGCGACAGCTTGGCGCCATTGCTCGCCGACAGCTCTCGGGCGCGGTGAATCACAGGGTCGCACTCTTCGGTCAGGTCTACGGCGACCAGGATATGGTTGTAGGGCATGAGGTGCTCCTCGTGACGGTTCAATATTGTTAAGTATGGCTGGTTTCAAGCGCATTGGTTCCAAAGTGACACAATGCGCTCACCTTAAGTCGGGAGTAGAGATATGACGGTCTGGTTGGTGGTGTCAATCCTGCTGGTGGTTTTGAGTCCACTGGCGTGGTTGCGCCCGTCGCGCGTGCAGAGCGGCCGGATGGCCCTGCGCATGGAGGCGCGACGCATCGGGCTGGCCATGCAGCTGGCGCCTCAGGAGTGGCCGCACTGGCTGTCTCAGGAGCCGCCCAGCCCGTGCGCGCAATATCATCGGCCACGGCGTGGCACCCGGCCGGCGTGCTGGACCTACTGGCAGAAATCGCCGGGGGTATGGGTCAATCAGTGGCAGGAAGTCTGCGAGGACCGCTTGCTGCTCGATCATTTTGAAAAGTTGCCGGGCAACGTGTTCAAGGTCGAGGCCGACAAGCAGATGATCGCGCTGTACTGGGGCGAGAAGGGCGAAGCCACGGTTTTGCAGGATATCGACGCGACTCTGAAAGCGCTGGCCTGACTCGCGGACTTTTCCCACTGCAAGGGTGGGGAGCGTCCGGCAGACGAGCAATAAAAAGCCCGACATGATTCATCGGGCGGTGTGGCCAGGCAGGCCGGTAACTGTTTTTATCGCTGATTTGGCTTTTCGCGGTCAGCGATTCTCCCTGTAGTCCAGCCAGCGTAGCCTGTTAAACAAGGCTCGCAGGGAATTAGGGCGACTTTTCTAACTATTGATTCTATGAATGGCTTTGTATGCAGCTGCGTGTTGCGGATCTGTGTGCAACGGAAATGACCACAAAGTCGCATTTCAACCCGTATTTTGGGCGATTGACAATTGTTGGAAATTCCGTGAAGGTGACGTACCCAAATCAAACGGGCGTATGAATTGAGCGTTTGTCTTACAGACTGCTCCTACAGAATCCCGACTATCGCGTTGGCGGGTGTGCCGGGTGGATTGGCGTCAGCATCGACGAAAAAGCGTCCTGCCGAGCCATTTACCTGCGTCCGACGTGTACTGTTCAGCTTCCATATCGTGGAGATCAGTTGATGATTTACGAAGGTAAAGCCATCACGGTTAAAGCTCTTGAAAGTGGCATCGTCGAATTGAAATTCGACCTCAAGGGTGAGTCCGTCAACAAGTTCAACCGTCTTACCCTGAACGAACTGCGTCAGGCCGTGGACACCATCAAGGCAGATGCTTCGATCAAGGGCGTGATCGTCAGCAGTGGCAAGGACGTGTTCATCGTCGGCGCCGACATCACCGAATTTGTCGACAACTTCAAGCTGCCGGATGCCGAGCTGGTTGCTGGCAATCTCGAAGCCAACAAGATCTTCAGCGATTTCGAAGACCTCAACGTTCCGACCGTGGCCGCGATCAACGGCATCGCCCTGGGTGGCGGTCTGGAAATGTGCCTGGCAGCGGATTACCGCGTCATGTCGACCAAAGCTAAGATCGGTCTGCCGGAAGTCAAACTGGGCATCTACCCAGGCTTCGGCGGCACCGTGCGTCTGCCACGTCTGATCGGCGTCGATAACGCCATCGAGTGGATTGCCGCTGGTAAGGAAAACCGTCCTGAAGACGCGCTGAAAGTCAGCGCCGTCGACGCCGTGGTTGCGCCGGAGAAGCTGCAGGAAGCTGCCCTTGAACTGATCAAGCGCGCCATCTCCGGCGAGTTTGATTACAAGGCCAAGCGTCAGCCAAAACTTGAAAAACTCAAGTTGAACGCCATTGAGCAGATGATGGCTTTCGAAACCGCCAAAGGTTTTGTGGCAGGGCAGGCTGGCCCGAATTACCCGGCGCCGGTCGAAGCGATCAAGACCATCCAGAAAGCCGCGAACTTCGGTCGTGACAAGGCGCTGGAAGTCGAAGCCACCGGTTTCGTCAAACTGGCCAAGACCTCTGCCGCGCAGAGCTTGATCGGTCTGTTCCTGAACGATCAGGAACTGAAGAAAAAGGCCAAGGCCTACGACGAAATCGCCAAGGACGTGAAGCAGGCTGCCGTACTCGGCGCCGGCATCATGGGTGGCGGTATCGCCTATCAGTCGGCCTCCAAAGGCACGCCGATCCTGATGAAGGACATCAACGAACACGGTATCGAGCAGGGTCTGGCCGAAGCCGCCAAACTGCTGGTTGGCCGCGTTGACAAAGGTCGCATGACCGCCGCGAAAATGGCTGAAGTGCTCAACGGCATTCGTCCGACCCTGTCCTACGGCGACTTCGGTCACGTCGATCTGGTTGTTGAAGCCGTGGTGGAGAACCCGAAGGTCAAGCAAGCGGTGCTGGCTGAAGTCGAAGACAAGGTCAAAGAGGACACCATCCTCGCGTCCAACACCTCGACGATTTCCATCAGCCTGCTGGCCAAGGCCCTCAAGCGTCCGGAAAACTTCGTCGGCATGCACTTCTTCAACCCGGTGCACATGATGCCGCTGGTGGAAGTGATCCGTGGCGAGAAGTCCAGCGAGCTGGCGATTGCCACAACCGTTGCCTACGCCAAGAAAATGGGCAAGAACCCGATCGTCGTCAACGACTGCCCGGGCTTCCTGGTCAACCGCGTTCTGTTCCCGTATTTCGGCGGTTTCGCCAAGCTGGTGTGCGCTGGTGTGGACTTCGTCCGCATCGACAAGGTCATGGAAAAATTCGGCTGGCCGATGGGCCCGGCGTACCTGATGGACGTGGTCGGCATCGACACCGGTCACCACGGTCGTGACGTGATGGCTGAAGGTTTCCCGGATCGCATGAAGGATGACCGTCGTTCGGCCATCGACGTGCTTTACGAAGCCAAGCGTCTGGGCCAGAAGAACGGCAAGGGCTTCTACGCCTACGAAGCCGACAAGAAAGGCAAGCAGAAGAAGGTTGCCGATCCGTCGGTGCTGGAAGTGCTCAAGCCGATCGTTTACGAGCAGCGCGAAGTCACTGACGAAGACATCATCAACTGGATGATGATCCCGCTGTGCCTGGAAACCGTGCGCTGCCTGGAAGACGGCATCGTTGAAACCGCCGCCGAAGCCGACATGGGTCTGGTCTACGGTATCGGTTTCCCTCCATTCCGTGGCGGTGCGCTGCGCTACATCGATTCGATCGGTGTGGCCGAGTTCGTTGCCCTGGCTGACCAGTACGCTGATTTGGGCGCGCTGTACCACCCGACCGCGAAGCTGCGCGAAATGGCCAAAAACGGCCAGAGCTTCTTCGGTTAAGCGCCCCCAACTAGAGTGAGAGTGAACTTATGAGCTTGAATCCTAGAGACGTCGTGATTGTCGACTTCGGTCGTACTCCGATGGGCCGCTCCAAGGGCGGCATGCACCGCAACACCCGCGCCGAAGACATGTCGGCGCACCTGATCAGCAAACTGCTGGAACGCAACGCCAAGGTCGATCCTGCTGAAGTCGAGGACGTGATTTGGGGCTGTGTGAACCAGACCCTGGAGCAGGGCTGGAACATCGCGCGCATGGCGTCGCTGATGACCCAGATTCCGCACACCTCGGCCGGCCAGACTGTCAGCCGTCTGTGCGGCTCGTCGATGAGCGCCCTGCATACTGCAGCGCAAGCGATCATGACCGGCAACGGTGACGTATTCGTGGTTGGCGGCGTCGAGCATATGGGCCACGTGAGCATGATGCACGGTGTCGATCCGAACCCGCACATGTCGCTGTACGCGGCGAAAGCCTCGGGCATGATGGGTCTGACCGCTGAAATGCTCGGCAAGATGCACGGCATCACTCGTGAGCAGCAGGATGCCTTTGGCGTGCGCTCCCACCAGCTCGCCCATAAAGCGACGGTGGAAGGCAAGTTCAAAGACGAAATCATCCCGATGCAGGGCTACGACGAAAACGGCTTCCTGAAGCTGTTCGACTACGACGAAACCATTCGTCCGGAAACCACTCTGGAAAGCCTGGCGGCTCTCAAGCCTGCCTTCAATCCAAAGGGCGGCACCGTGACTGCCGGTACTTCGTCGCAGATCACCGATGGTGCTTCGTGCATGATCGTGATGTCGGCGCAGCGTGCGCAGGATCTGGGGATCCAGCCGATGGCCGTGATCCGTTCGATGGCAGTGGCGGGTGTGGACCCGGCAATCATGGGCTATGGTCCAGTGCCGGCTACACAAAAAGCCCTGAAGCGTGCGGGCCTTGGCATCAACGATATCGACTTCTTCGAGCTCAACGAAGCTTTCGCTGCACAGGCCCTGCCAGTGCTGAAAGATCTGAAAGTGCTCGACAAGATGAACGAGAAGGTTAACCTGCACGGCGGCGCGATCGCCCTGGGTCACCCGTTCGGTTGCTCCGGTGCCCGTATTTCCGGCACCTTGCTGAACGTGATGAAGCAGAATGGCGGCACCTTCGGGGTGGCCACCATGTGCATTGGTCTCGGCCAAGGCATCTCCACCGTCTTCGAACGCGTTTAAGCGTCTCGTCGATGGAAGCCGGGGCCCAGTGCCCCGGTTTTTGTTTTTGCGGATTTATTTTTGTATTTATTTTGAAAAAATTTGAGTGAGGGCCGAAGCATGCCGATACAACCTGGGCTCTACCAACATTACAAAGGTCCGCAGTACCGCGTATTCAGTGTTGCGCGGCACTCCGAGACCGAAGAGGAAGTGGTGTTTTACCAAGCCCTGTATGGCGATTACGGCTTTTGGGTGCGCCCTTTGAGCATGTTCGTCGAGTCGGTCGAGGTTGACGGCGAGCAGGTGCCACGCTTTGCTTTGGTGCACGCCGAACCGAGCCTTTTTTCCAAGGCATAAGGCGAGTGCGCACAGAACCCTGTGCTTGACCTCACCTTGTAGCCACTATATATAGCGGTGCCGCGTCAGGCGCCAACCGCCTTTCACTTCTAGAATTCAGGAATTTTCTGATCCATGGGCAAATCGCTGGTCATTGTGGAATCCCCGGCTAAGGCCAAGACCATCAACAAGTATCTGGGCAACCAATACGTGGTGAAGTCGAGTATCGGCCATATCCGAGACCTGCCCACCAGCGGTTCGGCTAGCGCCAGCAAAGAGCCAGCCGCCAAGCGCGGCAAGGCTGCCGCGGGCGAGGGGCCGGTGCTCACGCCGAAAGAGAAAGCGCGCAAGCAACTGGTCTCGCGCATGGGTGTCGATCCGGAGCATGGCTGGAAAGCCCAGTACGAGATCCTCCCGGGCAAAGAAAAGGTCATCGAAGAGCTGCGCCGGCTCGCCAAGGATGCTGACACCATCTATCTCGCAACCGACTTGGATCGCGAGGGGGAAGCCATTGCCTGGCACCTGCGCGAAGCCATCGGTGGTGACGACAGCCGCTACAAGCGCGTGGTGTTCAACGAAATCACCAAGAAGGCGATTCAGGAAGCCTTCTCCGAGCCGGGCGAGCTGGACATTGATCGTGTAAATGCCCAGCAGGCGCGTCGTTTCCTCGACCGCGTTGTGGGTTACATGGTCTCGCCGCTGCTGTGGGCCAAGATCGCCCGTGGCCTGTCGGCCGGTCGCGTGCAATCGGTTGCCGTGAAGCTGGTGGTGGAGCGTGAGCGCGAGATTCGTGCGTTCAACCCGGAAGAGTACTGGGAAGTGCACGCCGACCTCGGCACCGCCAAGGGTTCGACCGTACGTTTCGAAGTGGCGCGCGAGAAGGGTGAAGCCTTCAAACCGCTGAACGAAGCTCAGGCCACAGCCGCGCTGGAGAAGCTCAAGTCCTCCAGCTACAGCATCGTCAAGCGCGAAGACAAACCGACCAGCAGCAAGCCGTCGGCGCCGTTCATCACGTCCACCCTGCAGCAGGCCGCGAGCAACCGCCTGGGCTTCGGCGTGAAGAAAACCATGATGATGGCCCAGCGTCTGTACGAAGCCGGCTACATCACTTATATGCGTACCGACTCGACCAACCTCTCGGCCGATGCCGTGGCGATGGCGCGTACCTATATCGAGGACGAGTTCGGCAAGAAGTACCTGCCGGAAACGCCGAACGTCTACAGCAGCAAGGAAGGCGCACAAGAGGCTCACGAAGCGATTCGTCCTTCCGATGCCAACACCACGCCAAGCAAGCTTGCAGGCATGGAGCGTGATGCTGAGCGCCTCTACGAGTTGATCTGGCGCCAGTTCCTCGCTTGCCAGATGCTGCCGGCGCAATATCTGTCGACCACCGTCAGCGTTGCCGCTGGCGACTTCGAGCTGCGTGCCAAAGGCCGCATCCTCAAGTTCGACGGTTACACCCGCGTTCTGCCGCAAATCACCAAGCCTGGCGATGACGATGTTCTGCCGGACATGGCGCAGGGCGATGCGATGAAGCTGATCAAGCTCGATCCGTCGCAGCATTTCACCAAGCCGCCGGCCCGTTACTCGGAAGCCAGCCTGGTCAAGGAAATGGAAAAACGCGGCATCGGTCGTCCTTCGACTTACGCAGCGATCATTTCGACCATTCAGGATCGCGGCTACGTGACCCTGCACAACCGTCGTTTCTACTCGGAAAAGATGGGCGATATCGTCACCGAGCGTCTGTCGGAGAGCTTCTCGAACCTCATGGACTACGGCTTCACCGCCGGCATGGAAGAGAACCTCGATGATGTGGCTCAGGGCGAGCGCGACTGGAAAAACGTGCTGGACGAGTTCTACGGCGACTTCAAGAAGAAGCTCGAAGTGGCCGAGAACCCGGAAAGCGGCATGCGTGCCAACCAGCCGGTCATGACTGATATTCCGTGCACCACGTGCGGTCGTCCGATGCAGATCCGTACGGCATCGACCGGCGTGTTCCTCGGTTGCTCGGGCTACAGCCTGCCGCCAAAAGAGCGCTGCAAGGCCACCGTCAACCTGGTGCCGGGCGACGAGATCGCTGCGGACGACGAGGGCGAGTCGGAGTCGCTGGTGCTGCGCGGCAAGCATCGCTGCCCGATCTGCAGCACCGCGATGGACGCCTACCTGCTCGACGAGAAGCGCAAACTGCACATCTGCGGTAACAACCCGGATTGCGCCGGTTACGAAATCGAGGAAGGCAACTATCGCATCAAGGGCTATGAAGGTCCGAGCCTGGAATGCGACAAGTGCGGCAGCGAGATGCAGCTCAAGACCGGCCGTTTCGGCAAGTTCTTCGGTTGCACCAACCCGACCTGCAAGAACACCCGCAAACTGCTGAAGAGTGGTGACGCGGCGCCGCCGAAGATGGATCCGGTGAAGATGCCTGAGCTGAAATGCGAGAAGGTCAACGACACCTACATTCTGCGCGACGGTGCTTCCGGTCTGTTCCTGGCGGCTAGCCAGTTCCCGAAAAACCGCGAGACCCGTGCTCCGCTGGTGATCGAGATTCTGCCGCACAAAGATGAGATCGATCCGAAGTACCACTTCCTCTGCGAAGCACCGCAGAAGGATCCTGATGGTCTGCCAGCGGTCATCCGCTACAGCCGCAAGACCAAGGAGCAATACGTGCAGACCGAGGTCGACGGCAAGCCTACCGGCTGGAAAGCGTTCTACGACGGTGGCAAGTGGACTGTTGAAGACAAGCGTACGAAAGCCAAGGCTGAGTAAGCGTTAGCCTGATCCACAAAAGGCCGCATGATGACTCTCGGGTTTTCATGCGGCCTTTTTGTTTTGTGCTTGCGGTCGGATCCGCTGATCCACGACACTGTCGGGTCTGTGTGACGCAATTATTTCGCTGTGGAGACTGCCGGCATGGCGCACGAACTCTATACCCGCACCAATCAGAAGATCTATTTCGCCGGCCTGTCGCTGGAGGCTCTGGCTCGCGCCGAAGAGGGGCGGGCGATGAATTCGTTGGCGCTGATTCAGGCTGGCCGCGAATCAGCATTGTTTCACCTCTATGGCGCGCTTCTGGGACTGTGTCACGAGATCGCCGGTTTTTATCGTCTGCCTCAGGCCAATGCATCGCGAGCAGAAGCGTTGCTGACTCGCGAAGTCCTGGAATCGATTGCGATCCCGGAACTGGCCGAGATGGTTGAGCTGGCTGGTAACCCTGAAACCTGGCTGGCGAAATTGCTGGCGGCGCACTCAGCGTTGTTCCAGCCGCCACGGGTGCCACACAAGCCCAAGGGCGATGTGACACAGCCATTGATTCAGGCCATTAATCTCGATGAAGAAGAGGCGCCGCAGGAGTTGAGTCGGGAAGAGCTGGAGAGCTGGCGGCAGAATCTCAAGGGCTTGGCAATCCGCTTTCGCGAAGGCTTGAACGAATGCTGAGGACAATTGACACGGTGGCAATCTGAAACATGCTGCTGGTCAAGATCCCGAGCGAAGCCCGAATGATGTCTATATAATCCCTGCCTTTCGTGGAGAACAGACCTATATGCCAACGTCCTTTCTAGAAATTGTCGAGTTACCAGATGGCCGAATCGAGCTGCGCAGGGCTGAGGACGAGGGGTCTCTGGTGACGCTGGATTTCTCCGAGGATGCCAAAGCATTCCTGCAAGGCCAGCATGTTGAAATCGCGAAAGCGATGTTGAGCGTCGGCGTACAGATGGCCGGCCGTATGGTCGAAGGCGAATTTGATAAGGAAGAAGGGCCGCGGGTTCTTCACTGAGATCCGCCTGTCGGCGCTTGCCGCTGCAACATCAGATCGGCTTCTCTGTCCCTGGAGAAGCCCTGCGCTTCACACAGCGCGCGTTACAAGTGAATCAACCCAATCGAATGTTCAGGCTCTGAGCGTCGCCCGTGCGGGCTGCGCTGATCAGTTGTTGCCGTGAACTTGTGTTCAGCGGATTGAGCCAGGTTACCACCGTATGGCTACGACCCAGGCGCAGTGCTTCGCAGGCCAGTTGCTGAGCGCTTTGCGCACCACGAGGTTGCAGTAGCAGAATGCGTTCACGGTTCAGGCCGGCCTCTCGCAGCCAGATCTGGGTCAGGCTGGCTGGAGGGGCGATCAGCGTCAGCCAGCGTGCATCCTGATCCTCGCTCAGTTCGCGAAGGATCGGGGCCAGCAGGTTCAGGCAGTTCCCGGTCGCACCGCGCAGTGACAGCTCACTGAATACTTCCGGTTCGGCAATCCATGGGCGCTCGACCACATCTTTCAGGATCGGTGCCATCGGTTGTGCCAGAAACGCTTCGAATAGAGGCAGTTGTGTTTGCTGGGGTGTGTGTGGGAACTGCATAAAGCCTCCTTTAGCGGCGGATTACGCCGACACTCAAGCCTTCGATCACCAGTTCCTGATCTTTCAGGTCGACTTCGATAGGGGCGAACTCAGGGTTTTCGGCAATCAACCAGACTTTGCTGCCTTCGCGCTTGAAGCGCTTGACCGTCACTTCATCGCCGATCCGTGCAACCACCACCTGGCCATTGCGTGCTTCGCGGGTGGTGTGAACCGCCAGCAGGTCACCGTCGAAAATGCCGATGTCCTTCATGCTCATGCCGTGTACGCGCAACAGGTAATCGGCCCGTGGGTGAAAGAACGCAGGATTGATGTTGCAGGACTCTTCGATGTGCTGCTGGGCGAGGATCGGTGCGCCGGCAGCGACCCGGCCAATGATCGGCAGGGTAGAGTCGTCAGCCTTGGCTTCGAAACCGGGGATGCGAATGCCGCGGGAGGCGCCCGGGGTCATCTCGATAGCGCCTTTGCGGGCCAGGGCCTTGAGGTGTTCTTCCGCCGCATTGGGCGACTTGAAACCCAGTTCCTGAGCGATTTCCGCGCGGGTTGGCGGGTAGCCGTTGTCTTCGAGGCAGCGTTTGATAAAGGCCAGAATCTCGGCTTGGCGTGGCGTCAGCTTTAGCATATTGATCGCTCTGTCTTTTTATACAGTGACTGGGATTATATACAGTGAAGCGGTCTTGGCAATGCCCGTTTTTTTGCAGCCCGCCGGACGGTCGGTTCCCGTGCTTATTAATGCGCCGGTCGAGTGTGGTTAAATAGCTGACCGACCATTCCCAAAACGAACTGGCAGGCTTGACAAGGCACAGGCTGAAACGTATGTTTCAAACAAGTGTTTGTCAGGCGGAGTAGCCATGGCCCAGTCGGAAACCGTTGAACGCATTCTTGATGCTGCCGAGCAGTTGTTCGCGGAGAAAGGTTTCGCTGAAACCTCATTGCGTTTGATCACCAGCAAGGCCGGGGTAAACCTGGCGGCGGTGAATTATCATTTCGGCTCCAAGAAAGCGCTGATCCAGGCGGTTTTCTCGCGCTTCCTCGGGCCGTTCTGCATCAGCCTCGATAAAGAGCTGGAGCGTCGCCAGGCCAAGCCTGAAAACAAGCCGACCCTTGAAGAGTTGCTGGAAATCCTCGTCGAGCAAGCGCTCGTGGTGCAGCCACGCAGCGGTAACGACCTGTCGATCTTCATGCGTTTGCTCGGTTTGGCGTTCAGCCAGAGCCAGGGTCACCTGCGTCGTTATCTGGAAGACATGTACGGTAAGGTGTTCCGCCGCTACATGCTGTTGGTCAACGAAGCGGCTCCGCGCATCCCGCCAATCGAGCTGTTCTGGCGCGTGCACTTCATGCTCGGCGCTGCGGCGTTCAGCATGTCCGGGATCAAGGCCTTGCGCGCGATTGCCGAGACCGACTTCGGCGTCAACACCTCGATCGAACAAGTGATGCGTCTGATGGTGCCGTTCCTTGCCGCCGGCATGCGTGCCGAAACCGGTGTCACCGACCCCGCGATGGCGACTGCGCAGCTTCGCCCGCGCAGCAAATCGACTCCGGTGGCCGCCAAGGTTTAACCGCACACGGGTGGGCGCGGCTGCTTGTATCCGCTAAGCTAGCCGCCCATGCCGACTTTCGTTCTGAACCCGATCTCCATAGAAATTATTGGCCTGCCGAGCCCTGCTCACGGTAGCGATTTCTGGCGGATCGGGTTTTTCGTTTTCAAGGAATCTCTATGACTGCTGGCCTGCAAGGCTCGTTGATGGTGGACGTCGCCGGTACTTGGCTGACGGCCGAAGATCGCCAATTGTTGCGCCAGCCCGAAGTGGGCGGCCTGATCATTTTCGCGCGCAACATCGAGCACCCGCGCCAAGTGCGCGAGCTGAGTGCTGCGATCCGCGCCATTCGCCCGGATCTGCTGCTGGCGGTCGACCAGGAGGGCGGCCGGGTGCAGCGTCTGCGTCAGGGCTTCGTGCGCCTGCCCGCGATGCGTGCCATCGCCGACAACCCGAACGCCGAATACCTCGCCGAACAATGCGGCTGGGTCATGGCCACCGAAGTGTTGGCGGTCGGCCTCGACCTGAGTTTCGCCCCGGTGCTGGATCTGGATTACCAGCGCAGCGCCGTGGTCGGCACTCGTTCGTTCGAAGGGGATCCCGAGCGCGCAGCGTTGCTCGCCGGCGCCTTCATCCGCGGCATGAACAGCGCGGGCATGGCCGCTACCGGCAAGCATTTCCCCGGTCACGGTTGGGCCGAAGCCGACTCCCACGTCGCGATCCCGAATGACGAGCGCAGTCTCGACGAGATCCGCGCCAACGACCTCGTACCGTTCGCCAGACTCAGCAAGCAACTCGCTGCGGTCATGCCGGCGCACGTCATCTATCCGCAAGTTGATTCGCAGCCGGCCGGGTTCTCCCGTCGCTGGTTGCAGGACATCCTGCGCGGCGAGTTGCAGTTTGACGGCGTGATCTTCAGCGACGACCTTTCGATGGCCGGCGCCCACGTGGTCGGCGACGCTGCCAGCCGGATCGAAGCCGCGTTGACTGCCGGTTGCGACATGGGCCTGGTGTGCAATGACCGCGCTGCGGCCGAACTGGCCCTGAGTGCTGCGCAACGGATGAAGGTCAAACCGTCCGCACGCATTGCGCGGATGCGCGGGCAGGCGTTCGCCAGTACCGATTACCGCCAGGATCCGCGCTGGCTCACCGCCATCGGCGCGCTCAAAGACGCTCAACTGATCGATTAAGGATTTTTGCTATGACGGTTTACGCAATCATCGGTGGCACCGGCCTGACCCAGCTCGAAGGCCTGAGCATTCGTCAGTCGTTGGCGGTGGATACGCCTTACGGTTCGCCGTCGGCTGAAGTGCAGATCGGGGAATATGCCGGCAAGGAAGTGCTGTTCCTCGCCCGTCACGGCCATCCCCATCGTTTCCCGCCGCACAAGGTCAACTACCGCGCCAACCTGTGGGCGCTGAAGCAGGCCGGCGCCGAGGCGATCATCGCGGTCAACGCGGTGGGCGGGATCCATCCGGCCATGGGTACCGGGCATTTCTGCGTGCCACACCAGATCGTCGATTACACCAGCGGTCGCGAACACACGTTTTTCGCCGATGATCTGGAGCACGTCACCCACATCGATTTCAGCTTCCCTTACAGCGAGTCGCTGCGTCAGCAACTGATCGCCGCGCTGGCTGCCGAAGGTTGCGAATACAGCGATCGGGGCGTGTATGCCTGCACCCAGGGCCCGCGTCTGGAAACCGTGGCCGAGATCGTGCGTCTGGAGCGTGACGGTTGCGACATCGTCGGCATGACCGGCATGCCGGAAGCGGCATTGGCCCGTGAGCTGGATCTGGATTACGCCTGCCTGTCGCTGGTGGTGAACCCGGCGGCGGGCAAGACCACGGCGGTGATCACCATGGCCGAGATCGAGCAGGCGCTGCATGACGGCATGGGCAAGGTGAAATCGACGCTCGCGCGGGTGTTGGCCAGCTAAGGACTGTCCATGAGCACTTTCATCGAGCGGCTTAAAGGGCTGGCATGGACTCACGCATTCAGTAGCAAGGCGTTGGCCAAGGCCCGCGCTTATGCTGCCGATGATCGGGTAGAGATCATCGAGATCGATGACAGGAAAATCGAGGCGTTCTGCGTCGGTTCGGAAACTCAGGCGTATGAACAAAGCATCTACCTGTCCGATGATCGCCTGGGATCGGTTAATTTGCGTTGCTTATGCACCTGCCCCGTCGCGATTGATTGCAAGCACTGCGCGGCGGTGCTCTATCTCCTGCAGGGCATTGACGACGATACGTCCGAAAGTGACGCCCAGATCCCCTTGGGTCGGGCGCTGGAGCATTGGCTTTCGACAGTCCCCGTCCCGGCCAGGCCCGTCGACGAAGGGGCGCAAACCGCGGGCACGCGCCTGTTTTACAAACTCAAACCCACGTCTGCGAACGGCAAGTGGTTGCTTGATATTTTCAAGGTCTATCAGCTCAAGAGCGGCGAGTTACGCGAAGTAAAACCGCTGTATTCGCTGTCGGACATGCTCATGCGTCAGCCCGGTTATCTGTCCGAACTGGATCTGCGCGTCGCCAGGCTGTTGGTCGCCATGCATTCCCATCACGCCTACTACAGCGGCTATCCGCTGGAAGGCAGCAGTGGCGCGGAACTGCTGGAAATGCTCCTGCGCACCTCGCGCCTGTTCCTCGACTTCGAAAACTTGCAGCCACTGACGCCGGGCGCGAAACGCATGGGTCTGTTCTCTTGGGCCGAGCAGGCCGACGGTGGGTTCCGCGCCCAGTGGAGCAGTGCCGAGGCTGCGCAGGAAACCGTGCTGGCGCTGGAGCCGCTTTATTACATCGATCGTGAGCAGCGACAGGTTGGCCCTCTGTTCAGTGAGTTGGAAGAAAAACTGGCCTGCCATTTGACCCTCGCCCCAGTCATCCCGGCGCGTCAGGCGATGCAGTTCAGCCATCGCATGAGCGCGATGACCAATATCCCGCCGCCGCACAAGCTCACCGAACGAATCATCGATGACGTGCTTCCGCAGCCGCAACTGACCTTGGTCAGCGGCCGGGAGCGTTCGCGCTGGGAATACGTTCTGGAGCACCGCGCCGCTCTGGTGTTTACCTACAACGGTCATTCGGCGGTGGATCGTAATCCGGAAGTGATGATCCTCAATGGCACTGAAACCCAGCGCATTCGACGCCAGCCTGCGATGGAAAAGAAGCTGCGCCAGAGCCTGCAAAAGCACGGCTTCAAAAAAGCCACGCGCAAGAGCGCTATGGATCGTCTCGGCGAGATGTTCACCTTGCCGGATGATTCCGCCTGGCTCGGATTCATGCATGAAGGGCTTGCCACACTGCGCGCCGCGGACTGGGAAATCGAAATCAGTCCCGGCTTCCATTTCGATGTGCAGCCGGTCGAACACTGGTACGCGGAGGTCGAAGAAGAGGCCGGGCATCAATGGTTTGATCTGCAACTGGGCATCGTCGTCAATGGCGAGCGCTACAGCTTGTTGCCGATCCTTCTGCATCTGTTGCGCACCCAGCCACGTTTGCTCGACCCGGTGAATCTGGCGCAACGCAGCGACGACGAAAAACTCCTGATCGAACTCAAGCCCAGCGGTTTTGGCGACCCGGCAGGCGCCAAGGTGGCGTTGCCGCTGAGTCGGGTCAAACCGCTGATGGCGACGCTGGGCGAGCTGTACCTGGGCGGACATCAGGGCGATGCGCTGCGCTTGACTGCTCCAGACGCCGCGCGCCTGAGTATGCTCGATGGCGTGCCACTGGAATGGCAGGGCGGCGAACGCCTGCGCACTTTTGCCAAGCGGCTGCACAATTCCAGTCACACCCATATTGCTGCGCCGGCCGGCCTTAATGCGCAACTGCGCCCATATCAGCTCGAAGGCCTTGGCTGGATGCAGACTCTGCGGGAGCTGGAGGTCGGCGGCATTCTTGGCGATGACATGGGCTTGGGCAAAACCCTGCAGACCCTGGCGCATCTGCTCACGGAAAAGCACGCCGGTCGCCTCGATTGCCCGGCACTGGCGGTGATGCCGACCAGCCTGATTCCCAACTGGCTCGACGAGGCCCAGCGCTTCACGCCTCAGTTGAAGGTCCTGGCGCTGCATGGGGCCGGGCGGCAAAAAGACTTCGCCAATCTCGCCGAATACGACTTGGTGCTGACCACTTACGCCTTGCTGCCCAGGGATCTTGAAACGTTGCGGCCGCAGTCGTGGAGCGTGCTGATTCTCGACGAAGCGCAGAACATCAAGAACCCGCTGAGCAAAGCGGCGCAGGCCGCACGTGACTTGCAGGCCCGTCAGCGCTTGTGTCTGAGCGGCACGCCGCTGGAAAACCATCTCGGCGAGCTGTGGTCGCAGTTTCATTTCCTCATGCCTGGCTGGCTGGGCGACAGCAAATCCTTCAACCGCGATTACCGCACACCGATCGAGAAACATGGCAATGTCCAGCGCATGCAGCACCTGACGGCGCGCATCAAGCCGTTTTTGCTGCGTCGCAAGAAAGATCAGGTCGCCACTGAGCTGCCGCCGAAAACCGAAATCATCCATTGGGTTGAACTCAGCGACGGCCAGCGCGACGTCTATGAAACGGTGCGCGTGGCGATGGACAAAAAAGTGCGCGACGAAATTGCCCGCAGTGGTGTGGCGCGCAGTCAGATCATCATTCTTGATGCCTTGCTCAAGCTGCGTCAGGTCTGCTGCGATCTGCGCTTGATCAACATGCCGCTCACGGCGAAGGCATTGCGCTCGGGCAGCGGCAAGCTGATCAGCCTGATGGAGATGCTCGAAGAGTTGCTCGGCGAAGGTCGGCGCATCCTGCTGTTCTCCCAGTTCACCTCGATGCTGGCGCTGATCGAGCAGGAGTTGCAGCAGCGCGCTATCGGTTATTCGTTGCTGACTGGCGACACCACCGACCGGCGCACGCCAGTCAAGAATTTCCAGGGCGGCAAGGTGCCGTTGTTCCTCATCAGCCTCAAGGCTGGCGGTACCGGTCTGAACCTGACGGCTGCGGACACGGTGATCCACTTCGACCCTTGGTGGAATCCGGCAGTGGAGAATCAGGCAACCGATCGCGCTTATCGTATCGGGCAGAACAATCCGGTGTTTGTTTACAAGCTGATCGCTCGCGGCACGGTAGAGGAAAAGATACAAGCGTTGCAGCAGGAGAAAGCAGCGCTGGCCGGGGCGGTGCTTGAAGGTGGTACGACGGGTGGATTCAAACTGGAACAGAGTGATATCGAAGCGCTGTTTGCGCCGTTGCCCGCTTCCAGGCAGTAAGCTTCAGTTTGAACCTTCAACTGAGGTGATCCGTTCGCGAGCAGGCTCGCTCCCACAAGGGGAAATGCGATCCAACTGTGGGAGCGGGCTTGCTCGCGAAAGCTATCTAGCAAACACTGCACATCTCAACGCTTGTCGAGCTTATCCGGCAACGGCGCAAACAGCGCTTCAATATCATCGCTCTGCAGTTTCCAGTCCCCGGCCTTGCGCCCATCCAGTACGCCTGCCGCCAGGTCGGATTTTTCCTTCTGCAGGTGCTGAATCTTCTCTTCCACCGTGCCGCGGGCAATCATCTTGTAGACGAACACCGGCTTCTCCTGGCCGATTCGATAGGCGCGGTCGGTTGCCTGGTTCTCGGTCGCCGGGTTCCACCACGGATCGTAATGGATCACCGTGTCCGCTTCGGTCAGGTTCAGGCCGACGCCGCCGGCCTTCAGGCTGATCAGAAAAATCTGACGCTTGCCGCTCTGGAATTCCTTCACCGGCGTGCGCCGATCGCGGGTCTGGCCGGTCAGCAAGGCGTAGGCCACGTTGCGTTTCTTCAGTTCGTCCTCGATCAGTGACAGCATCGAGGTGAACTGCGAGAACAATAGAATCCGCCGACCTTCTTCGAACAACTCTTCGAGCATTTCCATCAGGCTGTCGAGCTTGCCCGAGCTGCTGCCTCGGGCGGGCAGGGTGGCGTCGTTGACCAGACGCAGATCGCAGCAGACCTGACGCAGCTTGAGCAGGGCTTCAAGAATGATGATCTGGCTACGCGCCACGCCTTTGCGAGTGATCTCGTCGCGGACTTTCTTGTCCATCGCCAGGCGCATGGTTTCGTACACGTCGCGCTGCGCCTCATTGAGATCGACCCAGTGGATGATCTCGGTTTTGGGCGGCAGTTCGGTGGCCACCTGTTCCTTGGTGCGGCGCAGCAGAAACGGTTTTATCCGCCCATTGAGGTGCTGCAGCCTGACTTCGCTGGCGCGCTTTTCGATCGGCACGCGGTAGTCGGCATTGAAGCTTTTGACATCGCCCAACCAGCCCGGCAGCAAAAAGTGGAACAACGACCACAACTCGCCGAGGTGGTTTTCCAGCGGTGTGCCACTCAGGCACAGGCGCTGGCGCGCGTTGAGTTCGCGAGCGGCCTGCGCGGCCTTGCTGTTAGGGTTCTTGATGTACTGCGCTTCGTCGAGCACCAGAACGTGCAGCGGCTGTTGTGCCAGCCGTTCGACGTCCTTGGGCAGCAGTGCATAGGTGGTCAGGATCAGGTCGAAGTCGGCCAGATGCTCGAAATGCTTTTTGCGGCCGGCACCGTACAGCGCGACCACTTTCAGTTGCGGCGTGAAGTGCGCGGCTTCGTCGAGCCAGTTCGGGATCAGGCTGGTGGGCATCACCACCATGCACGGTCGATCCAGACGCCCGGCGTTTTTCTCACTGAGAATATGCGCCAGGGTCTGTAAGGTTTTACCCAGACCCATGTCGTCCGCCAGAATCCCGCCGACCTCAAGCTGACGCAGGGACTGCATCCAGCTCAAGCCTTCGAGTTGATAGGGACGCAGCGTCGCGTTCAAGCCCTTCGGCGCTTGTGCACTGTAGTCGCGGATGTCGCGCAGGCGTTGGGCGAAACTTCGAATCTGTTCGCCACCCTCCCACAGCAGGGGAATGCCTTCCAGCGAGTTGAGCCGTGTGGCGTCGGCCTTGCTCAGGCGCAGGGTGGTTTCGCCCGGCTCCTGCAAGTAGAACTCGCCCAGCGTCGCCAATACCGGTTTCAGTCGGCCAAGGGGCAGCGCCACTTGCAATGGCCCGTGCTCACTGTTGCGTTGCGGAATATTGACCAGAATCAGCTCGTCATCGCGGCGCCGCGCCAGGCGTTCCGGGTTGAGGATTTCCGTGTGCGAGCGCATCAGGTTGAGCAGGATCGGCAGCAGGCTCAGGCGTTCACCATTGACGATGATCCCCAGTTCCAGATCGAACCAGTCGCGCTCCGGCGCCTGTTCGACGGTGGCGTACCAGTCGTCGACGGCGGTCAGGTCGAAACCGAATTCCTCGTCGATCTGCAATTCCCAACCTTGGGTGCGCAGCTTCGGCAGTTCGTTGAGGGTAAACGTCAGCCAGGCGCTGTCGTTGACCATCTCGTACAGCTCGCCGGCGCTTTCCGGCAGCGCTTTGCTCTGGCGCGTGGCGATACGGAAGCCGAGGATTCTTAACTGTTCGCGGTAGGACTGTTCCACTTCCGGATGGCGTTTTATCCGCAGGGTCTGGGTTTCCTGGCGAATCAGAATGTCGCTGTTTTTCTGCCCGCTGACGTACTCATCCAGATAGCTGAACGACAGCGCCGCCCGATGCTGAATATAGCGCTGCATCTTGCCGTTGCGCGGCTCGAACGCGCTGAACTCGACGCTGGCCAGCCACAGGCGCGGCAGCGGTTGCACGTTGTCCACCAGCACTTGCGGTGGCGCCTTGGGGCTGCGGTTTTCCAGAACAGCCTGGAGTTTTTCCAGCAGTTCGGCGTCTTTGGCGGCGGCAGGGTATTCGAGGGTTTCCTGCACTTGCAGGAGTACTGCGGCGCAGTGTTTGCAGTTGTTGCGCACCGGGCAGGTACAGCTGGCGTCAACCAGCAGCAGGGTGCCTTTGGCTGACTCGCGCAAGTGAATGGTCTGACGGTAGACGTTACCGCCAGAGCCTTCGCAACTGGCGGTAATGGTCGCATCGCCAACCTGCGCGATGCGTACCCGGTTTTCCAGGGCGTAGCGGCGTCCACGCTCCAGGCTCTGTTCCTTGAATCGGCTGACCCAGGAGGGTGCCAACGGTTTACTCAGGGGCGGGGACATAAGGACTTCGATCAGTCCGGAATCGCTTCAGGGGCTTGCCGAGGGGCGGGCGCCGTCAGGGAGGTGATCTTGATCAGCAGCGCCAGGTGGCCGTTGTCGAGATAGTTGAGCTGGCCGTTTTTGGTGTGGCTGTCCTGTTTCAGGTGTTCGCTGGCAGTGACCATGCCGTTGGCGTCGATCTGGTTGACCCAGAAGTCGGCGTTCACGTCGGTGAAGCGTCCGAGTTTCATTTCCAGCGTGCCCTCGATCGGGAACTGGCCGAACTGTTCCTTGCCGTCGCTGACGGCCACCTTGGTCGGCGCTTCGCCGAGGGTCTGCTGCCAGGCCTTGTGCATCAGCACACTGTAATCACCGCTGGCGCTGAGTTTGCTGGCAACGTCGCCGAGCGCAGGTGTGCGCAGGCTGTCATCACCCAGGCGTTGAGCGCCGGCGGCCCAGTCTTCCGGGGCGGCGCGGCTGACGATAGCCGGCACGGCGTTCTGGCGCACCAGAATCATTTCGACCTGATACAGGTCATCGGCGAAAACCGAAGGGGCTACCAAGGCAAGTAGCAAAGTCAGTGAGCGAAACAGGCGCATGCGGCGTCCTTCAAACAGTTTTCGGGAGGAGGCGCTCGAACAGCGCCTCTACAGTATTAAAGCGCTCTTCCGGGCGTTCCATCGGCACCTGGAACTTGAACATCGTGGCGCCTTCGAATTTGTAGCGTTTTGGCTGAGTCTGGATCAGTTTGATCAAGGTCATCGGGTCGACCGGCGTCTGCGCGGCGAACTCGATGCGTCCACCCTGCGGGCCACCGTCGACTTTCTTGATGCCCAGCTGTTCGGCCTGCAACTTCAGCGCAGTGATGCGCACCAGATTCTTGGTCGGTTCCGGCAGCAGGCCGAAACGATCGATCATCTCCACTTGCAGATCCTTCAGGCCTTCCTCGTCGGTGGCCGAAGCGATGCGCTTGTACAGAATCAGGCGGGCGTGAACGTCCGGCAGATAGTCTTCCGGAATCAGCGCAGGCACGCGCAGGTTGACCTCTGGGCCACCGCCGAGCGGTTGATCGAGATTCGGTTGCTCGCCCTTGCGGATCGACTTCACCGCGCGCTCGAGCATCTCCATGTACAACGTAAAACCCACGGCCTGAATTTGCCCGCTCTGGCCATCGCCCAGCAGTTCGCCGGCGCCACGGATTTCCAGGTCGTTGGTCGCCAGCACGAAACCGGCGCCCAGATCCTGAGTGTTGGCAATCGCTTCCAGACGCTTTTCCGCATCGGACGTGATTTGTTGGCGTGGCGGGGTCAGCAGGTAGGCGTAAGCCTGGTGGTGGCTGCGACCGACACGTCCGCGCAACTGGTGCAATTGCGCCAGGCCGAACTTGTCGGCGCGCTCGATGATGATGGTGTTGGCGCTCGGCACGTCGATGCCGGTCTCGATGATGGTCGAGGCAATCAGCACGTTGAAGCGCTTGTGATAGAAGTCGCTCATCACCTGTTCGAGTTCGCGTTCGCGCATCTGTCCGTGACCGATGCCGATCCGTGCTTCCGGCACCAGTTCGGCGAGATCCGCCGCGCACTTCTCGATTGTTTTGACGTCGTTGTGCAGGTAGTAAACCTGCCCACCGCGCAGCAGTTCACGCAGCAGAGCCTCTTTGACCGTGCTCTTGTTCTGCTCCATGACGAAGGTGCGTACCGACAGGCGGCGCGCCGGCGGGGTGGCGATGATCGACAGATCACGCATGCCCGACACCGCCATGTTCAGCGTGCGCGGAATCGGCGTGGCGGTCAGCGTGAGAATGTCGACTTCGCTGCGCAGGGCCTTGAGCTGTTCTTTCTGCCGCACACCGAAGCGGTGCTCTTCATCGATGATCACCAGACCCAGGTTTTTGATCTTCACATCGTCGGACAGCAGCTTGTGCGTGCCGATGACGATATCGATCTTGCCTTCCGCCAGGTCGGCGATCGCCGCGTTGACTTCCTTGGCCGATTTGAAGCGGCTCATCACTTCCACGGTCACCGGCCAGTCGGCGAAGCGGTCGCGGAAGCTGTTGTAATGTTGCTGGGCGAGCAGGGTGGTCGGCACCAGAATCGCCACCTGACGCCCGCCGTGCACGGCGATGAACGCGGCGCGCATCGCCACTTCGGTCTTGCCGAAACCGACGTCGCCGCAGACCAGACGATCCATCGGCTTTGGCGCGAGCATGTCTTCGCGCACCGCTTCGATGGTCGCTTGCTGGTCCGGGGTTTCTTCGAACGGGAAACCGGCGCTGAAGGTCGCGTAATCGGCTTTCGGGTCGGCAAACGCGTAGCCTTCGCGGGCGGCACGACGGGCATAGATGTCGAGCAATTCAGCAGCGACATCGCGCACCTGTTCGGCGGCCTTGCGCTTGGCTTTCTGCCAGGTCTCGGAGCCGAGGCGGTGCAGCGGCGCCAGTGAGTCATCGCTGCCGGTGTAACGCGCGATCAGGTGCAGGTTGGCCACTGGCACGTAGAGCTTGGCGTTCTCCGCATATTCCAGAGTGAGGAATTCTGCAGCCTGGTTGTCGATTTCCAGAATCGTCAGGCCCAGATAACGCCCGACACCGTGATCGATGTGCACCACCGGCGCGCCTTCGCGCAGTTCGGTAAGGTTTTTGATCACTGCATCGTTGTTGGCGTCGGCGCGTTTTTCCCGGCGACGACGCTGCATGACGCGCTGACCGAACAACGGGCTCTCCGCCACCAGCGCCAGCGCCGGCTCATCGAGCATCAAGCCCTCGTCGAGCGGCGCGATGGTGATCGCCAGGCGATCCTTGCTCGAAACGAAGTCCGGCCAGCTGTCGACGGTTTTCGGCCGCAGCTTCAGGCGTTCCAGCAGCTCCAACAGGACTTCACGCCGGCCCGCGGATTCGGCGGTGAACAGCACGCGTCCGGGGAATTCGTCGAGGAATGTCGAGAGCGCCGCCAGTGGTTGTGTGGCCTTGGCTTCGATCGCCAGGTTTGGCAGTGCCTGCGCCGGGAAGCGCTCGCGACCGGCACCGGATTCGACGTCCTGCTGACTGGCGACGACCCGTGGCCAGCTCTTGAGGCGGGCGAAGCAGTCTTCCACCGGCAGGAACAATTCCGCAGGCGGCAATAGAGGGCGCGATGGATCGACACGGCGCTCTTCGTAGCGATTGCGCACGTCGTTCCAGAAGTTTTCTGCCGCTTGTTCGATACCCGGCAGCGAGAACACTTGAGTGTCCTGCGGCAGGTAATCGAACAGTGTCGAGGTTTCGTCGAAGAACAGCGGCAGGTAGTACTCGATACCGGCCGGGGTGATGCCGCTGCTCAAGTCCTGGAAGATCGGGCAGCGCCGGAAGTCGACGTCGAAACGCTCGCGAAAGCGCGCCTTGAAGCGGGTGACCGCATCTTTCTGCAGCGGGAACTCTCGGGCCGGCAGCAGCTTGACCGAATCGACCTTGTCGATGGAGCGCTGGTTTTCCGGATCGAAGGTGCGCAGGGTTTCGATTTCGTCGTCGAACAGGTCGATGCGATAGGGCAGTTTGCTGCCCATCGGGAACAGGTCGATCAGCGCGCCGCGTACGGTGAACTCGCCGTGCTCGTAGACCGTATCGACGTAGCGATAGCCGCTGGCCTCAAGGCGCGAGCGCATCTGTTCGACATCGAGCTTCTGCCCGACATCCAGCACCAGACTGCTGCCGAGCAGGAACTTGGTCGGCGCCAGGCGGTGCAGGGCGGTGGTGATCGGCACCACCAGCACGCCGTGCGCCAGCTCCGGCAGTCTATAAAGGCTGGCGATACGCTGGGAGATGATGTCCTGGTGCGGCGAGAACAGATCGTACGGCAGGGTTTCCCAGTCGGGGAAATGCAGCACGGGCAAATCCGGGGCGAAGAAACTCAGCTCCTGTTCCAGCCGTTCGGCACTCTGGCTGTCGGCGGTCAGTAGCAGGGTGAAGCGCTTGGCAGCGCTGGCAGCCTCGGCAATCGCGAGGCTGAGGGCAGCACCGGGCAGGTTGCCCCAATGCTGTTTACCTGCCGCGGCAGGGAGAAGCGGTAGACGCAGAACGGGCACGGAAGGTTGAGCTCCAGGCTTTGCGACAAAGTCGGTAATTGTAGCGGCGTCAGGTGCCGGCTGTCAGTTGCAGACTGCGTCTATCTTCGCGCTTTGCGCAAAATGTAGTGGTAACCATAAAAACGAGCACTTTTTTAGTGGTTATGTAGTGCCGAAATCGACTGGTGTTACGGAGGGTTACAGACATCGTCTAACAGTCGTCGAAAAATTGACTGCGCTGGAAGCCCCGGTTTTACTGGGCTGGCGCGGGGCGTAATTTTTTTGAACGGAATTTTGTTACCGATTGCGCGACAAGCGCGCATTGCTACAAGAGGTTCTCGGCGGCATAATGTAGCCCCTTTTTTCTGCCCCTACATGTGGAAGGTTCCCGTGACTCAGAAGCCCGACCAGTGTCTTGGTGAATGGATCGACCGTGAAGCACTCGCAGAAGCGATGATTCCGCTTATCGGTCAGCTCTACCGCAATAACAACGTGGTGAGCTCGATCTATGGCCGCAGCCTGATCAACCAGTCTGTCATCGCGATTCTCAAAGCTCACCGCTTTGCTCGCCACCGTTCCTCCGACGATAGCGAACTCTCCGTCCACGAAACATTCCCTCTGCTGAAAGCCATGAGCGAGCTCAAGCTCGGCGCGGCTTCGGTAGACCTGGGCAAGTTGGCGTTCAAATTCCGCAGCGAAGGCAACGGCCGCAGTGCCGAGCAGTTCGTGCGTGAAGAACTGGCTGACGTGGTTGGTCAGCAAAACGCTTCGGCCCGCAAAGGCACTGACGTTGTGCTGTACGGCTTCGGTCGTATCGGCCGTCTGCTGGCGCGCATCCTGATCGAGAAAACCGGTGGTGGCGACGGTCTGCGTCTGCGTGCCATCGTCGTGCGCAAAGGCGCCGAAAACGACCTGACCAAACGCGCCAGCCTGCTGCGTCGCGATTCGGTACACGGTCCGTTCAACGGCACCATCGTCATCGACGAAGAAAACAACACCATCACCGCCAACGGTAACCTGATCCAGGTGATCTACGCGAAGAACCCGACCGAGGTGGATTACACCCAGTACGGCATCAAAGACGCGCTGCTGGTGGACAACACCGGTGTATGGCGTGACGCCGATGGCCTGGGTCAGCACCTGCAATGCCCGGGTGTTGCTCGCGTTGTTCTGACCGCGCCTGGCAAAGGCAAGCTGAAGAACATCGTTCACGGTATCAACCACAACGAAATCACCGCTGACGACAAGATCGTGTCCGCCGCTTCCTGCACCACCAACGCCATCGTGCCGGTGCTGAAGGCTGTGAATGACAAGTTCGGCATCATCAACGGTCACGTCGAAACCGTTCACTCGTACACCAACGACCAGAACCTGATCGACAACTTCCACAAGGGCGATCGCCGTGGCCGTTCCGCCGCGCTGAACATGGTCATCACCGAAACCGGTGCTGCCACCGCTGCTGCCAAGGCTCTGCCTGAGCTGGCCGGCAAGCTGACCGGTAACGCGATCCGCGTTCCGACGCCAAACGTGTCGATGGCCATTCTCAACCTGAACCTTGAGAAAGCCGCCAGCCGTGAAGAGATGAACGAGTACCTGCGCTACATGGCGCTGCACTCCGATCTGCACAAGCAAATCGACTTCGTCAACTCGCAGGAAGTGGTGTCCACTGACTTCGTGGGTTCGCGTCACGCCGGTGTGGTCGATGCTGAAGCAACCATCGTTCAGGACAACCGCGTTGTGCTGTACGTCTGGTACGACAACGAGTTCGGCTACAGCTGCCAGGTGGTTCGCGTGATGGAAGACATGGCCGGTGTAAACCCGCCAGCGTTCCCGCGCTAAGCCTTCGCTGCAAATGAAAACGCCCCGACTTAGGTCGGGGCGTTTTTTTATGCCTGCTGAATCTTTATTGCCTGTACCGGCCTCTTCGGGAGCAAGCCCCCTCCCACAGGTTTGGCGGTTTTCACACAATCATGTTGGCACCACCGGACCTTGTGGGAGGGGGCTTGCTCCCGAAGGCGTTTTATCGGGCGCCACCTGCCACAGCCGCTTGCGCAGTCCGCAGCTCATGCTTATTGCCACGGAACAGCACCAGCGTCGCAATCAACCCCAGTACCGCCGCACCGCTGAGCCAGATCCCCGGCGCAGCCTTGTTGTCCAGCACGTGGATCAGGTAAGTACAGGCTGCCGGCGTGAAGCCACCAAAGGTCGCCGTCGCCAGGCTATAGGCCAGCGAGAATCCGGTGGTGCGCACTTCCACCGGCATGATTTCGGTCAGCGCCACCACCATCGCGCCGTTGTACGAACCGTACAGGAACGACAGCCACAGTTCGACGATCAGCAGATGACTGAAACTCGGGTTCGCCACCAGCCACGACAGCGCCGGGTAAGCGGTGAGGATCGCCAGAATGGTCGCCGCCAGCAGTAGGGGTTTGCGCCCGATCTTGTCGGACACCGCGCCCATCACCGGCAGCCAGAAGAAGTTCGACAGACCGATGCACACGGTCACCAGCAGCGCGTCGAAATCCGACAGATGCAGTTCAGCCTTGCCGAAGGTCGGGGTGTAGGCGGTGATCAGGTAGAACGAAACCGTGGTCATCACCACCAGCGCCATGCCGGCGATGACGATGCCAAAGTTCTGACCGATCGAGCGGACGATTTCCCGCAGGGTAGGGCGATGTTTGCGCGCCTGGAATTCCGGAGTTTCCTCCAGCGAACGACGAATGACGAAGATCACCGGAACGATCATGCAGCCGATCAGGAACGGCACACGCCAGCCCCAGTCACCCATCTGTTCCGGGCTTAGCCAGTGATTGAGGCCCACCCCGAGCAGGCCGGCAAACACCACCGCCGCCTGCTGGCTGGCGGACTGCCAACTGACGAAAAAGCCTTTGCGGCCCGGCGTGGCGATTTCCGCCAGATACACCGAAACACCGCCCAGCTCGACGCCGGCCGAGAAGCCTTGCAGCAAGCGACCGAACAGCACGATCAACGGCGCTGCGACACCCAGAGTGGCATAGCCCGGCACGCAGGCGATCAGGATCGTACCGGCGGCCATCAACGCAAGGGTAATGATCAGGCCCTGGCGACGACCGTGACGGTCAATGTAGGCACCAAGGAAGATCGCGCCCAGTGGACGCATCAGGAAACCGGCACCGAAGGTGGCCAGGGACAGCATCAGGGAAGCGAAGGCGCTGTCGGCCGGGAAGAAGGTTTTGGCGATGGCCGTGGCGTAGAAGCCATAGACCATAAAGTCGAACATCTCGAGAAAATTGCCGCTGACAACGCGAAAAATCGCCTTGCCTTTGCCCGTGGTCGAGGACATTTTCAGTTACTCATTATTGGTTTCTTATGACGCGTTGCATCCGTTGGGGAGCGTGCGGGCCTTTGATCCATAATGGCCGGCGCGCTTTTATGGGGAGATGAAGAATTGTTCACTGGACGGTGGGTTTGGCTTGTGAGTGTGGCGGTTGTCCTCGCTGCCTGTGGCAACGGTGAGTCCATGGAAAGCTTTGGGGGGCCGACCATGGGCAGCACGTATTCGATCAAGTACGTGCGGCACTCGGGTGTTGCCGAACCGGCGCAAGTTCGCCGGGAAGTGGAGGCTATCCTCGCGAAAGTAGATCGGCAGATGTCGACCTATCGCAATGACTCCGACATCGAACGTTTCAATGCCTTGCCAGCGAACAGCTGTCAGACCATGCCGGCTGCCGTGCTCGAATTGGTCCGTGTCGGCGAGCAGCTGTCGGAGCAAAGCGAAGGTTCCTACGACCTGACTGTCGAACCGCTGATGAACCTGTGGGGGTTCGGCCCGCAAGGGCGTGAAGAGACAGTCCCCGACTCCGCCGCGCTGGCCGAAACCCTGCAGCGAGTCGGCTACCGCCATTTGCATATCGACGGCGACCGCTTGTGCAAGGACGCCGCTGTCGAAGTCGACTTCAACAGCATCGCCGCCGGTTACGCGGTCGACACCATCGCCGCCAGGCTCGAGTCGATGGGCATCCATGACTATCTCGCCGAAGCCACCGGTGAGCTAAAGGCCAAGGGCAAGAAGCTTGATGGCTCATCCTGGCGTATTGCGCTGGAAGAGCCGCGAGACGATCAACAGGTGGCCGAACGGATCATTCAGGTCGACGGCTACGGGGTTTCCACCTCCGGTGATTACCGTAACTATTTCCTGCAAGGTGGCCGGCGTTATTCCCACACCTTCGATGCGCGGAGCGGGGCGCCGGTCCTACACAGCCTGGCGTCAGTCACGGTAATTCATCCTTCAGCGTTGATGGCCGATGGACTATCGACGCTGTTGCTGATTCTCGGGCCTGAAAGGGCTTGGGACTATGCCGAAAAACACGACATTGGTGCATTCTTCGTGATTCGTGCCGATACAGGTTTTGTTATCCGCACCAGTGCAGCTTTCGAACGCCTCAGTGGCGCAAAAGTTGACTGAAAACAGTACGAAAGCTGGCGTTGTAGTGCAGGCAAAAGTAGCCTACGACGCGACCAAGGGTTAATGTGCGCGGCGTTGACGCTTCTATAGACTGTGTCCGGGTTCTTTACTGACCCCCAATTGTTCCTTCGCGCCACGATTCGGCGTGATTTAGCCGCAGGTGCTGCTGGCACCGCGGCCTGTTCTGAGGAGTACGCATGGCTGTCTACAACTACGACGTGGTGGTGTTGGGTTCCGGCCCGGCGGGAGAAGGCGCGGCAATGAACGCCGCCAAAGCAGGGCGCAAGGTGGCGATGGTCGACAGCCGTCGCCAGGTCGGCGGTAACTGCACCCACCTCGGTACCATCCCGTCCAAGGCCCTGCGTCACTCGGTGCGGCAGATCATGCAGTTCAACACCAACCCGATGTTCCGGGCGATCGGCGAGCCGCGCTGGTTCTCCTTCCCGGACGTGTTGAAAAGCGCTGAAAAGGTTATCTCCAAACAAGTCGCTTCGCGCACTGGCTACTACGCCCGTAACCGCGTCGACGTGTTCTTCGGCACCGGCAGCTTCGCCGACGAGCAAACCATCGAAGTGGTCTGCGCCAACGGTGTTGTCGAGAAGCTGGTGGCCAAGCACATCATCATCGCCACCGGTTCGCGCCCGTATCGTCCGGCGGACATCGATTTCAATCACCCGCGTATCTACGATAGCGATACCATCCTCAGCCTCGGCCACACCCCGCGCAAACTGATCGTTTACGGCGCCGGCGTGATCGGCTGTGAATACGCTTCGATCTTCAGCGGTCTGGGTGTATTGGTTGAACTTGTGGACAACCGTGGTCAGTTGCTGAGCTTCCTCGACTCGGAAATTTCCCAGGCGTTGAGCTATCACTTCAGCAACAACAACATCACCGTGCGCCACAACGAAGATTACGATCGTGTTGAAGGCGTCGATAACGGGGTTATCCTGCACCTCAAGTCCGGCAAGAAGATCAAGGCCGACGCCTTGCTCTGGTGCAACGGCCGTACCGGTAACACCGACCAGCTCGGTCTGGAAAACATCGGGGTCAAGGTCAACAGCCGTGGCCAGATCGAAGTCGACGAGGCTTACCGCACCTGCGTGCCGAACATCTATGGCGCTGGCGACGTGATCGGCTGGCCGAGTCTGGCCAGTGCCGCCCACGACCAGGGTCGTTCGGCTGCCGGCAGCATCGTCGATAACGGCAGCTGGCGCTTTGTGAATGACGTGCCGACCGGTATCTACACCATTCCGGAGATCAGTTCGATCGGCAAGAACGAGCAGGAGCTGACCCAGGCCAAGGTGCCGTACGAAGTCGGCAAGGCGTTCTTCAAGAGCATGGCGCGTGCGCAGATCGCCGGCGAGCCGCAAGGCATGCTGAAGATCCTGTTCCACCGTGAAACCCTGGAAGTGCTGGGCGTCCACTGCTTCGGTTATCAGGCGTCGGAGATCGTGCACATCGGTCAGGCGATCATGAGCCAGCCGGGCGAGTTGAATACGCTGAAGTACTTCGTCAACACCACGTTCAACTACCCGACCATGGCCGAAGCCTATCGGGTAGCGGCGTACGACGGCCTCAACCGGCTTTTTTGACGGGCTCCGGCCGGTGGCCTGAGCCGGCCGGGGAGACCGATTTCAGCAATTCTCAAGGGTGGCAGTGGCCAAACCGGGAAAGTCTGTAATCAGGCTGTCAACGCCGAAGTCGGCGAGTCTGCGCATCAGCGCAGGCTCGTTGACGGTCCACACCGAGACATGCAGCCCCTGACGCTGCGCCTTCTGCAGGCGTTCCGGCGTACACAGCGTCCAGTTCAGAGCCAGAATCTCACAGCCATAGCTGGCGGCGACCTTTAGCGGGTCGAGCCAGGCGTATTCGGCCACCAGTCCACGCGACACGTCCGGTACCAGGTCCAGCGCCGCTTTCAGCACTTCCCGCGAGCTCGAAGTGATGGTGACCTTGTCCAGCAGGCCATGACGCTGGGCCATTTCGCGAATCGCCAGTACGGTAGTCGCGGCGCGGGTGCGTGAAGCGCTTTTGACTTCCAGTTGCCAGTGCTCGAAATCACATTTTTCGAACAGCTCTTCCAGTGTCGGAATCGGGCACGGCTTGATCCAGCCCGGGCCGCCCTTGCGCGCGTCGTAGGTCACCAGTTCGGCGGCGGTGTGCTCGACCACCTTGCCGCGCCGGTCGGTGGTGCGCTTGAGGGTCGGGTCGTGGATCACCATCAGCTCGCCGTCCTTGGACAGGTGCAGATCCAGTTCGCAACGGCGCACGCCGTGCTTGAGACATTCCTGAAAACTGGTCAGGGTATTTTCCGGTGCTTCGCCCTTGGCGCCGCGGTGGCCGTAGATGAGGGTCACGGTGCTTCCTTAATTTAAATGCCTGATTCGTTCTGTTCACGGGCCAGGCGTCGTTCCTGGGCCTGTTTCTGCAAGATATAGCGGGCGAGCAACTGGCGCTGGGCGTCGGTCAAGTGTTCGAACTCGGTGCCGACGTCGTAGCCGTCGCCCTTGCGGTCGCAATGAGTGACGCGGGCGCGCAGCAGCAGGCCCAGTGCCTGCGGCATCAGCACCAGTTTCACCGACAGGTGCGCGCCGGTGGCGATTGGGGTCGGGTGCTGAAAGTCGATCCCGCCTTCGGAGATGATCACCGGTTGCGGCTCGCCGATATGGCCGAGCACGGTCAGGGCGACCACCTGGCTGAGCAGGTCGATGCGTTTGTTCTGGGATTTGAGAAACGCGGCGATCGCCCGGTCGCGCTCGCTGATCTGGCGTAACAGGTGCTGCGACTCGAATTCGCTCAGGTGCAGTTCGCTGAGCAGGTTGAACAGCGGGGAAGCATCCTGCAACACTTCCTGGCCTGCGGCTTCGGGAGCGGACAGGGGCCGAATTTCCAGTGCGATCGTGTCCTCGATACGGTAGTATTCGCGGCGATCTTCTTCATCTAATGTCGACATGGCGAACCCATGGTAGCGGCGGTGGTCTGAGTGTAAAGCTGGTTATCGACCCCCGCCACAAGGACGTTCCTTTTCCCTCCGAACAAGCCCCGACATGTTCAGACCTCTCTTCGTATTTATCGGCACGCGTTATACCCGTGCAAAGCGTCGCAATCATTTTGTGTCATTCATTTCCCTGACTTCGATGATCGGGCTCGCCCTTGGCGTGGTCGTGATGATCGTGGTGCTATCGGTGATGAACGGCTTCGATCATGAGATGCGCACCCGCGTGTTGGGCATGGTGCCCCACGCGACTCTTGAAACCGGCGAGCCGATCAACGATTGGCAGAGCCTGGCCGCCAAGGTCAAACGCAACCCTGAGGTGACGGCGGTTGCGCCGTTCACCCAGATGCAGGGTTTGCTGACCAACAACGGCCAGGTGTCCAAGGTGTTGCTCAACGCCATCGACCCCGCGCTCGAGCGCAATGTGTCGATCATCGACAACTTCATGAAGCAGGGCAAACTCGACGATTTGACGCCGGGCAGCTTCGGCATCGTCATCGGCGACAAGGCCGCGACCAAGCTCGGCGTGGGCCTGGGTGACAAGGTCACCTTCGTCGCGCCGGAGGTCAGCGTGACCCCGGCCGGGATGTTCCCGCGCATGAAGCGTTTCACCGTGGTCGGCATTTTCCATGTCGGCGCCGGTGAGCTGGACGGCTATCTGGGCGTCACCAACCTGCAGGATCTGGCGAAAATGCACCGCTGGAAGCCTGATCAGGTGCAGGGCATCCGGTTGAAGTTCGATGATCTGTTCCAGGCGCCGCGCGTGGCCTGGACCATCGCCCAGCAGTTGGGCGAAGACCATTACTACGCCCGCGACTGGACCCGCACGCACGGCAATCTGTATCAGGCGATCCGCATGGAAAAAGCCATGATCGGCCTGCTGTTGCTGCTGATCGTCGCGGTGGCTGCGTTCAACATCATTTCCACGCTGGTGATGGTGGTAAATGACAAGAAGAGCGACATCGCCATTCTGCGCACCCTCGGCGCTACGCCGGGAACGATCATGCGCACGTTCATGGTGCAGGGCACCGTGATCGGCGTGGTCGGTACGGCGATTGGTGCGGTGCTCGGTATTCTCGCTGCGCTCAACGTCAGTGCGGCGATTTCCGCCCTCGAAGGGCTGATCGGCCACAAGTTCCTCAACGCCGATGTGTATTTCATTGATTATCTGCCGTCGCAGGTGCAGAGCCAGGACGTGGTCATGGTCTGCGCTGCTGCGTTGGTCCTGAGTTTCCTCGCCACCCTGTATCCCGCCTGGCGTGCTGCGCGCACCCAGCCGGCGGAGGCGCTACGTTATGAGTGAGTCGGGCATGAGTGATAAAGCAATCTTGAGCTGCCGCAACCTGGGCAAATCCTACGAGGAAGGCCCGGAGTCGGTGCAAGTGTTGGCCGGTCTGCAACTGGAGTTGCACCCGGGCGAGCGTGTGGCTATCGTCGGCAAGTCTGGTTCCGGCAAAAGTACCTTGCTCAACCTGCTCGGCGGTCTCGACACGCCGACTGAAGGCAGCGTCTGGCTCGACGGCGAAGAACTGTCGGCGCTGAGCGAGAAGAAGCGTGGTCTGCTGCGTAACCGTGCCTTGGGGTTCGTGTACCAGTTCCACCACTTGCTGCCGGAATTCACCGCGCTGGAAAACGTCTGCATGCCGCTGCTGATCGGCAAGACCGCGATCCCGCAAGCACGTCAGCGCGCTACCGCGTTGCTGGAGCGGGTGGGGCTGGGCCATCGTCTGGAGCACAAACCGGCCGAGCTGTCCGGTGGCGAGCGCCAGCGTGTGGCCATCGCCCGTGCGCTGGTGAACAATCCAGGCCTGGTGATGCTCGACGAGCCAACCGGCAACCTTGATTCGCACACCGCCGAAGGCATCCAGGACTTGATGCTGGAACTCAGCACTTCAATGCGCACGGCGTTCCTGGTGGTGACTCACGACATGAACCTGGCCCGCCAGATGGACCGCGTCCTGCAGTTGCAAGAAGGTTGCCTGACCGCCATTTGACCGACCGAAACCCGGTGCCTGTAAAGGCATCGGGTCTTTTATTTTTATACGGTGCCCCAGCGAATGTTCAGACCGTTATCGATCTTTATCGGCACGCGCTATACCCGCGCCAAGCGCCGCAATCGCTTTGTTTCGTTCATCTCGATGACTTCGATGATCGGGCTCGCCCTCGGCGTGCTGGCGATGATCGTGGTGCTGTCGGTGATGAACGGCTTCCAGCGTGAAATGAGCTCGCGCATCCTCGGCATGGTGCCGCACGCGACCATCGTTGGCGTCAAGCCGATCGATGACTGGCAGCCGGTCGCCGCCGCCGCGCTGAAAAATCCGGAAGTGACCGCCGCCGTGCCGTTCACCGAGATGGAAGGCATGCTGTCCTACAAGGGTTTGATGCAGCCGATCCAGATCAGCGGCGTCGACCCGGCCCAGGAAGGTAAGGTGTCGATCGTGGCCCAGCACATTGTGCAGGGGCGTCTCGATGACCTGAAACCGGGCGAGTTCGGTGTAGTGATCGGTGAAATCACCGCGCGCCGCTTCCGCCTCAACGTCGGCGACAAGATCACTCTGATCGTGCCGGAAGTCAGCACCGCACCGGGTGGCATTACCCCGCGCATGCAGCGCCTGAACGTGGTCGGTGTGTTCAAGGTCGGCGCTGAACTGGACGGCTCGATGGGGCTGATCCACGTGGCCGATGCCGCGACCATGCAGCACTGGCAGCCGAATCAGGTGCAGAGTGTGCGCCTTGCGGTGAAGGATCTGTACGCCGCGCCGAAAGTCTCCTCGGACATCGCCGCAGGCCTCGGTGCCGAGTTCAAGGCTGACGACTGGACTCACACCCAGGGCAGCCTGTTCAGCGCGATGAAAATGGAAAAAACCATGATTGGCCTGCTGTTGCTGATGATCGTTGCGGTGGCGGCGTTCAACATCATCGCCACGCTGATCATGGTGGTTAACGACAAGGGCGCGGACATCGCGATCCTGCGCACCATCGGCGCCACGCCACGGCAGATCATGGCGATCTTCATGGTGCAGGGCACGGTGATCGGGATTGTCGGCACACTGATTGGCGGCGTGCTCGGCGTGATCGCGGCACTGAATGTCAGCGAGATGGTCGGCTGGGTCGAGCGCGTTACCGGGCAGCACATCTTCAGTTCCGACGTGTACTTCGTCAGCAACCTGCCTTCGGAATTGCAGGGCGGGGATGTGCTGTTGATCTGCTCGGCGGGCTTTATTCTGAGCTTCCTGGCGACGGTGTACCCGGCGTTGCGGGCGGCGAAGATTGAGCCTGCTCACGCGCTGAGATATTCGTAAGCGCCAATACCGTCTTCGCGAGCAGGCTCGCTCCCACAGGGAAATTCATTCGTTACAGGGGCCGCTTTCGGTTAACAAAAGATAACGTGGCGCCGATTGTCAGACGTTTCCAAAGCCCGATAGGATGAGCCAGCTTCCCAAGGCGCTCTGGACTGCGGGTTTCACGGCTATGCTTGTGACCTGTCAGTCACCACGAGCACCCTTGCGGCGCCCTAAGGCCCAATGGCCTAACAATAATAAATAGGGGAAGGTCTATGAGTCGTTGCCGCCCGCCGGCGTTTCGCAACACCGCGTTGCTGGCCACAGCCCTCACACTGCTGGGCTGTGCTGTCTTGTCGGCACCCGTGCTGGCCGCCGAAGCGCCCGCCGACGGGGTGTATTCCACCGAATCGGCCAAAGCCGCCAAAAGCCTGATACTCGATGTTGTCCACGCCGGCACCCGGTTGGTGGCGGTGGGTGATCGCGGGCACATTCTCTATTCCGATGACCAGGGCAAGACCTGGACCCAGGCCAAGGTGCCGACCCGGCAACTGCTGACGGCGGTGTATTTCGTCGACGACAAGCACGGCTGGGCGGTCGGTCACGACGCGCAGATTCTCGCCAGCGAAGACGGCGGCCTGACCTGGAGCAAACAGTTCGAAGACCTCAAGCGCGAAGCACCGCTGCTCGACGTCTGGTTCCAGGACGTTAATCACGGTGTTGCGGTCGGTGCTTACGGTGCATTGCTGGAAACCACCGACGGCGGCAAGAACTGGCAAGACGTCAGCGACCGTCTCGACAACCAGGATCAGTTCCACCTCAACGCCATCGCCGCCGTCAAGGACGCCGGGCTGTTCATCGTCGGCGAGCAGGGCAGCATGTTCCGCTCCCCGGACTGGGGCCAGACCTGGGAGAAAATCCAGGGCCCGTATCAAGGCTCGCTGTTCGGCGTGATCGGCACCGCGCAGGCGCAGACTCTGTTGGCCTACGGCCTGCGCGGCAACCTCTACCGCTCCAGCGATTTCGGCAGCACCTGGCAGCAGGTCGAACTCAAGGCCGCGCGCGGTGCGCTGGAGTTCGGTCTGTCCGGCGCCACGCTGCTCGCCGACGGCTCGATTGTGATCGTCGGCAACGGCGGCTCGGTGATCAGCAGCAGCGACAACGGCGAAACCTTCAGCGTGTTCAACCGCCCGGACCGCATCTCGCTGTCCTCGGTCACTGCGGCCGGCGACGGCAATCTGATTCTGACCGGGCAGGGCGGCGTGCACACCACGCAGCCCAACGGCGCCGAAATCAATAATAAGAAGGCGGGGCTATGACTTCCTTGATCACTCCTCAGCAGGACAAAGCGACGCTCCTCGAACGTCTGATTTTCAACAACCGCCCGGCCGTGATCCTGATCTGCCTGGTGGTCAGCATCTTCCTGTTCTGGCAGGCCACGCTGATCCGGCCGTCCACCAGTTTCGAAAAAATGATCCCGCTCAAGCATCCGTTCATCGAGAAGATGATGGAGCATCGCAACGATCTGGCGAACCTGGGCAACACCGTGCGTATTTCGGTGGAAGCCAAGGACGGCGACATCTTCTCCAAGGAGTACATGGAGACGCTGCGGCAGATCAACGACGAGGTGTTCTACATCTCCGGCGTCGACCGCTCCGGCCTCAAGTCGCTGTGGAGCCCGAGCGTACGCTGGACCGAAGTGACCGAAGAGGGCTTTGCCGGCGGTGAAGTGATTCCGCAGAGCTACGACGGCTCGCCGGACAGCCTCGACATGCTGCGCAACAACGTGCTCAAGTCGGGCCAGGTCGGGCGGCTGGTGTCCAACGACTTCAAGTCGAGCATCGTCGACATCCCGCTGCTGGAGTCCTACCCGGACCCGCAGGATCAGGGCAAGCTGCTCGCGCTGGACTACCGCCAGTTCTCCCATGAACTGGAAGACAAGATCCGCAACAAGTTCGAAGCGCAGAACCCCAACGTCAAGATCCACATCGTCGGTTTCGCCAAGAAGGTCGGTGACCTGATCGACGGGCTGGTGATGGTGGTGATGTTCTTCGGCATCGCTTTCGTCATCACCTTGATCCTGCTGCTGTGGTTCACCAACTGCCTGCGCAGTACCGTCGCGGTGTTGAGCACCACGCTGGTGGCGGTGGTCTGGCAGCTCGGGCTGATGCACTTCTTCGGTTTCGGGCTGGATCCGTACTCGATGCTGGTGCCGTTCCTGATCTTCGCCATCGGCATTTCCCACGGCGTGCAGAAGATCAACGGTATCGCCCTGCAATCGAGTGAGGCGGACAACGCCCTGACTGCGGCGCGGCGCACCTTCCGGCAACTGTTCCTGCCGGGGATGATCGCGATTCTCGCCGACGCCGTCGGCTTCATCACTCTGCTGATCATCGACATCGGCGTGATCCGCGAACTCGCAATTGGCGCCTCCATCGGTGTGGCGGTGATCGTGTTCACCAACCTGATCCTGCTGCCGGTAGCGATTTCCTATGTCGGCATCAGCAAGCGCGCCATCGCCAAGAGCAAGAAGGACGCGAATCGCGAACATCCGTTCTGGCGCTTCCTGTCGAACTTCGCCAGCCCGAAAGTCGCACCGATCTCCATCGCTTTGGCGCTGATCGCTTTCGGCGGCGGCCTCTGGTACAGCCAGAACCTGAAAATCGGCGACCTCGACCAGGGTGCACCGGAGCTGCGTCCGGACTCGCGCTACAACAAGGACAACAACTTCATCATCAACAACTACTCCACCAGTTCCGACGTGCTGGTGGTGATGGTCAAGACCGCCACCGAAGGCTGCTCGCGCTACGAAGCCATGGCGCCGATCGACGAACTGATGTGGAAGATGCAGAACACCGAGGGCGTGCAGTCGGCAATCTCGCTGGTGACCGTGTCCAAGCAGATGATCAAGGGCATGAACGAGGGCAACCTGAAATGGGAAACCCTGTCGCGCAATCCGGACGTGCTGAACAACTCGATCGCCCGCGCCGACGGCCTGTACAACAACAGCTGTTCGCTGGCGCCGGTGTTGATCTTCCTCAACGACCACAAGGCCGAAACCCTCGACCGTGCGGTACACGCGGTGCAGGAATTCGCCAAGGCCAACAACAAAGACGGTCTTGAATTCATCCTCGCCGCCGGTAACGCCGGGATCGAAGCGGCCACCAATGAAGTGATCAAACAGGCCGAGCTGACCATTCTGATCCTGGTGTACATCTGCGTGGCGGTGATGTGCATGATCACCTTCCGCTCGTGGGCGGCGACCCTGTGCATCGTCCTGCCGCTGGTATTGACCTCGGTGCTGGGCAACGCGCTGATGGCGTTCATGGGCATCGGCGTCAAAGTCGCGACCCTGCCGGTGGTGGCGCTGGGCGTGGGGATCGGCGTGGACTACGGCATCTACATCTACAGCCGTCTGGAAAGTTTCCTGCGCGCGGGTCTGCCGTTGCAGGAAGCCTATTACCAGACCCTGAAATCCACCGGTAAAGCGGTGCTGTTCACCGGTCTGTGCCTGGCGATTGGCGTGTGCACCTGGATCTTCTCGGCGATCAAGTTCCAGGCCGACATGGGCCTGATGCTGACCTTCATGTTGCTGTGGAACATGTTCGGTGCGCTGTGGCTGCTGCCGGCGCTGGCGAAGTTCCTGATCAAACCGGAGAAGCTGGCGGGGCAGAAGGGCAACTCGCTGTTCGCCCACTGATCCGGATACCTGAAACGACAAAGCCGCAACCTTGGGGTTGCGGCTTTTTCATGCCTTGAACTTCACGCTGAACCCCTGTGGGAGCGGGCTTGCTCGCGAATGCGGTGTGTCAGATAAGTTTGTGCCGACTGACACACCGCATTCGCGAGCAAGCCCGCTCCCACAGGGGATTTGTGGTGTGTCAGGAGAGCTCGGTGCCTAGCACGACGCTAAGCGCACTGCGCGCATCATCCAGTTGAACCAGCGTCGCGTGGCGGGCGCCAAGGGCATCACGGTTCTCGATCGCGGTAAGAATCGCCTTGTGCCGAGGCAACGCCAGTTCATGCAGATTCGGCCGTTGATTCGAATGCTTCAACGCCTCGGCAATCGCCACCGAAAGCATGTTGCAAAGGTTCGCCAGCAGATCGTTGTGGGTCGCGTCAGCGATGCGGCTGTGGAAGTCCAGGTCCGGTTGCAGCAAGGCTTCCGGCGTCGGCGCTGATTCCATGCGTTGATAGGCCTCGCCGATGGCGGCGATGTCGGCCTCGGTCGCATGCTGGGCGGCGAGGGCGGCGGCGGCCGGTTCGATGATGCTGCGCACACTGGTCAGCACATTGAAGAATTCATTCTGCGGACTGCTTTGCATCAGCCAGTGCAGCACGTCCGGGTCGAGCATGTGCCATTCGCGACGGGCCTTGACCACCGTGCCGACGCGCGGTTTTGAATACACCAGCCCCTTGGCCACCAGCACCCGCGTGGCTTCGCGCAACACCGGCCGGCTCACCGCGTATTCCTCGCACAACAGCGCTTCGGCGGGCAGTTTGTCGTCGGGCAAAAAACGTCCGGAGACGATCTGCATGCCCAGTTCCTGGACAATGCGCGAGTGCATGCTTTTACGGTCGGAAGGTTTGCGGTAATCCATGGGGAACGGCGCGATCCTGAGCGATGGAGATGCCGCGCATCATAGCAGGCGTGCGGCGATCTTGAGGCCGATGCATAGCAAATGTAGGAGTGAGCCTGCTCGCGATGGCGGTGTGTCAGTCAGCATGTGTAACAACTGGCGGACCTTTATCGCGAGCAGGCTCACTCCTACAGTAGATCTGCGGGGTTAGTGAGAATGGCGCGGGACTTCCGCCCCTCGGCAACCCACCAGGAAGTCGAAGTCACAGCCCTGATCCGCCTGCAGCACATGATCGATGTACAGCTGACGATAGCCACCCGCCAACAACTGCTGCGGTGGCTGCAGATCCGCCATGCGCGCCGCCAGTTCGGCATCCGGAATATCCAGATGCAACCGCCCGCTGGCGCAATCCAGCTCGATCCAGTCGCCTTCCTGCACCACCGCCAACGGCCCGCCGGCCGCCGCTTCCGGGGCGACATGCAACACCACCGTGCCATACGCGGTGCCGCTCATTCGCGCATCAGAAATGCGCACCATATCGGTCACGCCCTGAGCCAGCAGCTTGGCCGGCAAGCCCATGTTGCCGACCTCGGCCATGCCCGGATAACCCTTCGGCCCGCAGTTTTTCATCACCAGAATCGAATCTTTATCGACATCCAGTTCCGGATCATTGATTCGCGCCTTGTACATGTCGAAGTTCTCGAACACTACCGCGCGACCGCGATGCTGCATCAGCTCAGGCGTGGCGGCGGACGGCTTGAGCACCGCACCGAGCGGCGCCAGGTTGCCGCGCAGCACGCAGATACCGCCGTCAGCGCGGATCGGATTGTCGAGGGTGCGGATCACTTCGTCCTCGCCGTAGATCGGCGCATCCTTGGTGTTCTCGCCCAGCGATTTACCGTTGACGGTCAGCGCATCGGGATTGGGGATCAGATTGGCCTCGCCGAGACGCCGCAGCACCGCCGGCAAGCCTCCGGCGTAATAAAACTCTTCCATCAGGAAACGCCCGGACGGTTGCAGATCGACGATGGTCGGCATGCCGCGCCCGATGCGGGTCCAGTCGTCCAGATCCAGCTCGACGCCGATACGCCCGGCGATGGCTTTCAGGTGAATCACTGCGTTGGTCGAACCGCCAATAGCCGCGTTGACCCGAATGGCGTTTTCAAAGGCTTCCTTGGTCAGGATTTTCGACAGGCGCAAGTCTTCGCGCACCATCTCCACCGCGCGCATGCCGGACATGTGCGCCAACACGTAACGTCGCGCATCCACCGCCGGAATCGCCGCGTTGTGCGGCAGGGACGTGCCCAGTGCTTCGGCCATGCAGGCCATGGTCGACGCGGTGCCCATGGTGTTGCAGGTGCCCGCTGAGCGTGACATGCCGCCCTCGGCCGCGAGGAAATCGTCGATGGTGATGGTGCCGGCCTTGACCTGCTCGCTGAGCTGCCAGACCACCGTGCCGGAGCCGATGTCCTTGCCCTTGTGCTTGCCGTTGAGCATCGGCCCGCCGGTGACGACGATCGCCGGCACATCGCAACTGGCCGCGCCCATCAGCAGCGCCGGGGTGGTTTTGTCGCAGCCGGTCAACAGCACCACGCCGTCAATCGGGTTGCCGCGAATCGCTTCTTCGACGTCCATGCTCGCCAGGTTGCGGGTGAGCATGGCGGTCGGGCGCAGGTTTGACTCGCCATTGGAGAACACCGGGAATTCCACCGGAAAGCCACCGGCCTCGATCACCCCGCGTTTGACGTGCTCCGCAATCTGGCGGAAATGCGCGTTGCACGGGGTCAGTTCCGACCAGGTGTTGCAGATGCCGATGATCGGCTTGCCATGAAACTGGTGGTCGGCGATGCCCTGATTCTTCATCCAGCTGCGGTACATGAAACCGTTCTTGTCGGCAGTGCCAAACCATTGGGCCGAGCGCAGGGTGGGTTTCTTCTCAGACATGATCGATTCTCTTATTGTAAGACTATTGTTTGCGAGTCACGGCTAAACATAAGCGTAAAATCGCCGCTTTGGAAGTGTTGTTGGGTAATTAGTATTACTATATAGTCGTTTTCGACGGAGGGATCGGCCCTGGCGGTTTTCCACGAGAGGCGTCCCCCGAGGTTCTATAAAAACAACAATCGGAGACCGATCCCATGAGCCAGGAACTGCGGCTGATCCGCCGCATCACGCTGAAACTGATTCCCTTCCTGATCCTGCTGTACCTGATTGCCTATGTGGATCGCTCCGCCGTCGGCTTCGCCAAGCTGCACATGGGCGCCGACATCGGCATCGGTGATGCGGCCTACGGTCTCGGTGCCGGGCTGTTTTTCATCGGCTACTTTCTTCTCGAAATTCCCAGCAACCTGATGCTCGAGCGCTTCGGTGCGCGGCGCTGGTTCGCGCGGATCATGATCACCTGGGGCGCGATCACCATCGGCATGGCGTTCGTCCAGGGCCCGCACAGTTTCTACGTCATGCGCTTTCTGCTCGGCGCGGCGGAGGCGGGGTTCTTCCCCGGCGTTCTCTACTACATCACCCAATGGTTCCCGGTGCGCCATCGCGGCAAGATCCTTGGCCTGTTCATCCTCTCTCAACCGATCGCGATGATGATCACCGGCCCGGTGTCCGGCGGCTTGTTGGGCATGGACGGCATCCTCGGCCTGCACGGCTGGCAGTGGCTGTTCATCGTCATCGGCACCCCGGCAATTCTGTTGACCTGGCCAGTATTGCGCTGGCTGCCCGATGGCCCGCAAAACGTGAAGTGGATGGATCAGGCCGAGAAAGACTGGCTGACCGGCGAACTGAAAAAGGATTTGCAGGAATACGGCCAGACCCGTCACGGCAACCCGCTGCATGCACTCAAGGACAAACGCGTATTGCTGCTGGCGCTGTTCTACCTGCCGGTGACCCTGAGTATTTATGGCCTCGGCCTGTGGCTACCGACGCTGATCAAACAGTTCGGTGGCAGCGATCTGGTGACCGGTTTTGTCTCGGCGGTGCCGTACATCTTTGGCATCGTCGGTCTGCTGATCGTGCCGCGCAGCTCCGACCGCATGAATGATCGCTACGGCCATCTGGCGGTGCTCTATGTACTGGGCGCGCTGGGCCTGTTCTTCAGCGCGTGGCTGACCCTGCCGGTGGCGCAACTGGCGGCGCTGTGCCTGGTGGCGTTCGCGCTGTTTTCCTGCACCGCGGTGTTCTGGACCTTGCCCGGGCGGTTCTTTGCCGGTGCGAGTGCGGCGGCGGGGATCGCGCTGATCAACTCGGTGGGCAACCTCGGTGGCTACATCGGCCCGTTCGTGATCGGCGCGCTGAAGGAATACACCGGGAACCTGGCTTCGGGGCTGTATTTCCTCAGTGGGGTGATGGTGTTTGGTTTGATTCTTACTGCAATCGTTTACCGGGTGCTTGAGCGCAAGCATGTGCTGCCGGTCGAGCAGTTCGCCGCCAGCGCACGCGGTGCCACCCGAACCTGAATCTGCAGAACAACATGGAACCCATGTGGGAGCGGGCTTGCTCGCGAATGCGGTGGGTCAGCCACCATCATCGTTGAATGACACACCGCTTTCGCGAGCAAGCCCGCTCCCACAATGGATCGGCGCCGAATTCAAGACTGGTTTACAGGAGAGGACATATGCATCTGGTTCAATTCGAATTGATTAACGGCGAGCGCCGCGTCGGCGTGGTCGACAACGGGCTGATCCGCGAAGTGCAGGACGCCCGCAGCGTACGCGATCTCGCGTTGGCCGCGATTGAGGCCGGCGGCACCCTGGAGCAGCGAGTACAAACCCACGGCCTGGGCATCAGTCATGACTATGCGCAGTTGCTCAAAGACCGGCGCATCCTGCCGCCGCTGGACCATCCCGATCCTGCGCACTTGCTGGTCAGCGGCACCGGCCTCACGCATCTGGGCAGCGCCTCGGCGCGGGACAAGATGCACCAGCAGGCCGGCGACGAAGCGCAAATGACCGACACCATGCGCATCTTCAAATGGGGCGTGGAGGGCGGTAAACCAGCGGCGGGGCACGCGGGCGTGCAGCCGGAATGGTTTTACAAGGGCGACGGCAGCATCGTCGTGCGTCCGGGCGAAGCCTTCCCGTTGCCACCGTTTGCCGAGGATGCCGGCGAGGAACCGGAGATGGCCGGGCTCTACGTCATCGGCCATGACGGCAAACCGTATCGCCTCGGTTTCGCGGTGGGCAACGAGTTCTCCGACCACGTCATGGAGCGCAAGAACTACCTGTACCTCGCCCACTCGAAACTGCGCAGTTGCAGTTACGGCCCGGAACTTCGCACCGGTGAATTGCCTCAACATCTGGCCGGCAGCAGTCGCATCCTGCGTGACGGCGAAGTGCTGTGGCAAAACGAATTCCTCAGCGGCGAGGCCAACATGTGCCACAGCCTCGCCAACCTTGAATACCACCACTTCAAATATCGCCAGTTCCTGCGTCCGGGCGACGTGCACATTCACTTCTTCGGCACCGCGACCCTGTCGTTCGCCGATGGCATTCGCACCCAACCGGGCGACCAGTTTGAAATCAGCCAGGCCGAATTCGGCGCCCCGCTGGTCAACGGTATCGCCACGGCAGCAGCGGCTTTTCAACCGGACAGCATCGGTACCCTTTAAGGAGCTCCCATGACTCAGATTCTCGGCCACAACTACATCGGCGGACAGCGTAGCGCAGCAGGCAATGTGAAACTGCAAAGCGTCGACGCGACCACCGGCGAACAGCTGCCGTACGATTTCATTCAAGCGACTGAAGCCGAAGTCGATGCCGCCGCCAAAGCCGCCGCAGCAGCGTACCCGGCCTATCGCAGCCTCAGCGCCGAGCGCCGCGCACAGTTTCTCGACGCGATTGCCGATGAGCTGGATGCGTTGGGTGATGATTTCGTCGCGTTGGTCTGCCGCGAAACCGCGCTGCCTGCGGGGCGGATTCAGGGCGAGCGCGGGCGCACCAGCGGGCAGATGCGCCTGTTCGCCAAAGTCCTGCGGCGCGGTGATTTCTATGGCGCGCGGATCGACCTGCCGTTGCCGGATCGCCAGCCGTTGCCACGCCCTGATCTGCGCCAGTACCGCATCGGCCTCGGCCCGGTGGCAGTGTTCGGTGCGAGCAACTTTCCGCTGGCGTTTTCTACGGCCGGTGGCGATACCGCTGCGGCGCTGGCCGCCGGTTGCCCGGTGGTGTTCAAGGCACACTCGGGTCATATGGCTACCGCTGAACTTGTCGCCGATGCACTGATTCGCGCCGCCGAAAAAACCGCGATGCCGGCCGGTGTGTTCAACATGATCTATGGCGGTGGCGTCGGCGAGTGGCTGGTCAAGCATCCGGCGATTCAGGCGGTCGGTTTCACCGGTTCGCTGAAGGGCGGTCGGGCACTGTGCGACATGGCAGCGGCGCGGCCGCAACCGATCCCGGTGTTCGCCGAGATGTCGAGCATCAACCCGGTGATTGTTCTGCCCCAAGCCTTGGCTGAGCGCTCGGAAACCATTGCCCGCGCCCTGACCGCTTCGGTGGTGCAGGGCTGCGGCCAGTTTTGCACCAATCCGGGATTGGTCATCGGTATCCGCTCGCCGCAGTTCAGCGCCTTCGTCCAGCAAGTCGCCGGACTGATTGGCGACCAACCGGCGCAGACCATGCTCAACGCCGGCACCCTCGGCAGCTATGGCAAAGGTCTGCAAAAGTTGCTGGCGCATTCCGGCATCGAGCACTTGGCGGGCCAGCCGCAGCAGGGAAATCAGGCGCAGCCGCAATTGTTCAAGGCCGATGTCAGCCTGTTGATCAACGGCGATGAAGTGCTGCAGGAAGAAGTGTTCGGCCCGACTACGGTGATCGTCGAAGTAGCGGACAAGGCCGAGTTGAGCGCGGCGTTGCAGGGCCTCCACGGCCAACTGACCGCGACGATGATCGGCGAACAAGCCGACTTCGAGCGCTTTCCGGAGCTGACACCGCTGCTCGAACAGAAAGTCGGACGGATCCTGCTCAATGGTTATCCAACGGGTGTGGAAGTGTGTGATTCGATGGTGCATGGCGGGCCGTATCCGGCGACGTCGGATGTGCGCGGCACCTCGGTGGGGACGCTGGCGATCGATCGCTTCCTGCGTCCGGTGTGTTTCCAGAACTACCCCGACAGCTTGCTGCCGGAACCGCTGAAGAATGGCAATCCGTTGCGCATTCAGCGGCTGGTAGACGGCAAGCCCTCGCGCGACGCCTTCTAACCCACACCGCAAATCCCCTGTAGGAGTGAGCCTGCTCGCGATAGCGGTTTCACATTCGACATCTTGGTTGGATGACACACCGCCATCGCGAGCAGGCTCACTCCTACAAGGGCCGGGCACGACAATGAGCTATCATTGGCCCTTTCCCCCCTAAGAAAGACTGTTTGCCATGACTGCCCCAACCCTTCTCAACGCCCTCGAACACTGCGGCATGGTCGAAATCGATGGCTTGCACGCCTTCGAATTCGCCCTCGACGAAGACGACAACCTGCACATCGAATGTATCGATGGCCGCACGGCCAAGCATTGGGAGTTCACCCCGGCGCAGGTTACGGCGGCGACGTTTGACGAAGATCTGCAGAGCTGGCTGATCATTGGCTATGCCAGCGACACCAAGACCACCGGCGAGCACCGTCTGGTTTGCCTCGGTGATGTAGTCAGCAGCAGCGACGACGAGGAAGATGATCAATGAACATGCGTAAATTCTGGCCACTGCTGATGGCCGGCAGCGTCGGTGCGATGGGCCTGTCCAGTGCCAGCGCCGAGAACTATCAATTGCTGGTTGGCTCCTACACCGCCGGCACCAGCCAGGGCATCTATCGAATGAATTTCGATAGCGCCACCGGGCAGATCGACGCCAAGCCGCTGCAAGTGGTGAAGAGCGAAAACCCGTCGTGGCTGACCTTTTCCAAGGACCAGAAGCATCTGTTCGTGGTCAACGAAAACGGCCCCGGCCAGAAAGATCCGGTCGGCCGCGTCAGCAGCTATTCGATCGATTCCAAGACCCACGCCCTGACCTTGATCAATCAAGTGCAGAGCCTGGGCAACGAGCCGACCCATTCGAGCCTCAGCGGCGATGCCAGCCATCTGTTCGTCAGCAACTATTCGGTGGTCGAAGATCCGGGCGGCACCCTCGCGGTGTTGCCGGTCGGCGCCGATGGCAAACTCAAACCCGTGGTGCAGATGAGCGCGCACCCGGCGAGCCGGGTCAATCCGGAGCGTCAGGCATCCAACCACGTGCACTCGACCGTGTCCTCGCCGGATGGTCGCTATGTGTTCTCCAACGACCTCGGGGCGGACAAGGTTTTCATCTACCAGTTCGACCCGAAGGCCAACCCGGACCTGCCACTGACCCCGGCGAAAACCGCTTCGGTGAGCCTGCCTGCCGGCAGTGGCCCGCGTCATCTGCTGTTCAGTGCCGACGGCAAGCATGCCTGGCTGACCATGGAAATGAGCGCGCAGGTCGCGGTGTTCGACTACCACGACGGCGTGCTGACCCAGACGCAACTGGTCGATCTGGCCGCCGGTCAGCCGACCTCGGACAAAGCCGCCGCCGCTCTGCATGCGTCGGCCGATGGCAAGTTCCTCTACGTCAGCAACCGTGGCACCGCCAATCAACTGCTGGTGTTCAGCATCGATCCGGTGACCGGTCAGCTCAAAGAGCTGCAAAAGCGTTCGGTAGAAGGCGATCACCCGCGTGAGTTCAGCCTTGATCCGAGTGGCAAGTTTCTGCTGATCGCCAACCAGAAGAGCAACGAAATTGTCGTCGTCGAGCGCGATGCCAAGACCGGTCTGCTCGGCAAAACCGTGCAAAAACTGCCGATGGACGCCCCCAGCGACCTCAAGTTTCTAGTGCGACAATAAGCCACAGGCCCCGGTTTGCGGGGCCTGTCTCGTTGTATTAATCGCGCTGATATCCGGTAATGCTACAAAGCATTTCAAGCGATCAACCCTCGAGCGTTAAGTTTGCTTCACGGCCCAACCGGGCAAAGCAAGCCAACCGAACACGAGGGTTACCGCCATGAACTTCAATCTCTTCTCGATCATCGCCGCTTCCGCCATCTCCGCCACCGTTGCATTGCCAGCCAGTGCCAACGCTGAAATCAGCAGCAAAAAATCCCACACCCAGAGCTACACCCAGAAATATCTGCAACAGAGCGCCAACTTCTACGCCGCACTGGATCACAAAGCCCAACACTGAAATGCCCGCTTCGAACAACTCCCTGTAAGAGCTGCCGAAGGCTGCGATCTTTTGATCTTGTTTTTAAAAAGCAAAATCAACAGATCGCAGCCTTCGGCAGCTCCTACACGTGTGCGTGTGTTTTCGCAGCCTGATAGGTTTCTTGAACCGCGCAAATAGACCGGCTAAATAATCAACCAAGCTGATGTTTACTATGGCAAACCCTGAGTGGTTACCGCGGCTTTTTTGATCGATCCTGACGGCACTGAAACATGCCCACGGAGCACATCATGGCCAGTTCAATCATCACCTCAGCCAAGCGCGGCGCCTACCTGGCCATCGGTCTTTACCTGGCCCTGGTGCTGTTTGTCAGCATCGCCGCGCAAACCCAACACAGCTTCGACGCACCGATCCAGGTCGCACACCCCGGCATCCAGTTCGAACACCGCGCAGACGTGCTGGTTGATCGCGCTGAACTCGCAGGAGTGGGCGGCGCATGAAAGGCTACAGACTCTGGGTCATCGCCGGGCTGGCACTGATGACCAATGGCGCCGCGTTACTTGGCTTCGGCCAAGGCTCGGTCGGCGCGCTGGCGCGGGCCATAGAGGCCAATCACAGCATCGCGCACAACATCGAACGGGCCAACTCGCAGGGGTTGCTGGCCGGCAATCCGCCAATCAAGGCTGAGGTCGATTTTCTTGGGCCGTTTGAAGTGGATTGCATGGCACTGGGCATGTGCAACGCCTTGGCTTAGACAACCCGATCATTGTGGTGAGGGGATTCATCCCCGATGGGCCGCGAAGCGGCCCCAGACCCGGCGAACCGGATTATTCTGATACACCGAGGTGTCTGATTTCAGGGCAGCTTCGCCGCCCATCGGGGATGAATCCCCTCGCCACGAGGAGTTCGGTACCAGGAGTTCGGGTTACTTCTTCATGATCGCCGTGAACAGCTCGGACTCAAGAAAACCTTGCAACCACGCCTGCAACCGCACATAAGGCGTCTGCGCAAACCACTCGCGATCAACATGCGCAAATTGCCGAACGAACGGCAGCAACGCGATATCCGCGAGACACGGATGATCACTCAGCAAATAATCCCGACCTTCAAGCAACCCATCCAGCCGCTGCAAAAACAACGCCCCCTCAGCCCGATAAACTTCCATCGGTTGCTCCGGATAGCGTTCGGCGTACTTGTAGCGGTTCAAATGCACCTTGAACCCCTGATCGTTAGCCTCGATCACCCCGGCAATCCGTGAATCACCACCGAGCAGCCAATCGTCCGGATCATGCTGCGCCAACGCCCAGCGCATGATCTCCAGACTTTCATCAATCACCTGCCCATCGGCATCCAGCACCGGCACCGTGCCTTTGGGCGAGATCGCCAGCATCGCGGCCGGTTTGGCCTTGAGGCTGACTTCGACAATCTCCACCGGCACCCCCGAATAGCGCAGGGCCATCCGCGCCCGCATCGCATACGGGCAGCGGCGGAACGAATACAGCGTGTTCATTTCACCTCCAGCGTACTCAAGCCGTTGCCCTGGCGTTGCACCTGAATCTGCACCGGAATCCGTTCGTGCATTTCCTGCACGTGGGAAATCACTGCGACCTTGCGTCCCTGCGCCTGCAAACCGTCGAGGGCGTCCATCGCCAGTTGCAGCGATTCCGGATCGAGGCTGCCGAAGCCTTCGTCGATGAACAGCGATTCGATTTTCAGCGTGCTCGAGGCCATCGATGCCAGCCCCAATGCAAGGGCCAGCGACACCAGGAAGGTTTCGCCGCCGGAAAGCGAATGCACCGAGCGCAATTCGTCGCCCATCTCGGTATCCATCACCAGCAGGCCGAGCATGCTGCCACCGCGTTTCAAGCGATAGCGCTTGACCAGTTGGCGCAGCTGCACGTTGGCGTGATGTACCAGCAGGTCGAGGTTGTAGGCCTGGGCGATCTTGCGGAAGGTGTCGCCGGTGGCCGAGCCGATCAACGCATTCAGACGCGCCCAGCGCTGGTACTCGGCATAGGCGTCGGCGATCTGCTGCGCGAGTGCCTGATTGGCGTTTTGCCGGCGCTGATCTTCGGCCTGTTCGGCGCGCAGTTCGGCGCACTGTTGCTCGCTGAGGTTGAACTGGTTTTGCAGATCGGCGAGGGCGCTGGCGAGTTGTTCGGCATCGACATTGCCGTTGTGCTGCGCCTGATGATCGGCCAGACGCTGATCACGTTCCTGCAGCAGCACCTTGGCCTGTTCGATGGCTTTTTCGTTGTGCAGCAATCGCTGGCGCAGTTCACTGAGCTGCGTGTCATCGACGCGCAACAGGTCTTCGAGGCCGCCGTCATCCAGTTCAGGATGGCGTGCGCGCCAGTCGGCAATCTTCTGCGTCAGTTCTTCGTCTTCGCTTTGCAGTGCCTGCAAGCGTTCTTGCTGAGCCTTGAGTTCGGCGCCAATCTGCACCCGTTGCGTGCGCACGTTCTGCAGTTCCGCAGCCGTGCCGGTTTCGGCGTTGCGCGCCTGCTCCACAGCCTGTTCCAGTTGCTGCTGCCAGTGTTCGGCGCTGCTGTGTTCGCCCAGCAGTTGCGCGAGTTTCGCCTGGCAGGCCTGTTGCTGCTCGGCCAGTGCGCTGAATTGCTGCTCGGCGCTTTGCAACTGCTGTACGCGGCTGAGCTGGCGATCCTGTTCTTTCTCCAGCGTCTGCTGGCGTTGCTGCTGTTCGGCCAATTCTTCCTTTTGCTGCTCGACCTGCGCCAGACGCTCGGCAATCTGCCGATCCAGTTGCATGAAGGTCGCCGCCGGTTCAACGCGCAAGGCTTCAAGCGTATCGGCCGGCAGCAAACTGGCGAACGCGGTCAGTTCCTCGTCGAGACGCTGACGGTCGCTGCTCAGTTCGCGTTGTTGGTTGCTCAGGTGCTGCGCCGCTTGCTGATGCGCGGTTTCGGCATTGCGCAGTTGCTGGGTCAGACGCGCCGCGTCCTGTTGCAGGGTGAGCAGGGCGCTCTGGCGTTGTTCGTCCTGAGCGATGCTCTGGTTCAACTGATCGTTCTGCCGGGTCAGCCAGGCGTCGCGTTTGTCGGCGTCCTGGTTCAGTAACTGAGCGGACAGCGGATGGGCGTCGAGGCTCGGCGCTAGTGCCTGTTGCTGCGCGACCAGTTGTTCCTGTTGTTGCAGCAGCTCCTTTTGTTGAGCGATCACGCCACCGACTTCGGCGCGCAGTTCGATGAGCTTTTCCTTGAGCTGATCGACCACTTGCTGGGCGTTGGCCTGTTCGCTTTCATCATGACGGCCGAGGCTTTGCAGCAGCGCTTCCGGCTGATGATACGGATGCTCGTTGCTGCCGCAGACCGGGCAGGGCTGGTCGTCCTGCAACTGCGCGCGCAACTCTTCGACACTGGCGCTGCGGGCCAGACGCTGGCGCTCGAGCAGTTCACGGGTGACGTTGAGGGTTTGTTCGGCGACGGTCAGCTCGGCCTTGGTTTTCACCCCGTCCTGGGTCAGACGTTCACGTTCCTGTTGCGCATCGAGCAAGCGCTGCTGCAGCTCGGCACCGCGTTTTTCCAGTTCCTGCTGACTGGCCCAGAGCCGCGTCAGATCTTCGATGGCGCGCAGTTGTTTACGGTTGTCCTGCAACAGATTGCCGAGGATACCGATCTGCTCGGCGACGGCATCCGGCTCGGCGCCGGCCTCTTTGAACAGCACTTCCAGTTGCTGTTTCTGCGTGGCCAACGCGTCGGCGCTGTGCGCGGCGTTCTGTTCGAGGGTCGCCAGTTCGGCCTGGCCCTTGTTCAGGCGATTGCCGATCAGCATCAGCTGTTGCAGGCGATCGCGATAGGCATTCCACGCATCGCTGAGCGGTGCCAGATCGGCACTTTGTTCCAGCTCGGCGGCGATTTTCTGCAAGCGCTCAGCGACTTCGGCCTGTTTCGTTTGCAAGGCCTGAATCGCGCTCTGGCCTTCGGTGCAGGCTTGCTCGGCGGACTGCCGGGCCTCGGCGCTGAGTGCGGTGTCCTTGGCGAGGCGGGCAAGGGAGCTTTGCTCGTCGAAGGCCTGACGCAGCAGCGGGGCACTTTCGCTGTGCCGCTGCTGCGCTTCGCTCAGGGCGATTTTCACCGCATCCAGTGCCTGTTCCAGTTGCGTCTGGCGCTCGTTGAGCTCGCCGTGTTGCTGGGTATGCGCGGCAATCTGTGCCGCCAGCGGCGTCAGTTGCGCATCCAGTTCAGTCTTGCGCGCGAACTGGTGGCGTTGCGGCGCGAGTTGCTCCAGGCGCGTCAGTTTCAGGCGTTCACCCGCCAGACCTTCCCACTGTTGCTGCGCACTGTGCAGTTGCTCGGCGGCGGCTTGCTGCGCGTCCTGCAACTGGCGCAAATCCTTGAGCCAGCTGTGCTGTTGTTCCAGTTGCTTGAGCTGCGCTTGTTGCAACTTCAATTGCTGCTGGGCAGCGTTGAAGCGTTCGTCCAGCTCGGCCCGCGCTTCTGGCGTCAGCGGGGTGACGCCGGTGGCCTGATCCTGCAGCAGCTTGTGCGCTTCGCGGGCCTCTTTGGTCTTGTCGAAGGCGCGGCGGCCGAGGCGGGTGTAGAGCGCGGTGTCGGTGAGTTTTTCCAGCAGTTCGCTGCGGTCGTTGTCGTCGGCCTTGAGAAATGCGCTGAACTCACTCTGGGCCAGCAGCACGGCACGGGTGAACTGTTCGAAGTTCAGGCCCAGCGCGGCTTCGAGTTGGGTTTTGTATTCGCCTTTCTGGCTGGCGAGCAGTTGATCCTGATCGATGTCGCGCAGGCTCTGCCGGCTGGCCTGCAACTTGCCGCCGGCCTTCTCCCGGGCACGGTTGGCTTCCCAGCGCGCACGGTAACGGCGACCATCGACGCCGACGAAATCCACCTCTGCATAACCTTCACCGGTACCACGGCGCAGCAAGGTGCGCGGGTCGCCGGTGGCGATTTCGCCGTCCGCATCCGGAACCTTGGCGTCACGGCCAGTGTTGTTCAGCCGCGGCACGGCGCCAAACAGCGCCAGGCACAGGGCATCGAGCAAGGTACTTTTACCGGCGCCGGTCGGCCCGGTGATCGCGAACAGGCCAGCACTGGCCAGTGGTTCGGCGGTGAAGTCGATTTCGAACGGCCCGGCCAGCGAGGCGAGGTTCTTCAAGCGAATGGCGAGAATCTTCATGGCTGCTCGACCTCCATCTGTACGTCCTGCAGCAGTTCGGCGAAGTCCTTGAGCGTCTGCTCATCGACCTCGTTGCCGTAATTGTCGAGCCAGGCGCGGCTGAACAGCTCCTGCGGAGTGAGTTGATCCAGTTCGACCAGCGCGCTGCCGTCGTCGCTGCCATCGGCGCCACGGTTGCCGGCGTACTCGGCGGCGATCCGTACCAGTCGCACGGCTTTGCCTTGCAGGGCGTTTTCCACCTGATGGCGCAGATCCGGCTGCGGCTCATCGAGGGTCACCCGCACTTCCAGCCATGGCTGGCGCTGGGTTTCGGCGAGCAGATCAATGTTCGGCAGGTCGGCCAGTTGCAGCAGGATCTCCGCCAGCGGCGCCGGGCCGATGCGTTGCAGGTTGACCGAGCGCGGGATCAGTTTCGGTTCGACGCTGACCAGGGTTTCGCCATCGAGGGTGACGTCGAGAATCTGGTGCTGATAACCGATCTCCGAAAACGACAACGGAATCGGCGAGCCGCTGTAGCGAATGCGTTCTTCACCGTTGACCTTCTGCGGCTTGTGCAAATGGCCGAGGGCGACGTAACTGATGCTCGGCCCGAACAGGCTGGCGGGCAGCGCTTCGGCGTTACCGATGATCAGGCTGCGCTCGGAGTCTTCCGAGACCGAGCCGCCCGCCATGTGCGCGTGGCTGATGGCGACCAGCGCCTGACCCGGCTGGCGCTTGGCATTCGCCGCTTCGATCAGCCATTCATGCACCTGACCGATACCGCGCAGATAGTTGTCGCCCAGATGCGCACCGGTCACCTCGGCTGGACGCAGGAATGGCAGCGCCAGGCACCAAGCGGCGATTTCGCCTTGGGCATTCGGCAGTGGCAGCAGCAGCCGTTCGGCGTCGAGCTGGCCGTCATCCAGCCACAACACCCGCCCCAGTGCATGGGTGCGCAAGCGGCGCATCAACGGCGCGGGCAGCTCGATGCGCGAGCCGGAATCGTGGTTGCCGGCAATCATCACGATGGTCAGCAACGGCTGTTGCTCGTGAGCGCTGACGATGAAGTCGTAGAGGCGTTCCTGGGCTTTGACCGGCGGATTGACCGTGTCAAAGATGTCCCCGGCAATCAGCAGCACATCCGGCTGCGCCAGTTGCAGTTGGCGCAGCAGCCATTCGAGAAAGCACGCATGCTCGAAATCGCGCTCCTGGCCGTGCAGGTTTTGCCCAAGGTGCCAGTCGGAGGTGTGGAACAGACGCAAGGTGGACTCCGCTACAGAATTAGGTGATGGCCGCGGGGGAAATGATGGGCGGCTAAAGAGGGGGGAGTTTACAGATTATTGGGGAGTGAGGGCTCGTCTGGGTAGGTCGAGGCTGGGCATTTCGGTGATGCCAGACAGCGGTTATCTGGTGTTTTGCCATTATATTGATATCATTTTGCGGCGAGTGCGGTACGCTTTTCGAGTTTTAGAAAACCCAACAGTTTCCGATGAGGCTGTGCTTCTAGATTGGCCATAAGACAAAGCTTGAACAGAAAAAGGACGCTTCAGTCATGCCAAAATTTGCTTGTGTCTGCGGTCATGTAATTAACCTGTCTTCGGGTACGTCCGATGCTGAGTTGTCTTTAGTCGCTGAGCAGAAGATAGATGAAATTGGCTGTGCGCTATCAAATCGTTGGCTGTCTGAAGACGAGTTCTACGAAACGATAGACCAAGGGGCTGTGACGGTTTATCGATGCCAGCAGTGCGGGCGGCTGCATGTGGATCAAGGGGGTGGACAGTTTTCTTCCTATATAAAGGAAGTAAGTTAGTCGTTTGAGTCTGGATGCTCGCAGTGAGCATTGGTGGTTTTTTTAGGGGCGCTACGTTGTTTTTAGCTCGCTATCAAATTCGCGTGGCTTCAGGCGGGGGGCGCGGAACAGGGAATGTTGAGATGAGCGCAATGTGGCTAATTTGTTTTGAGAGGGATGTGGATGGCGCCGAGGAAACTCCGCCTTTTGCCCAGTCCAGGGGGGTAAAAAGTGATCACTGAAGATATAAAGATCGTCGAGGAAATTTTCCAGGAAGTCGAAGTTGGTATCGTCTATGGCTATGACGCTTTCCGATACGGTGTTGAACTGGGAGAGGGCTACATAGAAACGGAATTGGCCGTCGAAAAAGATGGAGTTGAGGACTGGAATGCCGAAACCGACATAAACGGCGCGAAAATTCTTCGTCTGGTGGACCAGTTACAGGCAGCCGCCGCCAGCCGCGGTGAACCATGGAAGTCATTTGTCCTGTCCTATCGCAAAGGCGAACAAGTGATAACGAAATTCAACCATTGATTTGATAATAAACGTGATCTGTCCGGGTTTTATTGCTGTCGAGTTGAGTCAGCATTACAGGGGGATGGAATATGAAGTTTCGTGATTTGGAGGAATTGCCTTTTTTAGACATTGCTGCGCAGGACGGTTGTTCGTTGGATGAATGGTATGTTTCGGTACGTGATGTCCCTATAAATGAATTGGCTGTAGGTGATATTTGTCGCGCGTTGAGACAAGAGTTGTTTACTCGATATGTGCTTCCCGTTGCGGTGGCTTTATTGAGTGATGATGTTCTCGCTGGTGACAGATATGACGGCGAGTTGGTTGTTGCACTTGCAGGTCTGAACGAAGTCCATTGGCGAGAGAGCACAGGTGCAGCTATTCAGGTAAACGCTGCTTTGGCTGAATTAAAGGGCTTTTGTAACGATTCCGAGTTGTTAAAGGATGCTTCTAGTCTGATGAAGACGCTTGACAGGGTTGAGTGAGTTTTCTGTTGGATAGTTGTTGGGTTTTTTCTTGTTTAAAAGGGGGTTGACTATGCGCTGTTTCGGGATCTCGTTGTTGCTGGGCGTCACTCTGCTGGTATCAGGCTGCAACACCACGCCAGTAGACAAAGCAACGGTTTATTATGACCGTGCGCAATTTTCTTCGCAGATCGTAAAAGACGATCCTTCTATGAGCGATCCGATTCTCCAGCACGGTCGCTGCTCATTGATTATCTCCACGCCGGGGTCAAATACGGGCACCTACCAATTTTGTACTTTTGCCCTGACTGCCAAGGGGCTTTATGTCCAGGGGTGGGATGCGAAAGCGTTGAAGTATGTTGAGGTCGTGCACGTCGATTTGTCGAACATCAAAGAAATGTCGCTTCATACATTCTTCCGTACCAAGCAGCTTCAGTTAACGGAGGAACGGCGACAACTGGCGCTGAATGTATCGATTGACGAGGGTGGCTACGTTGATGCCAAAGCTACTGAACGGTTGTTCGATACGATCAAGAAAAAGGGTGTTCTCGTGGTGGAAAGCAAGGGAATGATCAATCCACCTGCACCGCCCACACCGATGATTATTCCTGTAATTATTCCGAGATAAAGCTACTGAAAAGGGGGGCAGGTTTATTTTATTCGATAAAGCTGCCCCCTTTTTTGTGAGATGAAATTCAGATGAATATTGGAGTTTTGTACTCTACCATTTTAAGCAGTTCATTCGGTCTCTCAATGGGCGCGATCTGCCAGCATTTGAGCGTAGAACTTATGAGCTTCTAGATAAGCAATGAGGAGAGGATGTTGGCTGCACGATTGGCTGATAAACTTTTTGAAGAGTTTTTGCTGTTATTGAACTCTTCGGGTCTGCTCTCGGCCGAATCCTTGGAGATGGCATTGTCTGATCTGGGCGGCACGCAGAGCGTTGTGGGAAACGCATACTATATTTCAGCGTATGAGCTTTTAGGTAGTGCATTGGTGTCTGCCAATTCATTCCAAAGTGTTTTGATTTTCTTTAAGGATTTTCAACTCTGCCTGGGTGCAGGGGTGGAGCAGCGTTACTACTTTGTAGAGTCCGTAGTCGACTGTTCTTCAGCCCGAGGAGACAATGTTGCAGCGCTCATCGAGGCAGCACCTTCAAACTATAGGGTTTACCTTCGTGCAAAATTCCAGCAACAAAATAATAAAGGTGGGCTCTTAAAAGAGTCAGGAAAAACTGCATAGCCCTTGCAAGGGACTTTTCAAATGCAGTCCCGAAGCGATATTTACCGCGATCCTACTTCGGGTAGAGCGGCGGCAACCCACTGTCACCCACCGGATCCTGCACCCGCTCCGCCGCCGGAATGGTGCGGATTGCCCGCCACAGATCTTCGCCTTGCCAATGCTGCCCCGTCTCGCTGTACAGCGCACCATTCAGCCCATCCAGCGCATCCGACAACGGCACAAACCGCGCCGCCATATCTGCTAGCGTTTCCGGCTGCTGCCGCGCCCATGCATCCAGCGCCTGGCGCGTCGCTTGCGGATCATTCGCCTGGCACGCCCGTTTGATGTCGTCCAGCAAAGTGCGCGGGCTCGGCCCGGTTTGGGCGGCGCGATGCACCGCCGGTTGCCAGCGCGCACGCCACCACAGGCCGAAGCCGAGCAGGGTGGTGCAGGCGAGGATCAGCGTGCTGAGTTTCCACCACCACAACACATCATTATCGGCGGCGTTCACTTGTAGTGTGCCGGCCGGGGTGTCGACCTGCAGGCTCGGGTTGTTCGCTACTTGCAGGGTGCGCGCCGGCAGGCTGGTGTGTTCAAGATGATCTTCGAAGGTGTTCCACCAGATCACGTCGACGGTCGGCAACTCGATCGCGCCGCTGCGGCTGGGCACCAGCGCTTCGCGTTCTTCACGGCTGCCGATCAGGCCGCGCTCGCCGCTCTGGTTGCTCAGCACCGGTTGATCCGGGTAGCGGCGCAGGCCATTGGCTTCGGTACCGGGCAGGGCCGGCAACTGCGAACTGGCCAGGCCTTCGGCTTTTAAAGTCAGGCTGCGGGTCAGGGAATCGCCGACCTGAAGGTGATCCGGCTCCGGGTTCCAGCTTTCGCTCAGGCTCAGGCTGCGTGCGGGCAACCACGGCGCATCGGCCGGGTAGGTCAGCGGTTTCGGTTTGACCGTCAGCGGAATCTCCGAGGAGCTGACGTGCAGCAGCTTGCCCGGTTTCGGGCCCTGCGCGGTCGCGTCCTGAGCGGGTTGGGTATCGACCAGTGTGGCGCTGAAGGTCTGCGGGGCGATGGTCAGCAAACCGCTGTGCTGCGGGTAGATCGCATAGCGCATCTCGATCACGCCATGGCGCACGCCGTTGATGTCTTTCTCGTAGGTGCGGGTGTCGCCCAGTTGCTCGATACGCGCGTCGGCGATCTGCAGCGGGGTCAGGCTGCTGTCGTCGTACAGCGACACCGAATGGTAGATGCGCAGGGTCAGGATCGCCTGGGCCTGCACGTAAACGCTGGACTGGTCGAGACTGGCCTCGATGAACACCGGGTCCAGGTTGTTTTTCTCTTCGCGGATGTCGCTTTCGACCACTTGCACGGTGATCGGCTGGCTCTGCACCTCACCCAGTTGCAGCGGCGGAATGACCACGCTGCCGTTCTCTTTCGGCAGCAGGGTAATGATCCAGCGCGTGGTGGCGCGGTTGTCGCCATTGAGGGTATTCAACTGGTTGACCTGACGCGTGCCGCGCACCTCGAACAGCGGTTCCAGCGGCGCCAGGTCGGGTTTGCCGAACTGCGTGACATCATCCGTTTCGAGGGTGAGCTCGACCGTCTCGCCGGAGTTCAGGCGACTGCGATCCACGCTGGCCGTCAGCTCGGCCGCCTGGGCGGTGGCCGTGCAGAGCAGCAGGGGCAGCAAGAGAGCGGTGAAACGGGTCATCGAGTTTTTTCCTGATCCTGATGTTGTTGCTGTTCGTACCAGAATTTGCGTCGCAGCAGTTCGCCCGGGTCGTCGGGGATCTTGCCCAGCCATTGTTCCAGTGCCTGACGTTGCTCGCCTTCGAGGTTGTCCTCGCTCGGGCGCAGCGTTGGCACGGTGTCGGTTTCTTCCGCTTCATCGCTGCCCGGCACTTCGTTGGGGCCCGGTTGCGGCGGGGTGGTCGGTGGCGGTTCGCTGGCCGACTCGCCGGGCTGCGCCTCGCTCGGGGTGTCACTTTTCACCGCAGGTGGCGGCGTGGTTGCTGGCGGTGGTTCATCGCCGGGCACATTCGGCTGCGCCGGTTGTGGCTGTGGTTCGGCCGGTGGCGGCGTGTTCTTCTGCTTGAGCAGATTCTCCACCAATGCCTTGTTGGTCAGCGCCGGACGCAAGTCCGGTTGCAGTTCCAGTGCTTGCTCATAGGCATCGATGGCGGCTTCCAGCTCACCACTTTTCGCCAGCGCATTACCGCGATTGTAGTGGGCGCGGGCATCGCTGCCTTCGGCGAAACGCTGAGCGGCGCCACTGTAATCGCCGGCCTCGTACAACGCTACCCCTTGCCACTGATGATCTTCGAAGTGTTCGGCAGCCTCGGCCGGGCGTTTCTGCTTGAGCAAGTGCAGGCCCTGTTGATCGGGGCGCAGCCACAGGTCCTCGAAGTCAAAAGCGTAGCTCGGCTGCGGCAGGCACAGCAGCAAGGGCAGGCAGAACAACCAGCCACGCCGTCCGGCGCAGGCGGCGAGCAGCAATAGCGGCAACAACAGCCAGTAACCCTGATCGGCCCAAGTGTCGAGGCGCACGGTCTGGCCATCGTCGCGCAGGCTGCGCGGGCCATCGAGCAGGCCGAGGGCGCGCAAATCGGACTCGTCCAGTCGCGCGCTGTGGTACTCGCCGCCGACGCTGGCGAGGAATGCGCCAAGGCCCGGGCTGTCGAGTTGCGGCACGCGAATCGCGCCCTGTTCGTCCTTGAGGAAACTGCCGTCCTCCTGAGCGATCGGCGCGCCTTCAGCGGTGCCGATACCGAGCATCAGCAGTTGCGCCGATTGCTGGCCGAGGGCGCGGCGGATGCCTTGGCGTTCTTCTTCGGTCAGCGAGGAGCCGATCAGCAGAATCCGTCCCTGACCGAGGGCGCCTTGCTTGAGCAAGGCCAATGCTTTGCTCACGCCGAGATCAGCGCGATGGCCGCTTTCCGGCATCAACGAGGGCTTGAGGGCGTCGAGCAGATTGTGGCTGGTCGCCAGGTCATCCGACAGCGGCACCAGCGTGTGCGCGCTGCCGGCGTAGACGACGATCGCGGTCTGCGCATCGCTGCGTACCTGCAACAGGTCGAACAGCTTGCGCCGGGCCTGTTCCAGTCGCGTTGGCGGCGAGTCAGTGGCGAGCATTTCCGGGGTCAGCTCCAGAACGACGACCAGCGGGTCGGCAGGTTTCTGGCTGGTCTGTTCGACGCGTTCCCAGCTCGGCCCGAGCAGGGCGACGATGGTCAGCAGCCACGCCACGCCAAGGGCGACCCACGGCAGCTTGCTGGCGCGGCCATTGCCACCGCTGAGCAGCGTCGCGTGGAACGCCGGCGGCAGAATCATTTGCCAGCGTCCGGCGCGTTTCTGCCGGTGCCAGAGTTGCCAGATCAGCCAGCCCAGCAGCGGCAGGAGCAGCAGCCACCAAGGGCGGAACCAGTGCGGCCAGAGCGCGATCATCGGCGCCTCCGCGGACGCAGGCGCTTCAGACGCTCGCGCCAGTCAGGCAGCGGACTTTGCAGATACAGCTCCTTGGTAAACAGGCGTTGCAGCGGGTTGTCCGGCCACAATTCGCGGGCGACCAGCAACAGGCTAAGCAGCAGGGCCAATGCCAGTGGCCACTGATACAAGGCTTGCGCCGGGCGTGCCTGGGTTGGTTGCTGGGTCACCGGTTCGAGTTGATCGAGGGTGTCGCGGATCGCTTGCAGCTCTTTGCCGTCGCGGGCGCGGAAGTATTGGCCGCCGGTGGCGTTGGCGATCGCTTTGAGGGCCGGCTCGTCGAGGTCCAGGCTCGGATTGACCCCGAGCAGGCCGGTGCTGCCACTGTCTTCGGGGTCGGCGCCGATGCCGATCGGGTAGATTCTCACCCCTTCGCTGGCGGCCAGTTTCGCTGCGGTCAGCGGATCGATTTCGCCGCCGTTGTTGGCGCCGTCGGTGACCAGAATCAATACCCGGCTTTGCGCCGGACGCATGCGCAAGCGCTTCAGCGCCAGACCGATCGCATCGCCGATGGCGGTGTTCTTGCCGGCAATGCCGATGCGCGCTTCATCGAGCCAGACGCGCACGGTATGGCGGTCAAACGTCAGCGGTGCCTGCAGATAGGCCTGACTGCCGAACAGGATCAGACCAACGCGGTCGCCATCACGGCTTTCAAGGAAATCGCCGAGCAGATGCTGAACCAGCGACAAGCGACTGACGTCTTCGTCCTGCCACTGCATGTCGGGAAAGTCCATCGAGCCGGACACGTCCACCGCCACCAGCAGATCGCGGCCGCTGGCGGCAATCGGCAACGGTTCGCCGAGCCATTGCGGGCGGGCGGCGGCGCTCAGTAGCAACAGCCACAGCAGCAGGAACGGTGCTTGCTGGCGCCACGCCGGCAGGTTGGCGCGGGCCCGGCGCCGTGCCAGACCTTCGAGGTCGGAGAGGAAACTCACGCGCAGCGCCGGCTCGCCGCTGTCGGCCACCGGCAGCACCAGACGCATCAGCCACGGCAGCGGCAGCAGCACGAAGATCCACGGCCAGGCGAACTCAAACATGCTTGCGAATCCAGGTGTCGACGGCTTGGGTCAGGCCGGCGATGGCTTTGTCGTCAAGCTTGCATTCGGGTTTGTAAGCACCTTCGACCAGCACCATCCAGCGCGTCAGGCCGGCGGCCGGGCAGCGGTTGTCGAGAAACGCCAGCCATTTGCGGCCATTGAGCGTGTGGCTCTGGCTGTAGGGGTAGTGGTTGCGGCACAGGCGTTTGAGCAGGCCGTTGAGCTGCTGCAGCCAGGCCCCGGCCGGCGCGCCGTCGTAGGGTTTGGGCATCTGTGCCAGTTCGGCCAGCGCGGCGATGCGCAAGGGGTCGAGCGGTTGTTCGGCGCGCACGATCGGGCGTTTCTTGATCGGAATGAACCGGCGCAAACGCCACACGGCGAAGCCCAGCAGCGGAAGTAATAACAGCAGCAGCAGCCACCAGCCCGGCGCTGGCGGCCAGAAGTCGATCGGCGGCGGCGAAATCAGCGGTTGCAGTTGTTCGAGGCCGTTCATCGACTGCTCCCCGGGCGCTGCGGATTGAGGAACTCGCGCATCTGCTCGACCATTTCGCTTTGCGTGCTCAACGGCATCAACAACACCCGCAGTTTTTGCGCGAGCAATTCCCAGCGGGCGATGCGTGCTTCGGCCTGAGCGCGATAGGTCTGGCGCAGCTCGAAGTTGAGGGTGTCGAGTTCCAGTTGTGCGCCTCTTTCCGCGAATCTCAGCAGCCCGGCGGCGGGCAGGGCGTGATCCAGTGGATCGGATAGGGGCAACAGCAACAGATCGCAGTGCCGCGACAGCAGGCTCAGTTGCTGCTCGGCGCTGTCGGACAGCGCGCGCTCGTCGCAGATCACGATCACCAGACTGCCCGGGCGCAACACCTCACGCGCCCGGCGCAGCGCCACGCCGAGGGCATCGCGGTCCGGTTCGCGTTCGCTGTGCAGCGACTGATTGACCTTCACCAGGCGGTTGAGCAATTGCAGCAGGCTCTGCTTGCTGCGGCGCGGTTTGATTTCGTAATGCTCGTTGTCGCCGAACACCAGCCCGCCGACCCGGTCGTTGTGCCCCAGCGCGGCCCAGCCGATCAACGCCGCCGCTTGCGCTGCGAGCACTGACTTGAACATCAGCCCGGAGCCGAAAAACAGCCGCGTGCTTTGCTCGACCATGATAAAAATCGGTCGCTCGCGTTCTTCATGGAACAGCTTGGTGTGCGGCTCCTGCGTGCGCGCGGTCACGCGCCAGTCGATGGTGCGCACGTCGTCGCCGGCCTGATAGACCCGCACCTGATCGAAGTCGACCCCGCGACCACGGAATTTCGAGTGATGCAGGCCGATCAGCGGACTGCGCTGACTGGGTGTGGAAAACAGCTGCACTTCGCGCACACGGTGGCGCATCTCGATCAGATCGGTGAGGCTGATGCGGATGCCCGGTTCGGACGGCAGGGGGGCGTTCATGGGGGTCAAGCGACGGCTACGACGTCGAGAATCCGCTGCACCACCCGATCCTGATCGATGCCGGCGGCTTCGGCTTCAAACGACAGAATGATGCGGTGACGCAACACGTCGAACAGCACCGCCTGAATGTCTTCGGGGCTGACGAAGTCGCGACCGGCTAGCCAGGCGTGGGCCCGGGCGCAACGGTCGAGGGCGATCGAGCCACGTGGACTGGCGCCATAGGCGATCCACTCGGCCATTTCCGGGTCGAACTTGGCCGGGGTGCGCGTGGCCATGACCAGTTGCACCAGGTATTCCTCCACGGCGTCGGCCATGTACAGACCGAGGATTTCCTTGCGCGCAGCGAAGATCGCCTGCTGGCTGACCCGGCGTTCAGGCTTGGTTTCGCCATTCAGCGCTTCGCCACGGGCCTGCTGCAGGATCCGGCGTTCGACGGCGGCATCCGGGAAGCCGATCTTTACGTGCATCAGGAAGCGGTCGAGCTGCGCTTCGGGCAACGGGTAGGTGCCTTCCTGCTCGATCGGGTTCTGCGTGGCCATCACCAGAAACAGCGGCGACAGTTCGTACGTGCTGCGCCCGACACTGACCTGACGTTCGGCCATGGCTTCGAGCAGCGCCGATTGCACCTTGGCCGGGGCCCGGTTGATTTCGTCCGCCAGCACCAGGTTGTGGAAGATCGGCCCTTGCTGGAACACAAAACTGCCGGTTTCCGGGCGATAGATCTCGGTGCCGGTGATGTCGGCCGGCAGCAGGTCCGGGGTGAACTGAATGCGATGGAACTGGGCTTCGATGCCCTCGGCGAGTTCTTTGATCGCTTTGGTCTTGGCCAGACCCGGAGCGCCCTCGACCAGCATGTGGCCGTCGGCGAGCAGGGCGATGAGCAAACGCTCGATGAGTTTTTCCTGGCCGAGAATCTGCGTTGAAAGAAAGGTTCGCAGCGCCAGCAGCGCTTCACGATGTTCCATCGGTGACTGTTCCTGGAAAGGGGTGGCCACAGGCGTTCGGATAACGCCGGGGCTGGGGGCGTTACTTTAATCCATCGAGGGGGGTGGCGACTAACGGCATTTTGCGCAAAGTGCGGGAAATGACTGGGGGATTTGTTGGGATTTTGTAGCCGGAGAAAGGTGCAGTGTTCTTTCGGGCCTCTTCGCGAGCAGGCTCGCTCCCACATTTGAACGGCGTACACCCGTCAATGTGGGAGCGAGCCTGCTCGCGAAAGGGGCAGTCCAGACAACGTCAAATTTCGCCTCATCGCTGGCAAGCCAGCTCCCACAGGTATTAGAGGTGCGAATGCGACTTGTGCAACACATTGGCCACTGTGGGAGCTGGCTTGCCAGCGATGAGGCCAGTCCAGCCAGCATCAAATCTGGCTGATATAGGTCCCGGTGCCATCCAGGATGTTCTTCAGGGTTTCTTCAACTTCAGCCAGATCAACCATGTCCGGATTGAAGGTAATTTCCAGCACATCATCGCCATTCAACGCATCGGCATCCGCCGCTGCGATCTCGATCTTCAGCAGGGTCTTGCTCAGGGTGACTTTCACGCCGTCGAGCGTCGAAGGCTCGCCATCCAGGGTGATCTCCAGCTCGTCCTCGTCCGGGTAGCGGCTCATCAGAAACATGTCGCCCTTGTCGCTATGGCAGCAGAGCATGGCCATGTTGTCTTCTTCGTCGTCGCACGGGTTGACGATCAGTAGGGCGGTGGTCATTTGCATGGGGGAATTCCTGGCCGACGGGCGCTAAGTGCAATCGAAAGCGCGATTTTGCCAGCCTTGGCGCATTTGCGCTGCTCTCTTGCGTGGGTTGCTTTATTGATGCCTGCAACAAGAGGGTGCGTGAAACCTGGCGGAATCAATGAAAAAGGAAAATTCCGACAGATGAATTCTGGGTTGAGGGTTGAAATTTCCGAGGATGCCGCAGGAAAAATTACTTGTTTGAACTTGGCAGCCATTTTCTGCTTTTTCGCTTGTTTTATCGCCGCGATTGTCATTATTTTGCGGTTCGAACGCAAAGGAGTGCGTCAACACAAACTGAAAAAAGGAGCTCTTTCAATGCATCCGTATTTCGAGCGCGCTGAGGAAGTTGCACACCTGTCGGACGATCAGATTGAGCAGATTTATCAGCGATATCTGGACGGAGAAAAAAGCGCTGCGCTTCTGGTCGAGTATCAGATCCCTGCAACTGTCCGCAGCTTGCTCAAGGTTTTGCCGCCGATTGTCAGTCAGGATCTGAAGTGCCCTTATTGCGATGTGCCGATGTGGGTACGTCGGCACGCCCGGGGCACTCCGATCTCGCAGCGTCATCCTTACAAGTGCATACGGTGCGAGCACCGATACTCTGCATCCGCCCGCCATGGCCGACGCATGGCGTGTACTTGCCCGGCATGTTGCCAGGTTCATCAGCAACAATTGGCGGCGCAGGCCGAGCGTGATCGCCGCGAACTTGAATCGCGCTTCGGTATACCGAGTCCTGCGGTACCGTATTCAGCCCTTGGGTTTGTGCAGAAGCTGACGTTGCTGGCCTTGCTTGACGATGGCAATGGCAGTCATCCCGAATGGATCGCGCCGTTGAGCGCGACATCCCGAAGCGAACATCTGGCACCGAGCGTCGAGGCCAGCGAGGAAAGATTGAAGAGTCTGCACGAGGCGGGCGTGTTAACGGTCGCGACGAGCTCTGATATCAGGGCCTTCGATCGCACTGAGGGTTGCAGTATCAGTGACTATTGCGCAGTGCGCTGGCAGCCTAATGTGGCACTCGGCGGAGTTGCGCGCTGTAATCGGGAAAGCCTGTACCTGACGCTATATCAGGAGTTATCCGGCGAGATTCAGGTCGCCTGGAAGAGCGAACTCTACGGGCTGATTTTCGATCTGGCCCGAGAAGAATCGCTTCAATACATCCGTGTGCTGGCCAACGAAGTCAGTTTTTCGTTCACGGCCGAGGCGCGTGCCGAAACGGTTGTGGGGCAACTCCTGCAGGATTTTTCCGTAAGCCAGCTCTACTACTTCGCCCGCCTGGCAGTAAAAAACGCTGCGCACTTCTACGCCACCGGCAACTCCAAAGGTCGCAATCACGCGTCCAACACCATCCCGCGCAACATGCTCGGGACCGCTCAGGATGCCCTGACTCGGAACTGGCGCAAAAACGCACACCGTGATTCGCGGGTACCGCAATCGGCGTTACATCGGTTGTTGTATGACGTAGTGCTCAAGGACAGCGGTGCCGGGTTTTCCAAGTCGCCGGGAATGTATTGGCGCGATGAACTGGTGCCGCAGTTCTTCTCCCGTGCAGCTTTTGACAGCGATCTGCTCGGTCATTTGAGGCTGTTTTGCCGAGAGTGTGACTCCAGCAATATCGACGCCAGCATGGATAAATTGATTCTGAAAACCATGTGTTACGACTGTGCCACCGTGAGTAAATTCAGGGCTTTCGAGGAGCTGCCTGACTGATGTTGATGGGGGCTAAGCGGCCCAGGAAAAAGGGAAGGCATAAGCTCAATGTGGCTGCTTTCCTTTTTTTCTTCGAGGTGGTTCCTGAGGATGTTGCCTTGAATCTTTTTTGAGTTCTGAGGGCTGTTTTCTAAAGTGCATGATTGTGCGGTAAGGAACGTAAAACAGGAGCTGAAAGAGAATCGGGGGGAGTAAGAATACGAAAAGAAAAACTCCTGAAGAGTACGTTGAATAGAATAGAAAATTCTGACCCATGATCCTCAGTTTTGAGTCGCGGCTCATGAGGTCGGTGGAGTTTAAATAAGCTTCATAGGTGAAGATAGAGCAAAATAAAAGCAGGGCAATGAGCGATAAGGAATATTTTATGAGTGAAAGTTTGTTTGCTCTTTCAAATATCTGGTCGGATATTTTTAAGCATCGGTACAGGAATATTAAGCTGAATATTGGCGCAAATACCGCAATGTAATTCGTGGTTATCCTGGAGCTTAGAGGGAGTTTGGATGACCAGAAGCCGATGTTTTCGATCAGATAGTTTTGTAGAGCAGAATCGAGCAGCATAGGATGGTGCTCGTTAATGATTGGAACTATCAGGTTGATGAGGAGGATCGGCGCCAGCATGGATATAAAACATGCGGTTGATATGGATGGCTCAGGAGTGTTTTGCACCGTGTAATCCTTGTTTGGTGGCCGGCTCAATTAATTGAACCGGCAGGCAGAGTATTAATGCGCTGGCGTCGTTTCAACTAGCGTGAATACTGTGTCATTTATCTTTTCTACGGTTTTGGCATCGAGTAAAGCGGCAACGCCAGCCACGAGGAGACCGGTAGCGACTACAGCAATTACGGGTGGAAACGAAAAAGCAGCTAGCACTGGTGGTGCTATGAGAGCGACCAGCATCCCTGCTCCGGCTCCTGCGGCAATGCTTTCGAATTCGAGTAACAGGGGTTTCCAGTTTCCATCCTGAAAACCGATGATTGCCTTTTCCACAACAGAATGCGCCTGCACGATTTTTCCGGTTACGCCAAATCCTTTGGCGAGCCGATTGACACTGTCCATGTAGGACGCCTTGTCCAGTGCGTTCAGTGCGTCGACAACCGCACGGGTATCCTGCGGGCTGAGCTTTGCATTCGGGTTGGTTCGCACCTGCTCGAACGTTCGCAGCGCTTCGTTGTAGCTCCTGATCTTTTTCCCTGATACATCCTTTTGAAGATCCATCACCACTTGATGCAGGTTGGCGCCGTATTTCTCGAGGATGAATTTGTTCGCGTCGGCGACGTAAGCCACCGCGCGTTTGTAGTCATCAATACGTTTGGCCTCCGCTTCAGCAGCGATCCGTTGTTTTTCTTCCTCCAGTCGCAGAGCAGCCTGACGCGCCTGCTCTTGTCTTTGCGCCTCTTCAGCTTGTCGCGCCGCTTCGGCGGCCTGCTGTTGGGCGAGGGCCTGGGCCTGTCGCCGAGCTATTTCGGCATACAGTCTGGTCTGGCGGTCTTGAAGATTTGCGATTTGTTCGTTCAGAAGCATGGCGTCGTAAGTGGCTTGTAACTTCGCATATTGTTGCGACGTTTTAATATCCCTTAATTTTTGCTGCAGTTCGGTGTTTTTTTGAAAAAGCAATTCATTGACAATGTTGGTGGCTTTGTTTAGCCATGTATCGGGAGTGGGGTGGGTCAGCGGTGGGTGTCTGCTGTCTATAATGTTCAGCTCTGTTTGCAAGCCTTGCTCTAAATTGCGCTTTTTTCCAGATAGTCACTTTCTATCGCCAGTGTGAGCCCATGCATCGGGTTGCCCAGCGGATAATTCTTGAGAATATCTCCGCGAATGGTGCCAGGGTTCAAATTGATGATTTCCCAGGAGCCATCGCCGTAGATTATTGTTGTCGGAAGTTCAAGTTGTCGCATGTGTTGATTCCTTTCTTTGATAGAGACCCGTTCCGTGGGTCGGTTTGATAACTGATGTCTTGTTTTTTATGAGGTGCGCTTATATAGATAGCACTGCCGATTTTTGCGTTCAAATCGTGCTGTAGGAATTCGGTCTTCAAATTATGTGAGACATTTCTTGTCAGTTTGTAAGGATTCTTTAGTGTGTTTCTACTTGTTGTTTTTATTGGTTTTTTGGTGCGAACAATCGAAGGCTGTGTAAGCTTTGGCTGGGTGATTTTCCAAGGAGGAAAGGTGTGGCAGGAACGAATTTCAGGTAATCGGTCATTTCAGGTGCGCTTGCCTGTTGAACGGCCACCTGAAGCGCGAGAATTCTCTTGGGCTGCTAATGTTTACCGGTGCGCGGGGCCGCGTTTACGTGCCAATGACCGAATATGTCGCAGCACCGCAAGCAGACACATTGTCGCACCCATTAAGCTGCGCAACGGATGAGCACCCGTAAAGACATTGTCGGCGGCCTCGACAGTCGTTTTTGCAGATGCCCATTCAATGGAAGGTGAATGTGACCTGAGTGTCTCGTCCAGCTTCACCCACCTGTCCCCCTGTTTCCTCTGCCCGAGAATCAGGAACAGGGCGACACAAGCCCCGAAAGGGGTGTTGCACGCGACGCTTTCCATCAATAACAAGCTTAAGCGGAGTACCACAGATGGCGTTCTTCACCGCAGCCAGCAAAGCCGACTTCCAGCACCAACTGCAAGCGGCACTGGCGCAGCACATCAGTGAACAGGCACTGCCACAAGTGGCGCTGTTCGCTGAACAATTCTTCGGCATCATTTCCCTGGACGAGCTGACTCAACGTCGCCTCTCCGACCTCGCTGGCTGTACTCTTTCCGCGTGGCGCCTGCTTGAGCGCTTCGATCACGCGCAACCGCAAGTGCGCGTCTACAACCCTGATTACGAACGCCACGGCTGGCAGTCGACCCACACCGCGGTCGAAGTCCTGCACCACGACCTGCCGTTTCTGGTCGACTCGGTCCGCACCGAGCTGAACCGCCGCGGCTACAGCATCCACACCCTGCAGACCACCGTGCTCAGCGTACGCCGTGGCAGCAAGGGCGAGCTGCTGGAAATCCTGCCCAAGGGCAGCACCGGCGAAGGCGTGCTGCACGAGTCGCTGATGTACCTGGAAATCGACCGCTGCGCCAACGCGGCCGAACTGAATGTGCTGAGCAAAGAACTGGAGCAAGTGCTCGGTGAAGTGCGCGTCGCGGTCGCTGATTTCGAGCCGATGAAGGCCAAGGTGCAGGAGATCCTCACCAAGCTCGATAACAGCGCATTCGCCGTCGATGCCGACGAAAAGACCGAAATCAAGAGCTTCCTGGAATGGCTGGTGGGCAACCACTTCACCTTCCTCGGCTACGAAGAGTTCACCGTTGTCGATCAGGCCGATGGCGGCCATATCGAATACGACCAGAATTCCTTCCTCGGTCTGACCAAACTGCTGCGCACCGGTCTGACCAACGAAGACCGGCACATCGAAGACTACGCGGTGAACTACCTGCGCGAACCGACCCTGCTGTCGTTCGCCAAGGCTGCGCACCCGAGCCGCGTACACCGTCCGGCCTACCCGGACTACGTGTCGATCCGTGAAATCGACGCTGACGGCAACGTCATCAAGGAACACCGCTTCATGGGCCTGTACACCTCCTCGGTGTATGGCGAGAGCGTTCGGGTCATCCCGTTCATCCGTCGCAAGGTCGAAGAAATCGAACGCCGTTCCGGCTTCCAGTCCAAGGCTCACCTGGGCAAGGAACTGGCGCAGGTACTCGAAGTGCTGCCGCGTGACGACCTGTTCCAGACCCCGGTCGACGAACTGTTCAGCACCGTGATGTCGATCGTGCAGATCCAGGAACGCAACAAGATCCGCGTGTTCCTGCGCAAAGACCCGTACGGTCGCTTCTGCTACTGCCTGGCCTACGTGCCGCGCGACATCTATTCCACCGAAGTGCGCCAGAAGATCCAGCAAGTCCTGATGGAGCGCCTGAAGGCCACCGACTGCGAGTTCTGGACCTTCTTCTCCGAGTCCGTGCTGGCTCGCGTGCAGTTGATCCTGCGTGTCGATCCGAAGAACCGCATCGACATCGACCCGCTGCTGCTGGAAAAAGAAGTCGTGCAGGCCTGCCGCAGCTGGCAGGACGACTACGCCGCACTGACCGTCGAAAGCTTCGGCGAAGCCCACGGCACCAACGTGCTGGCGGACTTCCCGAAAGGCTTCCCGGCCGGCTACCGCGAGCGTTTCGCGGCGCATTCGGCCGTGGTCGACATGCAGCACCTGCTGAGCCTGAACGAAAAAAATCCGCTGGTGATGAGCTTCTATCAGCCGCTGGGCCAGGTTTCCGGCCAACGTGAGCTGCATTGCAAGCTGTACCACGCCGACACCCCGCTGGCGCTGTCCGACGTCTTGCCGATTCTGGAAAACCTCGGCCTGCGCGTGCTGGGTGAGTTCCCGTACCGTTTGCGTCACACCAATGGCCGCGAGTTCTGGATCCACGACTTCGCGTTCACTGCCGCCGAAGGTCTGGACCTCGACATCCAGCAGCTCAACGACACCCTGCAGGATGCGTTCGTCCACATCGTCCGTGGCGACGCCGAGAACGATGCGTTCAACCGTCTGGTGCTGACCGCCGGTCTGCCATGGCGCGATGTGGCGCTGCTGCGTGCCTACGCGCGTTACCTGAAGCAGATCCGTCTGGGCTTCGACCTGGGTTACATCGCCAGCACCCTGAACAACCACACCGACATCGCTCGCGAGCTGACCCGGTTGTTCAAGACCCGTTTCTACCTGGCGCGCAAGCTGGGCAGCGATGATCTGGAAGACAAGCAACAGCGTCTGGAACAAGCGATTCTGACCGCACTGGACGACGTTCAGGTGCTCAACGAAGACCGCATCCTGCGTCGTTACCTGGACCTGATCAAAGCCACCCTGCGCACCAACTTCTATCAGACTGATGCCAACGGCCAGAACAAGTCGTACTTCAGCTTCAAGTTCAACCCGCACGCGATCCCTGAGCTGCCGAAGCCGGTACCGAAGTTCGAAATCTTCGTTTACTCACCACGCGTCGAAGGCGTGCACCTGCGCTTCGGTAACGTGGCGCGCGGTGGTCTGCGCTGGTCCGACCGTGAAGAAGACTTCCGTACCGAAGTCCTCGGCCTGGTAAAAGCCCAGCAAGTGAAGAACTCGGTCATCGTGCCAGTGGGTGCGAAGGGCGGCTTCCTGCCGCGTCGCCTGCCACTGGGCGGCAGCCGTGACGAGATCGCGGCCGAAGGCATCGCCTGCTACCGCATCTTCATTTCCGGTCTGCTGGACATCACCGACAACCTGAAAGACGGCGCGCTGGTGCCGCCGGCCAACGTCGTGCGTCATGACGACGATGACCCGTACCTGGTGGTGGCCGCGGACAAGGGCACTGCGACCTTCTCCGACATCGCCAACGGCATCGCCATCGACTACGGCTTCTGGCTGGGTGACGCGTTCGCCTCCGGTGGTTCCGCCGGTTACGACCACAAGAAAATGGGCATTACCGCCAAGGGCGCGTGGGTCGGCGTACAGCGCCACTTCCGCGAGCGCGGCATCAATGTTCAGGAAGACAGCATCACAGTGGTCGGCGTGGGTGACATGGCCGGTGACGTATTCGGTAACGGCCTGTTGATGTCCGACAAGCTGCAACTGGTTGCCGCGTTCAACCACATGCACATCTTCATCGATCCGAACCCGAACCCGGCGACCAGCTTCGTCGAGCGTCAGCGCATGTTCGACCTGCCGCGTTCGGCCTGGACCGACTACGACACCAGCATTATGTCCGAAGGCGGCGGCATCTTCTCGCGCAGCGCGAAGAGCATCGCCATCTCGCCGCAGATGAAAGAACGCTTCGACATCAAGGCCGACAAGCTGACCCCGACCGAACTGCTGAACGCCTTGCTCAAGGCGCCGGTGGATCTGCTGTGGAACGGCGGTATCGGTACTTACGTAAAGGCCAGCACCGAAAGCCATGCCGACGTGGGCGACAAGGCCAACGACGCACTGCGCGTGAACGGCAACGAGCTGCGCTGCAAAGTCGTGGGCGAGGGCGGTAACCTCGGCATGACCCAACTGGGTCGTGTGGAATTCGGCCTCAATGGCGGCGGCTCCAACACCGACTTCATCGACAACGCCGGTGGCGTGGACTGCTCCGACCACGAAGTGAACATCAAGATCCTGCTGAACGAAGTGGTTCAGGCCGGCGACATGACCGACAAGCAACGCAACCAGTTGCTGGCGAGCATGACCGACGAAGTCGGTGGTCTGGTGCTGGGCAACAACTACAAGCAGACTCAGGCTCTGTCCCTGGCGGCGCGTCGTGCCTACGAGCGCATTGCCGAGTACAAGCGTCTGATGAGCGATCTGGAAGGCCGTGGCAAGCTGGACCGTGCCATCGAGTTCCTGCCGACCGAAGAGCAGATCAACGAGCGCGTTGCGGCAGGCCATGGCCTGACCCGTCCCGAGCTGTCGGTGCTGATCTCGTACAGCAAGATCGACCTCAAGGAACAGCTGCTGAACTCGCTGGTGCCGGACGATGACTACCTGACCCGCGACATGGAAACGGCGTTCCCGCCGACCCTGGTCAGCAAGTTCTCCGAAGCCATGCGTCGTCACCGTCTGAAGCGCGAGATCGTCAGCACCCAGATCGCCAACGATCTGGTCAACCACATGGGCATCACCTTCGTTCAGCGACTCAAAGAGTCGACCGGCATGAGCCCGGCGAACGTGGCCGGCGCCTACGTGATCGTGCGTGACATCTTCCACCTCCCGCACTGGTTCCGTCAGATCGAAGCGCTGGACTATCAGGTCTCCGCTGACGTGCAACTGGAGCTGATGGACGAGCTGATGCGTCTGGGCCGTCGCGCTACGCGCTGGTTCCTGCGTGCCCGTCGCAACGAGCAGAACGCTGCCCGTGACGTCGCGCACTTCGGTCCGCACCTCAAGGAGCTGGGGCTGAAGCTCGACGAACTGCTGAGCGGCGAAATCCGTGAAAACTGGCAGGCGCGTTATCAGGCTTACGTCGCGGCCGGTGTACCGGAGTTGCTGGCGCGTATGGTGGCGGGTACCTCGCACCTGTACACCCTGCTGCCGATCATCGAAGCGTCCGACGTCACTGGCCAGGATCCGGCTGAAGTGGCCAAGGCCTACTTCGCCGTGGGCAGTGCGCTGGACATCACCTGGTACCTGCAACAGATCAGCGCGCTGCCGGTTGAAAACAACTGGCAGGCCCTGGCCCGTGAAGCGTTCCGTGACGATGTGGACTGGCAGCAACGTGCGATCACCATCTCTGTCCTGCAACAGGGCGACGGCACTCAGGACGTGGAAGCACGCCTGGCGCTGTGGATGGCACAGCACGAAAGCATGATCGAGCGCTGGCGCGCCATGCTGGTGGAAATCCGTGCTGCGAGCGGCACTGACTACGCCATGTATGCAGTAGCCAACCGTGAACTGCTTGACCTCGCGTTGAGCGGGCAGGCGGTGGTGCCTGCGGCTGCTGCGAATGCCGAGCTTGAACTGGCCTGAGTAGTGGTTGAATGAAGAAGCCCCGGTGTCGTGAGATGCCGGGGCTTTTTTGTGTCTGTGGGTTTTGTTTTGCCTGGTCTGGCCCCTTCGCGAGCAGGCTCACTCCTACAAGGGAAACGCATTCCAACTGTAGGAGTGAGCCTGCTCGCGATGGCGCCCTTTATATCAATACAACTTATGTGCTTGTTTACTATCAAGCATCGACACTTTATCTGTCGGTCTGGTCAATAAATTACTCAGCGACTGATCAAACTTCTGCAACGCCCGAACTTGCACCTCCTGCTGTTGATTAATATCGGCGACGATCTCTTCCGAACGTTTGAAGTCCGCCCAAACCGGTGTCAGTTCTTTGGCCTCCGAACCTTTCGCCGTACCGATGTAATTCAACTTCGCATCATAAAAATCCGCACTGACATCGGCCTTAATGTCGGAGCTGCGCGAGGTAATCAACTGGCTGTGGGTGTCGACGATCGCCACCACATCGGGGTGCGCCGCGCGCAGGCTCTGCATGTCCGGATACACCGTGACCGAACCGAACTGCCGTTGCAGCGAGGCCTTGACCCAATCCACCGCCATGTCCGGTTTCGAGGTGTTGACGTAGGCGTCGTGGATCGGCTGCACCAGCAGGCTCTGGCCGAAACCGGTGCCGGCGTTGGCCTGATAGTCACGCAGGTATTCGCGGTTGGTCAGGGTGCTGGGGCTGTAGACCACGCCCAGTGACACGCCGGGACCGCTTTGCACCTGGGCGGCGCTGCTGCGGCCGACCGGTTGGGTGAACAGGGTATCGAGGGACGACACCGCTTTCGGCGCGGTGGGTACTGAACAGGCGGACAAGGCTAAAACCGATATCGCCAAGGTACTGGCAAAAGCAAGTTTCATGATGAGTCTCCCGTGAAGCAACTTCAGTCGGAAAGTCAGCGTTGTCGCGGCTGTGGGTGACGGGCGCACGACAGTTGATTCAGACTAAACCCGCCAACCTGTAAATAAGCTGACAATTTTTCGAGTTGTGGCGATGCATTAGTTTTATTGGCTTTAAGGCGAATCGGTTAATTGCCTCGGGAAATAAAAAGGCGCAAAACAGTGTTTTGCGCCTTTTTATTTATGGCTGTGCCAACAACCATCAGTTTTTCAAGGGGATCAATACTTGCTCGTCCGGGGCCAACACCATGAACACCAGCAACTTCGCCGGTTTGCTGTTGCTGGCATTTTTCGACACCAGATGTTCGGAGCCGGCCGGTTCGTACCAGAACTGGCCTTTCTTGTAGGTGATCGGCTGTTCGCCCTTGACCTGGGAAATCACTTCGCCTTCGAGCACGTAGGCCATGGCGGTGCCGTCGTGTTTGTGGGCGATCGAGGATTGGCCGGGTTTGTAGTCGACTTCGATCATCATGGCTTTCTTGCCGGGGGCGTTCTTCAGCATCTGATCTTGCAGGACGGTGACTTTCTCGGATGGGTTGTGAGCCAGGGCGGCGGCAGACATGGACAGGGCGAGAACGGCGGTGAAGAGGTGCAGGGCTTTCATGTTCGATCACCAGTTGGGGAGGGGTGGTGACCACAGTAGTCTGCGGGGTGGGGTATTCAAACGGCCAATATTCGGGAAGATCGGGTGACCAATCAGTCGTTCGGCGGTGCAGCTGAATACGTCTTCGCGAGCAAGCCCGCTCCCACAGTTGATCGCATTCCAAATGTGGGAGCGGGCTTGCTCGCGAAGGCGTCCGGTCAGACGATGGGGAAGCTGTTGAAATCCACACTATTGGCCAGACGGCTATCAATCAGGTCGATAAACCCCTGCGCCTCGGGCCGGTTGAAATGCGCCTGCATCGCCGCTTCCGACTGCCAGCGTGCGCTTACCGTCCAGCGCTGGCTGTCCTCGGGGCAGCGGTCGACCATATAGGCGTCGCAGCCCGGTGTCTGACGCAAGGTGTCTACGATCTTCTGCAACTGCCGACCGAGCTCTTCCGAACGGCCGGCGGCGGCGCGCACCTGGACGGTGTTGATCACTTCGTTGGACATTGCTCACACTCCTGAATCAGGCCGGACGAATCCTGCTCATTGAGGGATAACGCTTGTGCAGAATAGGCCTGCACCTGCTGATCACCAATAACCAATCGGCGGTTAATCGCCCAGACCAATCATTCACGCCACTTGTTGCAGAATGTCGCGCAGGCGATCCAGAGCGGTGTCGATGTCGAGGGTTTCAATGGCGCCGAAGCCGAAGTACAGACCGCTCTTCACCGGTTGCCGGTAATGGAATCCGTCGATGGAATACAGCCCGACCTCGACTTTTTTCGCCAGTTCGATCACCAGCGGCAGGTCGATCGGCACCTTGCACAGCACCGCCATGTGGAACCCGGCACTGGGCGGTATCGCCTCCAGCCACGGCGCCAGATCCGTGGCCATACGCGCCAGAATTCGCTCGCGGCGCTGGGCGTAAATCCCGTGGCAACGGCGGATGTGCTTGAGCAGGCAGCCTTCGGCAATGAACTTGGCCAGCGCCCATTGCGGCAGGGTCGAGGCGTGCAGGTCGGTGAGTTGTTTGGCGCGGATCACCGCTTCGAGAATCGCCGGCGGCAGGATCGCGTAACCCAGGCGCAGCTCCGGCAGCAGGGTCTTGGAGAAGGTGCCGACGTAGGCCACGATGCCGCGCTGATCGAGGCTGAACAGAGAGTCCGTAGGCCGCCCTTCGTAGCGGAATTCGCTGTCATAGTCGTCCTCGATGATGATCGCGCCCAGCTCATAAGCGCGGGCGAGCAAGGCTTCGCGGCGCGCCTGGCTCATCGGCATGCCCAGCGGGAACTGGTGCGACGGCGTGACATAAATCATCCGCGTGCCCTCGGGAATCTGCTCGACCACAATCCCCTCGGCATCCACCGGGATTCCAACCACCTCGGCACCGTGGGTGCCGAACAGCAACCGCGCGGGCGGATACCCCGGATCTTCCATCGCCACCCGGCTGCCGGGGCTGATCAGCACGCGGGTGATCAGGTCCAGCGCCTGTTGCGCGCCGTTGCACACCACGATGTCCTCGTCCTGACAGTTGATCCCGCGCGAAAACGCGATGTGCCGGGCAATCGCATTGCGCAGCGCCGGCAGGCCTTCAGGCACGCTGTAGAAACCTTTGGAGCCGGCCATCTGGCGCATCGCGTGCGACACGCAGCGGCGCCAGTCGTCATGCGGGAACTGGCCCTTGCTGGTGGCGCCGCCGATGAAGTCGTAGCGCAGCGAGCCTTCCAGCGACGGGTGGCGCAAGAACACCGGCAGATTGCGCCAGCGCTCGATCACCTCGGCGCTGGCCAGTTCGGTGTGGCTTTGCTTGCGCTGGATCTGCGCCGGGCGGGCGTTGACGTAAGTGCCTTTGCCGATCACCCCGGTGAGGAAATTTTCGTAAGTCAGCTGCGCATAGGTGTCGGAAATGGTCTTGCGCGAGATCCCCAGTTGCTCGGCCAGCAGACGGCTGGGCGGCAACTGCGTACCCGCCGCCAGACGCCCGGACTCGATGGCGCCGCGCAGTTGGTTGTACAACTGGCCGGCCAGGTCCTTGCGGCCATTGATCACGACGTGAAGTTCCATACCGACGCGGCTCCGGGGGGGCGATTGAAGTGTCGGCCAGATTAACGCTGTTGGGTGATTGGCAGTAGTTGCGCAGCACAAAAACCCGAAATTGGTCACCGTCCCCCTTGTAGGAGTGAGCCTGCTCGCGATAGCGGTCATTCAGTCACCGCCATGTTGGATGTGCCGACGTCAT
>NZ_JBYSZP010000010.1:0-166187 GCF_058787295.1 Pseudomonas sp. FW305-3-2-15-E-TSA4 | reverse complement strand
GACGTCGGCACATCCAACATGGCGGTGACTGAATGACCGCTATCGCGAGCAGGCTCACTCCTACAAGGTTATGTGTTTGGTCGGGGGGCAGTGGTGTAGCGGTTTTTCGTGGAATTGGGGCTGTAATGCCGAGGGCTCAGCGCTTACCGTGAACTCATCATTCCGCTTCCCGAGACCTGCCATGTCCCCGCGTCTGGACTACTACAACGCATCGCCCAAGGCGATGAAAGCGATGATCGCCATGGAGGCGCTGACCAGCGATCTGAGCATCGAGGCGCCGCTGTTGCAACTGATCAGGATCCGCGCCTCGCAGCTCAACGGCTGCGCGTTCTGCACCGACATGCACTCGGTGGACGCGCGGCGGGCCGGGGAGAGTGAGCGGCGTTTGTATGCGATTGCGGTGTGGCGCGACAGCGGCTTTTTCAATCCGCGTGAGCGGGCGGCGTTGGCCTGGGCCGAAGCAGTGACGCTGTTGGCTGAAAGCCATGTGCCGGACGATGTTTATCAGTTGGCCAAAGCGCAATTCAGTGAGGCTGAACTGGTGGATCTGACCATGGCCGTCACCACCATCAACAGCTGGAATCGTCTGGCCGTAAGCTTCCGCCAGACCCCGAGCGACTGACGTGCATACCCTGTAATTGGGGTATTTCTAGTGATTGAGGTATTCCTTGTGGTGAGGGGATTTATCCCCGATGGCCTGCGCAGCAGGCCCAAAACAATCCGACGCGGGTCCCGTCAGATAAACCGAGTCAGCGGGATTGACGACTGCTGCGCAGCCGATCGGGGATAAATCCCCTCGCCACAGGTGTGTTTCCCCTTCGTGTAGGTGTGTGAGTTTCTTAGCCTCAGGTGTTTGATTCATTTATTGGTTAATGGGGATGTTCCGTTATTGGCGGGTGGGCGCTGTGGTTTGACTGAAGTACCAAAGGTATTGCCCATCCGCGTACTGGTCGCCGCCGGCGTCGCAAGCCCGACCTGATTCGGTGGCCGCTTGTTCACCGGCACATTCAGCGCTTCCTGATTCTTCTGCGCAGCGGCAGCACCCTCGGGATTGTTGCCCATCTGCTGGCTCAGGCAGTCGTAATTCGGCGCCTTGTAGCCACCCACCGTCACTTCCACACAGCCCAGCGGCTGCTCGGCCTGGGCGCTGGCGAAGGCGCTCAGCAGCAGCCCGCCGAGGGCGAATTTCCACAGTGATTTCATGCAAGCCTCCTGGCCGGCCCGAAGCGGCCGTTCTCTGATTGCAGTCTAGTGCAAGCCTTGGGCGAATCCCGTGATGGTTTTTTTGCACCGCCCGTCACACCAGATTCATAAACAGCCATCAGGATGACGGTTTTCAGGGGTACGTCAGCCGTGCAGCGAGGCAGTTCCAGGGACGGTCTTCAGCGTTCAGCGACTCTTGTGCGCCGGGTGAGTCTGGGGCTGCTGCTTGGCTGGTTCAGCGGCGCTGCGACAGCCGAACCGGTGCCGGCCGACTTGCGCATGACGCTGCACATCCCGGCGCAGGACCTGGCCCGGGCGCTGGATCAGTACAGCCATGCCACCGGGGTGGCGGTGCTGGTCGACAGTCAGTTGAGTCGTGGCCGGCGCTCGTTGGCGGTCGATGGCGAATACACCGCTGCTGATGCGCTGCGCCGTTTGCTCGGCGGCAGCGGCCTGATGGCGCGTTATGCCCGCGACGATGCGTTCACCTTGCAGGTGGCTCAGGTCGAGGACGTGCCATCGGCCCTGGAGAAGTCCACGCCGGCAAGCGCCGCCGTGAGTCGCAGTTACGCCACCGCGGTGCAAGCGGCGATCGAGCGCAACCTGTGCCGTTCGCCGCTGACCCGTCCGGGCAGTTATCGCGCGGTGTTGCAGGTCTGGGTCGGGCGCGACGGCGTGGTGCAGCACAACCGGTTGGTCACCACCACCGGTGATGTACGGCGCGATACCGCGCTGGTGGAGAGCTTTCGCAATCTCAGGATCGACCGGCCGACGCCCAGCGCGTTGCGTCAGCCGGTCACGTTGCTGTTGTTACCGGAGTCGTCAGGGAAACGCATGGAATGCACCAAATGGGAAGGAGTTTCCGGGGGATGAAAGACACCGGACAAGGTTCGATGGTCCAGCTGTTCCTGACGTCCTACGAGGACTTTCGGGTGCGCTTGCGCCGCCGTCTCGGCTCGGAAGACCTGGCCAACGACGTGCTGCACGAAACCTACCTGCGGGTCGACCGCATGGAAACGCCGCCGAACCTGCTGCGGCCCAACGCCTACCTCTATCGCATGGCCCTGAACATCGCCGCCGACCGCCGTCAGGCCGATGCGCGCCTGCTCACCGGCGAGGAAGTCGAAGAGCTGCTGCAGATCGGCGACGAAGCGCTGGATCCGGCGCGAGTGGTGGGTGGGCAGAAGGAAATCCAGTCGCTGCTCAGCGCCCTCTACGAACTGCCCGCACGACGTCGCAGAATCTTCATCGCGGCACGGCTGGAGGAGGCGCCGCACATGGAAATCTCCCAGCGCTTCGGCATTTCCACACGCATGGTCGAGAAGGAAATCAAAGCTGCATTGGGCTTCTGCGCAGCGAAACTGGAAAGAAAAGTGTTTCAGCGGTTCGGTCGCGGGGCCGGAAAACCGTCTTCTGAATAGTGCCCGATCATTTCGTTGAGAATCTGCGCGTTTGAACATCTTTCGACTGACACCTGCCGAGCCATCGGCGGCCGACAATCTGCACAGCGAAGCCCACGACTGGTTGGTCCTGCTGACCTCCGGCCGCGCCACCGTGGCCGACGCCCGCGCCTTGCGCGACTGGTGCGCGCAAAGCGCCGAACATGCCTGCGCTTTCGAAGAGGCCAAGGTGTTGTGGCACAACCTGCAGCCTGCCGCTGAAATGCTGCAGTCGCCTCGGCGCTTCGGTCGCCGGGCGTTTCTCGGTGGTGCTATCGCGGCATCGGCGGCGTTTCTGCTGGTGCGCGGCACGATTCCCGGTGGTTTCGAAGGGCTCGGCGCCGATTACATCACCGAGGTCGGCCAGCAGAAGCGCTTCGAACCAGCCGACGGCGTGCGCCTGGAACTCAACACTCAGACCCGCATCAACCAGCGTTCTGGCGATGATGGCGTGCAAGGTTTTGAGCTGGTCAGCGGCGAAGTCGAAGTGCAGACCGCGCGGTTGCCATTGGCGATGCAGGCCGGAGGAGGGTGGTTGCGGGCGAGTCAGGCGCGGTTCAACCTGCGTAACACCGATCAGCAAGTATGCGTGACTTGCCTTGATGGTTCGGTGGACGTCAATGTCGATGGTCGCAGCCTGCGTTTGCAGCCCGGTGAGCAACTGACCTACGACGGGCAACAGGTGGGCGCGGTGCAGAGCGTCGACACAGCCGCGGTGATGAACTGGCGCCAACAGGTACTGGTATTCAACGGCGCAACCCTCAGCCAGATGATCGACGAGATCAACCGCTACCGCCCCGGCATGTTGCTGCTGCTCAACCGCGAACTCGGCCAACGCCGCGTACAGGCCCGCTTCAGCCTCGACCAACTCGCCGGCGTCGCCCTGCTGATCCGCGACGCCTACGGCGTCAAATGCACCGAACTCCCCGGCGGCGTCGTCGTCCTCAGCTGACCCCAATCCCACCAACCCCACCACCCCCTGTGGGAGCGAGCCTGCTCGCGAAGACGACCTTCCAGCCAACTCATCTCTCTCAGACTGCATACCATCCACTTGTAGGAGTGAGCCCGCCCGCGATGACGGCCCGACAGCCGACCAATATCTACCGGCTTGTGGGAGCTGACCTACCAGCGATGACAGCCCCCAAGCCAACCATTCCCCAACTGACCAAACCCAATCCAACTGTGGGAGCGGGCTTGCTCGCGAAGGCGTCCACTCAGCCAACTCATCATCAACTGACCCACCGCATTCGCGAGCAAGCCCGCTCCCACAAGTTTATGCAGTGATGCTAGCTACTGCAGCGGCCCCATCACCTGCCGATACCGCTCCACCCCCTGCGCCGTCTCCCGCGTCAACCGAACCTCCAACCCCAACGGATCCTCCCGCCGATTCCCACTCAACTGCCGCCAACCCTTATCCACCTCCCAAACCCGCACCTGCACATCACTCACACCCTGCAACACCGCCACCCCAGCCCCCGGCGCCGGCAACGGATAACGACTGCGCGCCTCAGCCACAGCCCGATACAACGTATCCCCCTTGACCCACCACCGCACCCGCTGCAAAGCCCCAGGCTGATCCGCCGCACGGCGAATAATATCCAGCCGAAACCCCTTGCTATCACTGCTCCGCACCGTCAGCGCAGGCGGCGCACTCGGCGGCTCATCATCCACGCCAACCTTCTTCGGCTCAGTCAATTCAATCCCCGCACGCATCTCCACATCACGCTGCAACTGATTCAACGCCCGCAACAAACTGTCACTCTGCTCACTGCTCGCCTGCAAATGACTGTCCGCCCGCGTCACACTGTCCAGCCCGCGCCAGGCGATCAGACTGACCACCGCCATCAGCAAAATAGCGACCATCACCTCGATCAGGGTAAAGCCCCGTTGATCGTTCATTGCACACTGATCCTTCCACTGGCATCGCGCAGTACACTCAGCCGATTCAGCCCATCAGACAGGGTCAATTGCAGCGGCGGATTGATCCACTCGGCGTTGAGCACCACCTTCTGCTTCGGCTCTACCCGCACCTCCAGCTTCGGACTCTGCCAGGTGCGCGGCCGCAACTGCGGGTCATCCTTGAAATGCTCGAACCCCCGACCACTGTCACTGCGCCGACTGAACCGAAAGCCCTTGCCATCGCTCAGCCACACAATCGGCCGGCCATCGGCGCGGGCCTCCGCCTGCGCCACCTGCAGCAACTGCGCCACCCGCTCGGCGTCCTTGCGCAGCAACTGCAGCGGATCCGGCTTGATACTCAGACTGATCGCCGCACTGGCAATCCCGATGATCACCAGCACCACCATCAGCTCAATCAGCGTAAAGCCCCGTTGCTTGCCCACATTCATCGGTTGCGCACTCCGTTGCGTCCAGCCCCGTCCCAAAAAAACATCCTGCACGGCCAACATGTAAGCCGTGTGAAATAAAACCGTGAGAATTGCCGCGTAGCCTGTCAGCAGGGACTAAAAGGAGATTCAGCCCATGATGCTCACCACCCGCATATCCCCCCCGCAAGCCGTCCAGGCCCTCGCACTGCTCGCCGCCCTGGTTGGCGTCGCGACCTGGTCGTCGCTACTCCTGACCTCTGCCGAATCCCACACCCCTCCGGCGCCACCGCAAATGCTCGCGGCACGCAGTGACAGCCCGGCGTTGCAGTGGTTTTCCAATCAAACGGCGCCGATGGACATCAAAGTGAGCGGGGTGATGGCGGGGAGTCGGGGGGCGGTGGCGATTTTGAGTTTGAATGATGGGCCGCCGAGGAGTTTTTTGCAGGGGGAGAGGGTGGGGCCGGGGGTGAAGTTGGTGGCGGTGGAGGGGGATGGGGTGGTGATTGAGCAGGGCGGGGAGAGGGTAAGGTTGGGGGTGGAGAGGTTGGGGGAGGGGGTGGAGATGCCTAGGTTGGTTAGGTGATGCGCGGCGCGAAAAATTCGGGCTTTGATGCGCGATAAATGGACTTGAAAAGATTTTCGCATAGTGCAAAAGAATTGCATAAAGAAGGCCCCTCGCGGGGCCTTCGTTGTTTCACCCTGACAATCGCCTGTTTGATACGCCCGGCTCCCATGTCGCCAGATCGGGATCTTGAGGGCGGCCTTTGCAGTCGATGCCGGAATCGAGCATCGCCAGTGCTTGGGAGAACAGTCGAAGCCCCATCGGGGCAAGTTCTCTGCGCCACAGCAATTGCGCCGTGTCATCCGAACGGATGTGGCACCAGTCTTGGACAAGTACTGGCCCGGTATCCGCCCCGTCGTCCAGCCAATAGACCGAGCCGCCCGTGATCGGCTCCCGCATCTGAATCGCCCAATGCACTGCGTCTCTACCTCGATGCCTTGGCAGCAATGAGGGGTGGTAGCCCAGCGCGCCGTGTGTTGCTTTGGCGCGGACTTCTTCCTTTATATAGACGTGGGCGTGTGCGGTCAGGATGACGTCACACGCCGGCACCTGGTCAGCGCTCAGGCGCCCTTGCGTGCAATCCGCCGGGACGCCCATTTGTTGCGCGGCCGCGTAGAGCCTGTCGTACTCCCCATCCGCCCCAAGGGCTGGGGCGATGGCGATCACCACCTGGTGCCCCTCGGCCATGCAACGCTTCAAAAGCTCGGCCGCCAACCACTTCTGACCGATGATCGCTACTCGCATGCGTTCTCCCCAAGGTAACGAAAGCCCTGAACCGCCCGAAAGTGGCCGCCGAAACCGCTGCCGGCACTGGCGTGTCGGCCGAGACGACGATTGCTCTCCTTGAGGCTTTGACGGCTCCGGGCGTAGTTGCCACCAATGAGCGCAGCCGAGACCTGCGTCCACCGTTTGTCCCTACGGAGTGCGGCCGCAAGGCCTGGGTGGCTGGTATGGAACAGCGTGCGTAACGGCCGGCCGTAGCGGTTGCGCCCCTCCAGCCATTGGCCGGACAGGGCGTTGAGGAAGCGCATTCCCACCCCGGCGCCTTGCCACTCCGGCATCACCACCAGACGGCACGCCCGCGCCTCGATCAGCCCCGGCCGGGTTGAAAACGCGATGTGGGCCACGGGTTCGCCGTTGACCCAGCCGACGTAATGAGTGGATGCAACCATTGGCGGCAGCTTCAAATAGTGATGCGGCTCAAACAGGGCATAGTCGCGCTGCTTAGCCTCGCGGATCTCAAGCTCAAAGCTTGGTCTTGGCCGAAGCCACCCCCGGTGGAATTCGGCGGTACCGGTGTCGTAAACCCAGTCAGGCTGTACCCAATCAAGGATGTCGTAGTGGCAAGACAGGAGAACCACTTGCCCGGCCGTCCGGCGCCACGCCTTGGCGAAAGCGGCGGCGCCCACGCGGGCGATTTGCCGGTCTACCACCGAGCTGAACTCGTCGACGACGGCCATTCGCGGCGCTTCACAAACGAGCCGGGCCAAGTTCGCCCGGAACTGCTCTCCATTTGAAAGCACCGCGAACGGCCGGAGCCACGCCGGCACTGTTCCCAGCCCAACGGCCGACAACGCGCCGGTCACGTCATCGAATGACCCCATCGGGTCAATTGCGTCAATGATCGGCAGGTTTTTCGGCCATCGCGGGCTGTAGAGCGCGCCAATGGCCTTGCCCAGCGTTGTTTTTCCCGAGCCTGACGGCCCGACCACGACGCCAATCTTCCACGACAACTCCTCAATCGGCAGATCCGCCGCGACGTCGACGTCGCAGCCCGATTGCACGTTGAATAGAGATTTGACCCGAGCCGCCCGGTAGCTGTTGAAGTCGGAGCAGCGGTGCGAAACCTCAACCTTCATACGCACACCACCCGGACTTTGTAGCCGAGTGACTTGAGCTGCTGGAAGGCGCTCTGTTGCTCTGATTCACTTGGGCAAACCACGATGACGCCAAACTGTGGTTTGTACTTGAACCCGTTACGGCCGGGGGCTTTGCGTTGCTTTTCCATGACAGCCTCTATCATCGGCGCTCGGTGGCGCTTTAGAAATGAGGCTCACGGCCTTCTGGTGATTGATGGCCCCGCAGCGGGGGCACTTAATCTGAACTTCGCTCGGCGGCAGCATCTTCGCGAGCAATCTACGGCATTGACCACAACGGACTTCTTGCATCATCTGCAAACCTTTTGCACTTCTGGTAGGCTCCCGACCGCTCGCGCGAGCAAGGGGGCCTAGGCTGGTTCGCAGGCTACATCTGCCTACTGGCGACAGGTTCAGGTGCTCGAACACCTGAACCGGTCGCCCTCTTTTATCTCACCACGTACAAAGCTCGCCCACTGGCGGAAGCATCCATAAATGCTGCGGCGTTACCCGGCGCAGACTCTCGCAGCGGTACCACGGTTCTCCCGCTTCGGCGGCCGACCAGGCGATTAGCTCCGAACAAAACCAGGCTTCCCGTTCTTGCCAGTCACGGCGCAGCCCCAGGCCGAGGACGGCCGTCCAGTCGTAGGGTTTGCCGAGCTGGCTACGCGCCGCGCCGATGATCCTTTGGGGGTTGCGGGCAGGCAGTTCAACAAGGGCGGTTTCTCTTGTCCGACCAATCGCGTCATTGAGCGTGAGCTGGCGGACGCCGTAGAACGGCGCCGCTTCGATCACCTCATCGCCGGCAACCAAGGCGACGTGGCTCCAACGCGACCAGGTGGCCGCACGGATCACCGCGCCCATAGGGCTATTCGAACTGCTGAACAACAGTCGTACGGCGCTCATCGTCAACCCTTCGCGTTGCCAACGCCGGTAACAGCCGCTTGGATAGCCTTGATGGCTTCATCGGCGATCTGCTTGGCCTCATCGATTGAGCCCGCCGCTAGTTTTGCTTTGATCAGTTCTTTCGCCTCAAGGCGTCGCTCGCGGATCTGGTAGAGCACCTCCGCGTATTGGGCCGCCTCGGTCAAAATACTATCGGCGGCTTCTTGAGGTGTCCGCCCCGTAATCGCCCAGGCGGCAACGGTACGCGGCACTGCGTCCTCAGGGTATCCGGCATCTTTGAAGGCTTGAGCCTCGCCCGCAGCTCGCTCGTATTCGACCGCCCGGAGCGGGTCACCCGCTACGGTCTGCCGCGCTTGGTCAGCGTAGTTATCGATCCGTGCGCACAAGTCAGCGGCAGTTGGTACCGGCTCGCCGTCATGCTCCCACTGGCCTTTCCATTCGCCGGTTTCCCTGATCCGCGTTCCCTTGAATCGCGGATTCCAGCAGGGCTGAGGCAATGGCGCCGCCGTCCAGTGAGCGGCTTCGCCTGGCGCGTCTGCGGCGTAGAGAAACCGGCCATTTTGATCAATGACAAAAATCATGTTGCCCCCTTAAACCGCTTGTACACAGAAGCTCAGTTGGCATTCGAACCCGCCAGCGCCGGCTGTTGATCCGGTCGCGTAGTCCAAAACAACTTCGCCGCTTGCCTCCACTCGCCATGACAGCCAACCAAGCGCAAATGGGCTGGAGGTTGCCCAGTCTCCCGTTCCACACATCCTGATGAGTGGCCGAAAGCCAGGCGGAAGTGTGAACATGACAAGTGCCCCGGCGCCGTTACTGACCCAACGTGACGCGTCAATATTCACGTACACATTCCCGTTGGCCTTCCAGAACCGCGACACGTTCCTGTCAGCGAAACCGTTGATGAATGCCGGCACCTGGATGTTTGGAGCGGAGAAGTTCGCGAAGGCGTTGCTGACTACCCAATTGGTCTGGCTCTGCGTGTAGCTATCGACGATCCCGTAACCGGCCAACGAGTTGGGCTTGCCCGAAGTGATCTTGCTCCAGTCCAGCCCCGGAATATCGGCGGCGGCAAGGCCACCGCCGCTGGTAGCCAAGCCTTTGGCGTTGATTGCAATTTTGGTGTACGTGCCTGCCGCTATGCCGCTGTCGGCCAACGTCAGGGCGAGGTTTGCGTTGGCGCTGCCGTCGAACGATGCGCTGCCGCTCGCCGCTCCTGATGTCGAAATCGTGCGGGGCGTTTCCAGCTTCTTGGTGGCGACAGCTGTGCCATTAATGCCGAGCGCATCAGTAATGCCGTACCCGGCAAGTGTGGTGGGCTTGCCGGAAACGATTTTGCCCCAATCCAAACCGGGAATATCGGAGGCGGCTAAAACGCCGCCGCCCGTCACCAGCCCCTTAAGGTTGACGGTAACTTTCTCATAGGTGCCCGCCGCAACGCCGCTATCGGCGAGGGTTAATGAGATATTCGCGTCCGCGCTGCCATCAAACATGGCGCTGCCAGTCGCAGCCCCGCTGACGGACAACTTTCTCGCAGCGGCAAGTTTGGTGGCTTTGAATGCGGTAATTGTGCCGTCGATTAGCCCTTCAAATTTTGCCTTTAGCCACACAGTGCGGCTAGCGAGTGCCCTTGCCGCCTTGTTGGCGATGCCGTCGGGGCCACCCAAGACCGGGTCTGGCGTCTCGATCTGATAAACGCCGTCCGCCCATTCGGGCGGTTCAGGTAGGTTTGCCATCAGTTACTGCTCCCGTGGTTGTACTGACCGTCGTAGTTCGCCAGCCCGTTGTAACGAAGGGGCACGGCCTGGTAATCCAACTCAACCAGGCGGCAGCGTGTTGGCGCGACGGCGAGAAGAAGACGACGCAACATAGCCGCCTGTTCGTTGGTGATAACTCGCTCCAGGAGAGCGACTCGATAGAGCGACCAAACAGGCGCCTTGCCTTCCGAGGGGCTAACCCCTTCATCAATACGGATAGCCCCAAAACCCAAGAGTCGAAATACTTCCCGAATCGCCCACGGGTTGCCTTTGAAGCGGTGCAGCTCGGCGGCGTTTTTTATGAGGTCGCGCTTTGCGTCCACCGATTCGGCCAATTGCCAAGCCACCTCATCCATCAGCGAAAACTGATCGGCGAGATGCGGCAACGTCGCCGGTTGCACCAGGTCGACCAGGTAAACAAGCATCGCGTTGAGATCGATCTCGTCCAGCGACTCTTGGAGCAGTTCACACAAGGTTGCGAAGCGCTCATCGCTCGCCAGCGCGGGGGGCAACTGTTGATCAGCCAATGGCCACCCCCGCGTCAATCAGCTGGATTGCCCCGCAATTGGCCCAATGATTCGTTTCGAGCACTGCCAGCGCACTGGGTTGCTCCAGCTCCGCCCGGTAGACGCCGCTTACCTGCAGGAGAGCGGTCAGCTGTTCCCGAACGATGTCCCGGCCTAGCCCGGCGCGGCGATCCTGCGCATAGGCATATGCCGCCGCATTGGCGGCCGCCAACGCGGCGGCACGATCCGCTTCTGCGTAAAAAGTAAGATGAGCCTTAATCTGAAACGGCATCTCTACCGGGCTGTAAGCGTGCACGGTGTCGCACAGTGGGCGGACTTTCTCGCCACTCAGGCGAGTTTGGACGCGCTCAAGAATTTCAGCAGAGGGCAAACCGGTATTCGTCAGCGGATAGACCGCTACATGGCCATCCGGCTGACCTTCATCCGGGCCGTGAACGGCTACATCAGTAATTGATTGATGAACCGCCAAGGCGTGATAGCGGTAAGCGCCCCGGCTGCCGGCATTGCTGAACGCTTCCGGCGCAAGAATGATCCGCTCGCGGTATCGGTCGTCCTGTTCATCCTCCGCCCCATCGGCGGATGTCGTAGTGTTTACCGCCGTCATACCGGCCGCTTGGCCATTAACAAGGCTATTGATTTGCCCAGCGGCCCATCCGTTGCCCAATGCCCCAGCCGTCAAACAAGTCGCCGTGGCCGTGATGCTGGACTGTCCGGCGGGTATGACCACGTCCTGGTCGCTCAGAAACACAAGTTTGCCGTCCTGAGTGCTCACCTTTGCGCCGGCACGGATTAAAAGCGGTTGCGGCACCGCTGCCGGCATGTTGAAGCGCAACACGCACCGGGCCGGAACAGCCAGCAACCGTGGGGTGGCTACAAGTTCGCCGAGGTAGTCGAGAATCGGGCCTTTCGCGAATCGCACCAGAAGCTGCTGGCCGGCGTTTTGAACGGCCGCCTCCTGGCGCGTTACGGCGTAGGCAATTTGGTCAATGAACAGCCTCTCCACTTGGGCGGGGTATAGGGTTTTCCCCGATTTTTCCTCGTAGCGGGCAATCAACTTGGCCTCGGTGGCTGCGGGGTCCACATCGATAAAAATAGGTTTAGGCAGCTCGCGCAAAGGGCACCTCCGTCAACTGTGGAACGCCATCGGCTACCCGCCACTGCACGCGCAGCGTGATCTGTGGGGCATTGATGATCACCTCGACCTTTACAACAGCCACGCGGGTTTCCCAGCGGCGGATCGTGTCGACCGCCTCTCGCACCAGGTGCGGGGTTACCCGGTTCTCCGGCCAGTCGATGTAGAGGTGGAGATCACTGCCAAATTCGGGCCGATGCGGGTCGCTGCCTTTCGGCGTGGCCAGAACGATGTGGATAGCCTGGTCGATGTCACGCAGGCCCTCAACAACCTCTCCCGGAGTACCAAGAGCGGGCTGCCAGTGCGCGGCGGTGATGCTGGTATAGGGAATGGGCGTCGTCATGTGCCCATCATGCGCAAGTGGCTTAGCGGCGGCTTTTAATCGAGTTTAAAGAGGATGAGGAAAATACCGGGGCGTAGAAAAAGCCTGTTCTCCTGGCGCAAAGCATCGTAATTTACGCGCCATAACTACAAGGACGTTTGGGGGTGTAAGTGGGAGCTTTTCGTCTGCTTTTGGCCGTTCTGGTCGCTGTTTCTCATATGGGCAAAACGTTCATGGGGTTAAATCCCGGCGTGGTTGCCGTGATTTCCTTCCTGATCATCAGCGGCTTCGTAATGACCTCGCTGATCGAGCGCAACTACAAGGCGCCGGAAAAAGTCGGCCTGTTCTACTTGGACAGGGCCTTGCGGCTTTACCCTCAGTTCCTTTTCTACTTCGTCGCCTCCTGCGTGGTGATCTATTTTCTGCTGCCAGGAACGCCTCAAGCGGCCGAGTTGACCTTTAAAACTATCGCCTCAAGCCTGCCTATGGTTCCCCTCGGGTTCTACATGTTCGGCGCGGCTGGGGTGGAGATCTTGCCGCCGGCTTGGTCGCTCGGGCTTGAAATGTGCTTTTACCTGGTGATCCCGTTCCTGATCATCTACAGGGCGCGGAGCGTTGCCTTCGCCTTGTCCGCCGCCGTCTTCATGGCCGCGTGCCTTGGCTTCATCAACACCGATCTGTACGGCTACCGGTTGCTGCCGGGCGTCCTGTTCATGTTCCTGTGCGGCAGCTACCTTTACAAACCGCAGGCCAAGGGCTTAGCGATCGCTGCGGGCACCGCCCTGGCGGCCGCGTTGGTTTTTGTGGCGATTATGGCGGGCTTGATCGAGCGTCGGCCTTTCAACGCCGAGGTTACCGCCGGCATAGCGCTGGGCGTGCCCGCCGTGTTCTTACTGACGAAGCTCAAATTTCACCGAATTGATGAATTCCTTGGGAACATCAGCTACGGCGTATTCTTGAATCACTTCGTGGTGATGTATTTTCTGCGGGGTTTCTGGCCGGTTGCTTACGACGGCCATATTGTTGCGGCGGTGTTGTTCTTGTCGTTCCTGCTAAGCGGCGTTTCTTATTACTACGTCGAGCGGCCGGCTTTGAAACTTCGGCACGCGCTAAGGGCCGGCGCGAAGTATGAAGGGGGTCAAGTGCGGGGCGGCGAAACAGCGGCTTAATGGGTATGGTGGTTGGAATTGCCGCCGCCATCCATGACAGATCCTACGGCGTTGACATTGCCTCCTACATCCAGATTTCCGGCAATCGTGAAGTTGCCGGTTGCCTTAACGTCTGGACTGTCCAGAGTCACCAGCGGGGCCTTGACGGTCACCGGCATGCCGCACTGAACGTCCAGATTCTTATCGCAAACGAGCTTGGTTTGGCCGACACACACCAACGCCATGACATGCTCGGCGCGGTCGTAAGTGAGCGTTGTCCCGTCACTAAAGCGTACATAGTCAGTATCTTCATCCGTAACTGGGGGCGGCTCTGCGGTTGAGTAGACGCCGCCCAGGTAGACGCCGCCGACGCCGTCAGAATCCAGCAATACCGCGACTTGCTCACCCAGCTCGGGCATCAACGGACGGCGTTTCGTGCCTTGGGTGTTACGCTGCGGAACGTTCAACCAGTAGCTCTCAACGCCGTCGCGGTCATCGAGCCGAACGCGAATCTGGCAGTTCAAGTAATCAACGGCGCTGACTTCGCCGTACTCCAGTTGGACGCTCATTATCTGTTCCCCATGGTCAAGCCACTGTTTCGTTTTGAATGCCGTAAGTCGAAAGCGCCAGATCCGGCTTGATCTTGTCGGCCGTCAGCCCGATTGAGGGCGCCGAAACGCGGCAGGTTGACGGTTCCACGGTATAGCCGCCGCTCCTGGTCATTCGGTGCTGCGACGAGTTAATGAGGTAATTGCCGCCCAACATGCCGGCCGCGACCAAGGTAACGACGCTCCCGCTGAAGAGGTTGGGCCGGCCCATTGATGACCAACTTCCGGTTGTCCTCTCACGGTTCGCCTTGGCAATTTCAGCCTTGGCCTTCGCTTTGGCTTCATCCTCGGACGCGCTGCGTTTGCGGCTCTTTTTTGTATCGCCGCTGGTCGTGCTTTTACCCACACTGCTGGGCACGGCAACTGTTTCCCCGTTCTCCATTTTGTAAGCGACCAGTTTCTTTTTCTTCGGGTCTTTGTGCTTGACCTCTACGGCCTGCGGGATGTCTTTGATTTGATCCTGCAGACTTATGCGGCTCAGATCTCCGAGGGCAAAGCTGGCAACCGGCGCGGCCTTGGCGAGTTCACTGATTGCGTGGAAGACCAGGCGCGAACCGGTCACCTTGAAGGCGTAGTCGTATTCCCCGGCAAGATCGCGCAGAAACTCCAGATCGGAGTTTTGCTGGGTCAGCCGGTCGAGCTTGATCGGCTCGATGCTGCCCACCAGCTCCAGCCCTTGGCGTACGGCGATTTGCTTGGCAACGGCGTCCAGCGTTGTGTTCTCGTAAGCCCGGTGTTCCGTTGTTCGCAGGGAGGCTTTGATGCCCGTGGCCAGGCCTTCTATGGTCACCGTGAACGGCGGGCCATTGAGTTCCACCCGGTCAATTTCAAATCGGCCGACTGTCCGCAGCGGCTGGCCCTCCCAGCCGATGGCCAGGCTCAGAGAATCGCCGTGGCCGGGGTACCAGGCGTCACGCCATTTGCCCTCGGAGTCCTCCAGTTCGACCGAAAGGCTGTCAGCCTGGCCGGTGAGGAAGTCCGTGTAGGTCAGCGACAGCAGATGCACGCTGACATTGCGGGTGATGTTGCTCTGCTGGTAACTGAGGACGAAACGCGCCTCGGGCACCTGAGAGGGACTTATCGCATCCATGGCGGCAGATCCTCTGCAGAAGGTATCGGTTCAAGAACCGGAATCGCCAAGGTCAGACCGGCGGGTAACTCAGCGGTGATCGGAATGTGAGGGTTCGCCTCAATGATTGGAATGTATCGGTGCGCATCGCCGTAGTAATGCCACGCCAACTGATCCCAGCGCTGCCCCTCGGTCGTAGTGTGCGGAATGAACATCATGCCCTCCGGGTGAGTACTTGCGCCGCCAAGCCCGAAAGCCGGGCGCTGGCGCCGCTCATCTTCGTGAATGCTTGATCGAGCGAATCTTTGGAGGCAGAGAAACGCTCGACGATGTTACCCAGGTCGACCGGGTTGAGGCTCGATCTGGCGCCCATAACTCCGCCCAGCACATCTTCGCCGAGCCGTGATAGATCGGCGCCGTCTTTCAGCAAGCCGGCCATGTCTTTCAGTCCCTGCAGCGGCTCGATGGCTCGCGCCGTGACGCCGAGCAATTGGGGCACTTGGCCAAGGATCATTGAGGGGTTTCCGCTTTTGACGGTTTCGTAGAGGTTCTGCCCGGCCTTCAAAATGTTGCCGGCGGTTTTGGCGTGGCCCAGCACCATCTGCGTCGTACTGGGCGACGGCATCAAGCGCGAGAGCAGCCCCGGTGTTCCAGCGCCGGCTGCGGCGGTGCCGGTTACGGCGGGATCGAGTAGCCCAGGCCGGGCAACCTTGCGGGTGAAGGCGCCGGTGTATTCCTTGAGGTTGAGCTGAACCGTGGCGGCCTGTACTTGGCCGACGCCCGTTGCGCGGCGCGTCGTCTTACCCATGTTGCAGATGACGTAGGGGCCAAGGTATTCGCCGCTGCCCATGACAAAGGCCAAGGGTTCGTGCTTGCTTTTGGCAAGGCGCAAAGCCTGCAGGCGCGCCTCGGGGTCTCCCAGAAGCGGGTGCAGCTCAATCGTCAGGTTGCATCCATCCAGCCCTTCGCCAATCCATTCCAGCAGCGGCTTACCTTGGATGCGGGCATGTTCGGCCCAATCGGCAGACCCGCTCTGTTCCATGCCAGTGATGCCGCCGGCAACGGTGAATTCGATGTCCCCCAAGATGGCAAACATTAAGCGGTTACCTCATCTGAAGCGCCGTAACTCAGGCGGCGCTTATCTCGTACAAAGCGCTCCATCATTCGCATCCACTCGGCGTAACTGGCCTGCAAACCCTGATTGATTTGATCCATGCCGGCGCCTGCCGGAACGTTGATCTGAGGGGAGAATGTAAAATGCATTTGCCCGCCGGCACCGCCGGGGCCGCCGCCCAATTGGCCGGCGCCAACGGGCGCCATCATCCCGGCTCTGGAAACATCCATTGGATTTGGCGGGGCCATGTCAACGCCGGTCTGTCCGGCCATGCCAAGCGCGGCTTCCCGAACAAGGCCCGCCTGCGAGCTGATGCCAATGGCGGCGCCTTCGCTGATATTTGCGCCGTACCCGATGAACACCCGGCTAGGCGACTGGATGCCAAGTTTCTCCGTGAACCAGCCCTGAATGGACGAGCCGATGCCCAACACGCTTTCCCTCAGCGCGCCGGCCATGTTGGTAATGCCATTGACCAGGCCGGTCACGATCATCCCGCCGAACTCGGAAAATTTGCCGGGTAACTCAAAACCGAAGTAATTCATCACGGCGGCGAACGCCCGGTAGAACAGTCCCACCGGGGAGAAATTGAGCAGCGTTTGTGCAATGCCGGATATTCCGCCGCTGAAACCCTCTTTGATCTCGGCCCACAAGCCGCTCACAAAGGTCTTGATCGGCCCCCAGTAGCGGTAGATCAGGAAGGCCGCGACCGCGATGCCGGTGATGGCCAGCCCGATTGGGTTCATCAGCAGCGCTCGGCCGATCCACAGCACGGCCTGACCGACAAGGCGTAAGCCGGTAAGGAGTTGGCCACCTAATGCCTTGCCCAGCATCATGCTGCCACGCGCCAACCATGCAGCGCCACGGCCGGCTGCGCTAAGCGCCGAGCGAAGATCGTTCAGGGCCGCCCGGCCAAGCCAACTGGCGCCACGGGCGACAGCGCCGAGTCCCGAGCGCAGATCGTTCAGCACCGCACGGCCTAACCAACTGGCGGCTCGTCCTGCGGCGCGCATTCCTTGTGCGCCTTTGCTGAGGCCGTTGATCAGCGGGGCGAATTTTCCGCCGTGCCACGCGGCCTGTAAAAGCGTCCACTTGGACGACAACGCTGTCATGGCGGTTTTCATGGCCACGAATGGCGACAGCACCAGGTTGGCCCCATAGGCCACGCCGATAAATGCCATCTTGCCAACGAGCAAGCCGCCGACAAGTCCAACGACGCCCTTGATCAACTCGGGGTTTTCGCCCGCCCAAGTAGAAAACGAACGCATCAGCGGAACGACAGCGCGGCTAACGTCCACGATGGCCGGCAATAACGCGTTGCCAACTGAAATGCCGATGTCGGCCAGGTTGTTGCGCAGTTCCTTGAGCTGTTCTTTCGAGCTGCCCATACGCTTTGCCCAGTCTTGATCGAGCACGCCTTTATCGGCCGCATCCTTGCTGCCGTCCTTGATGCCGCCGAGATCCTTCTGATTTGCCAGCGCCGGGCGCACGAAAGACAACACCTGCTGGTCGGCAAACAGCTCGCCGAGCTTGTAGGCCTCATCGAGCCGGCTGAGTGCCGTCTCGCGTTCTTTCTGATCCTTGATGTCCAGCGCTTTGCTATAGGCGGCGGCAGCGGCCGGGCCCTTGGTGCCCAGATGTTTGGTCAGAATCTTGATCATGGCTTCGGCGGGAGAAAGCCCCTCGCTGACCAGGTTCTTCATGCTGCCTTTTAGATCGATGCCGGCCTTCTCAAACGCCTTGATCGTTTCGGGCGCGGTGAGTTTGGAAAGGAAGTTCTTGAAGTTGTTGGCCGCCTCGTCGTTGGTGCCCGCGCCACGGCGGGCGATCTGCAGGGAGGCGCCGATTTCGGCGACGGCGCGCTCGCCCGTGATGCCCAGCGCGGCAAACTGTGGCGTCAGTTGGGGCAGCCATTTGGCCATGTCCGCAAGTTCGAACTGGCCGCTTTTGCCGGCAAACGCCAGCATGTTCATGGAGCGCTCGAGTCCGGCTGCGCCGATGCCGAGGTTGTCATTGAGCGCGATGGCCACCGACCCGAGATCGTTCATACTTGCCCGCGTTGCAGTCGCCGTTTTGGCCATTACGGGGGCATAGGCTTCCAGCTCCTTGACGTTTGAAATACCGCCGGCAATTAACACGGCGGTGCCCTTGGCCACGTCGGATTGAGTCTGGTTCCACCTCAGCGCGGCCCCGCGCATGACATCGCTGAGGCCTTTCTCCTGCGCCTCATCGAAGCCGCCAGTGATGGCGATATCGCGGGTCTGGTCTTGGAACTCGATAGCCGTGCGCATCGACTGCACAATGGGGGCGCCAAGCGCCGCGCCTGTACCGGCCACTTCCAACGCCTGCCCGCGCAGTTCGCCGCGTTTGTTTTTGAGTGTTTCGCCACGCGCAATGCTCGCGGTAAGGCGGTCTTGCTTGACCTTCAGTTGGTCGATTGAACGACCCACCAGGTCGTATTGCCGGCGTAGCCGCTCAACGCCCGTACCGCCCCTTGCGAGGGCGGCGGAGAGTTCGGTGCCGATGAGTTTTTGCTTTGCGGTGAGGCCGTCAGTAGCGCGGCCGAGCTGCTGTACGGTCGATTTAGCCGAGCCGAAAGCGGCGCTGAGGCTGCCGGAAACGACGGCGCCGATCTTTAGTCCAACCAGTACTTCGTTAGCCATAAAGTTTGCTACGCTATGGGCATGTTTGAAAAAGCCGCTCTACGCACCGCCAATTTTCTGTATGCACTGGCCATCGGCGCCGGTGTGATTGGTCTCGCCTGGCTTTGCCTGGCTCACCTGCCGTTGTGGGCTGCGGTCGTCGTGTTCTGCATCGGGTTGCCATTGCTGGCTTCGGTAGCCGCCCCTGTCGCAGCGGGCGGCGCTTGGTTGGCAGGGTTGGTGGCGGGTCTGGCCGCAATCATTGGCCGTTCAATCTATCGGCGAGTTCGATCCGCCGGTTGATTTCCTGCTGACACACGTCAACCCAAATCCAATACTCATCCATCGACAGCCGGCGAATCTCCGACGGCTGCATTCTCAGAATCAGTAACATCGCCGCGTCCCAAGACTGCAGCGATGTCTCCGCCGTCCACCATTTCCCGAAACACCGCTGACAGTGTTTTCGAATCGGAAACGTCCAGATCGCCCAGGTCTTCGATAGTCAAACCGGTCATCTTCGCGAAAAGAAAATCTTCCTGTGCGCCTTCGTCTTTGGGCGAGTAGCTGTGCGCAGCGGTAAGGTCTTTGCGCTTGAGGCGTTTGATAGGCAACGACGCGAGATGCGTGCCCGCTGCGGAGGTGAAGGGAAATTTGAGGGGGAGACTCAGAAAATCGGCCATGTGCGTTGCTCCAGAATAGGTTGCTCTAAAAGAGCCCTGAGCATCGCACCCGGCCGCAGCGCTGGCTTTTAATCGACTTTAAAGAGACTGCGCGTTCAGGGAAGTTGACCTACCATCTCCCTTCAACGATGTATTTTTTCCCAAGGAGCAGGTCAGCATGAGTGACAACAAAGAGCAGTTTAATGGTCTGGTCGGCAGAGTTTTGCAGCTTTTGGTGAATACCTGCCCAGTATCGACAGAGATTAATGCAGCGACTTTTGACCTCCCACAAGGGGAATATCGAGAAGGTTGGTACAACCCAAGCCCCGATGAGGAAATGCTAGAAAGCGTGCTTGTTTGGCTTGTGAAGGAGAACTTCATCAGGGGCGAAAATAGCAGTTACGTTGCTACCTTGCAGACTCTCAAACTTTACGGTTCAGTGCCTAACGCACTCGCCAGCTAAAAAAAAGGGCAGTCAACTGTAATGCTGACTGCCCTTCACTCGGCGCTAAGCCTGCCCGATGTTTTGCCTATATTTCAACAATTGATCCTGCCCGCCAACCTTGAAGATGTTGGCCAACCAATCCAGCAGGACAATCTCCTGCCCGTTCAGAACCTGACGCACGTAGGTTGCCGAGAACGGCGTTTCATACTTGGTCGGATCTCGCGGCTTGTGGCCCCCCAGTTGGTACTCCTTGCCGGTAATGGTCATCGTAGTGACCAGCGGCAACTCCTCGACGAGGCCGGCGCTGTTGAACACTTGGACGTTGTTGCGGCATTGCAACTGAACGCTTTTGAATGGTGTAACCAGTTTGCTGGCCGCTTCGTAGTACAGGCTGTTCCAGACGAACTTGCCCTCCAGCTTATCGATGCCGTCCGGCAGCTCGATCAAGCCGACCATCCCAAGCCCCTGAAAGTCGCTGGTCACGGTTTTGATGGAGCCGAGGTCGACTTCTTCCAGCTTCCCGAAAAAGCTGGCGCCGTCGAGGTAAACGTTGGCGTTGGAAATGCGGTGAGCGCTGAAGCCGGCCATTACTGTGCCCCCAGGTTGACCAGGTATTCCCCGGTGATTTCGGTTTCAAATGTGCCGCGTTCAAACGGCAGCGGAATGCCCAGCTTGTAGCTGAAAAGCACATGGCCCAGTTCCAACTCGGTTTGCGGGTTGCGAGCCGGGTCGTACCAGCACTCGCCGCCGAGCAGTGCCTCGTCGCCGATCAACTTGCGGATCAGCAGATTGACGCTTTCGGTGATGCTGGTAATCAGCGAAGTAGTCACGGGCTGGTCGACGAATTGAAGCGAGCTGTAGCGGATCGATTCGTCGATAACGTCCTTGGTACGCCGCACGTTTTCGAAGTTGCGCATGTGGGTCACGGTCGGCCAGGCTGCCGTCCGGTTGCCCCACAGGCGCAGCCCGGTGCCGAATGAGTTGAATACGGTGGTGATGCCGTTTTCGTTCAGCAGGTTGACGTCGCTCGATGCGTCATCGATCCGGGCGCTGAGCGAGCGCTCCAAACCAATGACGCCGGTCAGCTCCTGGTTGGAGCTGCTCCACCAATAGCCCTTGTCGTTATCGATCTTGGCGCGCAAGCCGGCGGCGCGAATCGACAATGGTTGCAGGCGGACGCCATCAGTCGGCGCGTCATAGACCTTTACGTGTGGGTAGCACAAACGCACCCGGTCGCTGCTGGTGTTGAAGTTGATATCGCCGGCCGGCCCGCGCCCCGCGATGACCTGCTGAACTGTGGTTCCGATTGGAGCGTCGATGTAGGCCACCCCGCCGACTTGGGTCGCGGCCGCGATCAATTCAACGCTTACCGAGTTCAGGGTGCTGTAGCCGGGCGCGATAAAAATCTTCCCGAAGTATCCCAGCAAGTTGTAACTGTCCTGGAAGGCCTTCAGGCCTGTTCGTTTGCCGGCGACGGTGACGCCGCCGATGATGTCGGCCGGCGTGACTTTGCTCGGATCGGCGTAGGCGTAATCGGCTTTGACCGGGCCGTTGACGGGGATGGTGCCGGTGGGCAAGCGCTTCGCCCGGCCGGTCAGCATATCGACCGAGTAATCGGTGCCGTTGACGTAGGTGTTGGTGCCCTCGGGAGATTTGAGGGTCAACGTCTGGAGCGCGCCGTGCTCCAGCTGCAGGAGGTCGTTGTCGTTGAATGAGCGCTCCTGTCCGGCAACGCTGGTGCGGTGGATTGCGGGATCGAGGACGTTCACGACCAGCACCGTCCCGGCGCCGAAGTCGTAAATGCCTTCGAGCGCTTCCGGGATGCTGAAGCCGGCGAGGTGCGGGCCGAACTGAGCGCCGTCGATTTCGTTCAGAGACTGGATCAGTTGATTGACTGCCCCGGTGGGCGCGGTGCCGACCAAGGCGATGACGGCGGATTTGACCACCTTGATCGGGCGCGGGCCGCGCTCGACTTCCAGCGTCTCGATACCGTGTAGATAGTTAGCGGCCATCGGGCGTTACTCCTTCTCGACTTTCTGAGGCGCGGGCGAAACCTTGGCGGCGGCTTTGGCTTCAGGCGCAAGCGGTTCCAGATGCTGAAGTTCCAGCAGCACCTGGGTGTATTCGTGGTCGGCCGGCAACTTGACGGGTTTGCCCGGCGACAATTGCACTTCCAGCAACTCTCGCTGTTCGCCAACCCGCAGAGAGGCGGCGCTCTGAGGGCCTTTGTAGAGGTAACGGGTCAGGTTCATTGCATTTCCTCAAATCGGGATTCGGTCAAAAGCGGCCCGGTTTCCGGGGCCATCAACTGCAGCTGGGTGGCGCGCGTGGCGAAGTCTTGGGCGTACTGCCAAACGCCGTTCATGTGGCCGATGAAGTGTTCGAAAACCGGGCGGCACGCTTGGTCGCAGTGCGGGGCGCGCCATCCGGTGAGGCAGGTTCGGATGCGGTCGAGATACGAAACAACGCCGTCCTTGCCGTTGAGTTGGCGGAACACCAACGTCAGCCGGAGCGTCATGCTTCGGGCCTGAAACACGGCATCCGTACTTTCTGAACCGGCAAAGGTTGATCTGCCGTAAGCCAGCAAAATCGCCCCTCGCGGATGGTTAAGTCGGTACTGGAGCGGACTTTCGGGAAACAGCTCGACCATCAGCTCTTCGCTGAAGGCGCCCCGCAGACGCTCCAGCATCGCCTCCATCAACTGCTCGGTTTGGGTTTTGGTCGGCGCCTCGCTCATCAGTAGCGCTCCCAGGTGTCCGCATCGAACCGCTGCTTGCGCACCCGGACGCGGATTTCGCCCGGCTCCGGGGCGGCGTGGCCGGTGGGCATGCCCAGCGTCACCACGCCATCGCGTATGCTTTCCAACAGCTTGATGGTGTCCTTGCGGCTGTCCTTAACCGCATCCGGCAACGCGCCCTCGGGGCGGCGCTGATAGAGCCAATGCCGCGCCAGATACACCACCGCATCCCGCAGCACGGTCGGCACCGGATCGAGCGGCAGGTTGTAACGGCCCCGAAGGTAGCCATCCACCAGCTCTTCCGCCTGCCGCACGCCGTCCTCGATCACGTTCTCGTTTGGCGACATCGCGGCCGGGTCATCGTTGGAGAGCTGAATCAGCGTCATCTCCGGGATGGCGTTGCCGATATCGGCGCGGGTGCAGTAGCGCATTGATTAACCCGCCTTCAGCTCTACCAAGGCCTCAGGAAACAGGCACATGGCCAACGGGTTCGCCTGGGCTTCCACATCCCAGCCTTTGCCCAATTTGCGCTCCTCGGCCTTGCTGTAGAACGGCTGGCCGATGGTGTTGACGGTTTCGTTGTAGTTCGCCGGGGCGTTGAACATGCGGAACACGCCACGGGCCACCGGGAACACCTGGGCGATGTCGGCCGGGATGAATCGCTGGCCGCTGACGGTGACGTCGTATTCGATGAATTCGATGCCGCCGAAGGTGAAGCCCGAGCGTACGTCGCCGCCGAGGCGATCCTGCGCCTCTTGGTAGTTGGCAAATGCGGCTTTGACCTTTTCATGGTCGATCATCGCGTCGAACCAATCCGGCCCGCATAGGGCGCGGAAGCCCGTGACCATCACGCCGCCGAGTTTGGATTCAGCAAAGCGCTTGGCGTCGAGGCAGGCCTTGCGCACGTTGGTGCCGGCATTGCTCAGCGCCACGGTGATTTTTTTCTGGCTGACTTCGAATTCTTTGAAAAGGTCGCTGATGACTTCGCCGTCCGCGTCCAGCAACTTGCCGCGAAGCGCGCCCACCCGCTGGAATTCACGGGTAGCCTCGATGCTGTTTTTCAACTCCTGCAGGTTGTCGTTGATCACGGTTGCCACGGGCGCCGTCGCGTCTTCCTGGCCGAAGGCTGCAACGCCTTGCAATTGGCTAGGAAGGATCGGCCGGTTGAGCGGCAGGTGCAGCGTTTCGAAGGTGCGGCGTTTGCGTTTGCTGCCCTTCATCGGCGCCGGATCGTCATTGCGGGAGGTGTTTGGCACAAGTACCAGGCGACCTTCGCGCTCATCAATAACCACACTGGTGCTGGTCACGCCTTTTTCGTCGAACAGCCCCATCGCGCCGACTTTGCCGGGAATTGCGGGGAGCTTGTTCACGGCGGCGGTGAGGTTGGCAACGCTGAACATGTCTTGCAGATTCATGGAGTACTCCAGATCAGAGGGCCGCACGGGCGACGATGCCCAGGGCGGTGAGTTCGTCGAGGGCGGTGGCCTTCTGCGCTTCCGTAATCCCTTCCGGCCAAGTCAGTTCGGCAAGATCGAGAACGGCGCCGCGAGAGACCACCACGCCCGGCTGGTCGCCGGCAGTTGCGTCCACGGCTTCAATCAAAACCGCCGCCGATTTTTTGGCCGCGCCGGTCCCGGCGAGGTCGACCACCTGGTACTTGCCGGAAACTTTCGCTAGCACCTGGCCGAATGCGTAATGCACTCCGCCCAGCAGCGTGACCTTGTCCTTCGTCCAGCCGGGGCAGACTTCAACCAGCAACAAGTCACCCGGATCTTTCGGTTGGTTAAACGTGGCCATGGGGCCTCCTATCGTTTGTTGCGGGCTTCGGCGTCGGCCAGCAGTGGGTTGGTGGTTTCGGGTACGGTCTTGCCGGCGCGCTGCTTGGTGGCGATTTCGGCAAAGCTCACGCCGCCGGCCAGGTCAGCGAAGATCGCCTTCAAGCCGTCAGCCAACGGCTCACGGGCGTCCTCTTCGCCGAACTCCAGCGGGGTTTCGCTGGAATCGGCGTAATCCAGCGCCGCAATCACGGCCGGGGCGTGTACCGGCTTCATGCCAGCGGCCACCAGTTTCTCGGCGAACGCGACGTTGGCCCCGTGGATGGCTTCTTGCGCGGCGGTACGGGCGGCCTTGTCGCGCTTGGCGATGTCGGCTTTCAGGCGTTTGTTCTCTGCCTCAAGGGCGGCGGGGTCTTTGTCGGACATGCTGGTTACCTCGGTGGATCGGGACGGTTCAGAGAAAGCGGGTTGATTGCCCGGCTCAGGCTGTCGGGCGATTTCGGAGAGACTGTCGATGGCCCACGACGGGGCCACCTGGTCGGCGGTTTCTTTGTCGAACTTACCGATGAGCCACTCGCGGAACCGGCGCCACATGTCTGAATTGAGTTCGTGGCCGTAGTCGCCGAACTCGACGACGCCTTCTTCGCCATCGGCCAGTTCAATCGGGCGCAGGCCTTTCACGGCCGGCGGCTGGGCGCCGAGGAAGCCGACGTGGCGCAGGTAGTACACGCCCGGAACCGGGTTGTTGGCGGCATCGGGGTGATAGAACGAGGCGGAAATTTTCTTGAAGCGCCCCTTGTCCACCAGCTCGGCAAACGCGGGGTCTACCTGCTGTGGTTCGGCGACCAGACCACTGGCTGTAGCGGTCAGCGACTTGACCCAACCGGCCGCTGGGGCGTCGTGCTTCGGGTGCCCGATGACCATCGGGGCTTCGTGCAAGGCCGGGTCATACGCGCTGACAGTGGCGGCCAAATCGGACTCGCTAAAGTCGATTCGGGCGCCGTTCATGGCGGTGTGACTGCCGGGCTTGAAGATGTGCAGTGGTTTCATGGCTGTGCGCTGCGTGGAGGTGATGCGCACAGCCTGGGCCAATGGGCGGCCCAGGACTTTTAATCGAGTTTAAAGAGTGTATTGGGGTAAATCGCGCCTTGGTTCAACAGTTCGCGGGTAAGATCATCCCGCTACGCTTTTGATCAACACAATGGGGCTATTGGGAGTTGAAATGGACGAGATACTCGAACCGATCTGCGGCGTGTGCATACATGATGACTTTCTCAGGGACAGGATATTGAAGTCAGGGGCAAGAGCCGAGTGCCTGAACTGCGGAAAGGAAAATCCATCGATCGAGCTGGACATATTAGTCAGTGGGATAGCCCAGATTCTGGTGGATACAGTTGAGATCGGTGACCTAGTAGATATTTGGGACATGGACAGGGATCGCATCAGCCACACCGAGCAACAGGGTGACCCACTGAGCTATTTCATTGGTGAGATCCTTCGGGCCGAAGATGACGACGACCCAATCATCGAGTATGTCTTGGAGAGACTGGTAAATCAGTCACCAGGTGATGAGGGTTTCTTTGACGCGGAAGCCTATACGAGAAAAAAACATCTTCCCTTTGAGGTGCAGGAAAGCTGGATCGAGTTCCGAAACGGACTCATGCATAAAAGCCGCTTCTTTAATCACAAAGCAAAAGAGTTCTTGGAATGGTTGTTTGAGGGGATCGACTCTTATCATGTGGCTGGCTTCGGTCCGGGTGTTGTTCGGATGCTGGATCCTGCTGACTGTAAGCCGATCTACCGCGCGCGCGACTGCACTCCGCCGAAAGACCACAGTGCGGTTATTTTGGCCAACCCCAGCGGCCAATTAGCTGCGCCACCAAAAGAACTAGCGCCTGCAGGTCGTATGAGTCCGGCCGGAGTGCCGGTGTTCTATGGAGCCTTCGAACGTAGAACGTGTATTGCTGAACTCAGACCTCCGGTCGGGGGCAAAGTCATCAGTGGGCAATTCAGGCTTACCAGAAAGATACGGGTGCTCGACTTCACCGCGTTGGAAGTTGCTTACGACCGAAAAATCCTGAGTTACTTTGACCCCGACTACCGTCGAAAAGTAGAACGGCGGCAGTTTCTGAAAAGCTTTCACAACATCATCAGCCACCCAGTCGTGCCCGATCAGGAGCATGAGTATCTTCAAACCCAAGTAATTGCCGAGTATCTCGCTACCCAGCACGAGCCACCTATCGAAGGCGTCATCTTTGCGTCTGCTCAAGACAAACATGAGGGAGGCAAAAACATTGTGTTCTTCTCTCAGGTCATTTCGACTGAGCCACTTCCGCCAGTTGCTGACGAAAACGGTTGGTACTCCCTAGAAAGTACGCCTGCAGTCCCAGGGATTGAGTTTGTGCCCGAGTCATTGATGGTTCACAGCATCGAACAAGTCATGGTCAAAACGAAAGACTCAAAGGTGATCGATGGCCAGCTTGAAAGTGATATCTACGATTTTTTTGAACGAGACTATTGAAGCTGGGTCAAGCCCACGCCGTTTTTGATAGCTGAAGGCTTTATAAAGCGTTTATGGCGATTTTCTATTGCAGGAATCAGTGCACCATAGCAGTAACGGCTCGATAGCCCCTCTGAAGGGGGCTACAGGCGTGCGGCTTTTTGCAGATGACGCAGAGCCAGCTCAAGGATTGCGTCCTCGGCTTCAGGCTGAATGACGCCCTCGGCGTCCATCGGCAAGAACGGCCGGCTCGGGATGTCTCCCCACAAATGCGGGAATTCTGATTTGTCACCGCCGAAGTGCATCATTGCCGCGTAGGGTTTGTTGCTGCCGACCAGCGCGGAGCTGTCGGTTGCAGCGCTGGTCACAGACGCAGCCAAACCCGCCGAACTGACCTGCAGGATCTGACCGGGCCAGTTACCGCTCTTTTCCCGGCGCTCGGTGGTGACATCCGATAAATCGGCCCAGTCAGGTCGGCCTTCATTTTCAAAGTTTTCTTCGGTCTGACTCAGCAGCTCAGCGGCGGTACTGCGCATCAATGGCGCGAGATCCCCGACCGCCCACTCGACTTTGCGCAATGCGTCCTGCAGGCGCCGGTGATCCAGTTCAACGGTGAACATAGTGCGCCTCCTAAGCGGCCGCTTCTTTGCGTTTCAACGCCTCGGCTAGCCCAGTGCCTGGCGCGTGGTTGAAGCCCGGATCGGTGCGGAAGGTAATGGCCCGGCCTTCGGCATCGGTGGTTCGCAAACCTGTAACCGTGGTCGTTCTGATTTCGCCAGTACGCTTGTCCGTGCCGGTTTCGACGGTTTCGGTGAATGACCGGCCGGCGCTCGAAACCACTGAAAGACCTCGACGTTTGACGGCCGACTCGGTCAATGCAACCACGCGGCAACGGCAGTTGAACCCATTGGGCGGGAAGATCGCCGACCAGATCGGGTCATCATGGCGGAACACTTGGCCGTGCAGCGCCCGGTGACTTGGTCGGGTCTTTCCGTCGAGGATGGCCACGTACATCCAGTACGGGTGCGTCTCGGTAGTTTGTTCCATCTCCGCCTTGCGGCCGGCCATGTAGGCGCTTTGCAGGTTGGTCTGGTAGATCGTCTTGAGCCGGCGCGGGCTGCCCAGTTGCACCAGCTCGCCAACGCCTTCGCTATCGACAATGACCTGTTGCCCCCACCAGCCCTGAGATTCCAGTGTCGGCTGCATATTCGTGATGAACTGCTTGAGCGTCTGGCCGTCCTGTAGCGCGGTTTCCAGCGCCGCCCGAATGTCGGACAGCAGATCGAGGCGCATAGCCTTGGCGACGGTGAAGGCTTGGTCGTGCGCCTGGTCGAGCATGTCCTGCCAGTTCCAGGTAATCGCGTAGCCCTTGAATTTGAGGTAAGCAATTGCCTTCGCGGGTTCAAGGCCAAAAATGGCTTTGAGGTCGGTCGGGCTGAGGCGCTTGTCCGAGGCAGCCATGTCAATCCTCCCGGTCGGCGCTGGCGCTCAGCCGGCCCCAGGTATCGGCGATGAACAACAGGTTCGTGAGCTGTTGCTGGAGGGTCTCCGCGTCCATCTGTGGGAACGTTTCGGCCAACAGGCCGAGCGCCTCCGAGTCATCGCGGGCGCGTTGCAGGGCTTCGATGAATGGGGCAACGGCCTGCTCGGCCTGTTGTTGCAGCGCTTCTGCGGGCAGACTGTCGATAGCCTGGTCGAGTGCAATCTGATCCAGCAGCGGCCGCACGGTCGACTCGGCGAACTCTGGCGAATCGACGGTGGTCGCCGCCGAGACGAGATCGCCGTCCTGCAGGTTGTAGGTGCGCTTCCAATACGCATCGGTGAACTTCACGCCGGAATCCGTCAGCGCCTTGTCGCGCTGAGCCAGCGTCTTGTCGATTTCTTCCTGTTCCCACAACTCGTACAACGGCGCCGCCACGTCGGAGCCGAAGTTGAGGTCGACGACCAAACGAATGCACGCATTCAGTGAGGCGGCAACGATGCCGGCATCGCCGTCGCGAATGTCTTTGGTGACTTCGGCGCCGGCCGTAGCGCTGGCGCGGTTGCTGTCTTTTTCGGTGGTTTGGTTTTGCCCGAGCATGGCGACGTTGATTTCGCTCCGGCAGTATTCCAGCAGTTCGCGATAGACCTCGGCGCTGCCGGCTTTGCCGGCGGCTTCAATGATTTGCACGCTGGAATCATCCGGGATCGCTGCCACGGCGTCTTGCACCATGGCCTCAAGGCTATCGAGCAGCAAATCAGTTTCGCTGTCGGCGGCGCCGCGTGGGTGTTTTCCGATGACCCAAGGGCTGCCGTATTTCTCGGTGAATTGAACCCAAAACTTCAGGCCGCCTTTCATGAAGGTCGCCGGCCAAAAGCACATGCTCAGATCTGGGAAACCATAAGGGTTGGCGTAGGTAGCGTCCTGCCGGGCAACAATGAAACGCTGCGGGTCGCAAAGCTCGCCGTCTTGGCCCGCTTCCTTGGAGCGAAAGCGCAGTTCATTGTCCTTGTCATAAAAGAACCATTCGGCCGGTTTGCCGAGCAGGTCTTCCGGTACCAGATTCATGCCCACCGGTTTCCACATCAGTTCAACCGGTTGATAACCGAACAGCGGCGCATCGAGCAGCTCGCGAATGATGCGGTCAAGGTCGAGGTCGGTGAGCCAATCGCGAATAAAGCGCTCCACTTTGGTCGGCGCATCGGCACGCTTGAGGCCGCGTTCCAGTGACAGTACGGAGGCCTTGCGGCGTCGGACGTTGCCGCCGACCAGTGCCGAGCTGCGGAGATCACGGTAGACCGTAATGTCTTTGCCCTGTGCTTTGAGGATCGGGTCAGGGTTGGGCAGATTGACGCCGCTGGAACCGCTTGCGCTGGAGCGCCCACGGGTGGCGATATGTTGATCGAGCGTAGAGCTGCGCTTCGCGTCGGCAAAGCTTACGAATTCGGTGGGGCTGACCCACAAACCTTTCTTGTTCATGCGAACCCCTGAGTAATGCGCCTGCCCTGACGGGGGCGGCGTGATTTGACCGACACCGGGCCGGAGGTGACTTCCAGCGTGGCGAAGTTGGCCAGCGCGCCGGCCCCCGCGAAGTCGCCGTGGCGGTAGAGATCCGGGTCTTTGAGGTCTTGTGAACGGGCCTTAACAATCATCGGGATGCCATCCACCGTCTCGATGGCGCGCACGTCCTGGTGCAGGTTGTCGTCCTGGGGCAAGGTGATGGTGCTGTCTTCAAACAGCCCGACAAATTTCGGCATCCATGCGCCATACCAGGCCCGGCTGATTTTCACCTGCTTGATGAGGTTCTGGCCGAATTCGTCGGCGGTCTCCTCGGCGAGTGTTTCGCCGTTGCCCGAAGCGTCGAGCGCCGCGCCGCTGAAACGAGGCAGACGGCGCAAGGTGTAGAACAGCACCAGCTTCTGCTGGCGGGCGGGCACGCGGTGCATCTCAATGACAAAGGGCACGTCCCGGTGGCGCGACTCGTCGACCGACATCGGGCAGGCGATAGAGAAGTCACGGTGGCGGGCGTAATCCATGCCCAGGTAATGGCGCAGATCTGGCGCGAGTTGGCCCACCTGCGGCGCCAGATTCCGCTCTATCCAGTCCTCAACATAGGCATCGCGGCGGTGAACGGGCTGCTGGGTAAAGTCGTCTGGCAGCGCCAGGCGCAGAACGATTCGGCCGGGGCGCATGGCCTCGTCGATCCACACGCCGGGGATGCATACGCCGTTGCCGTCGCGGGGAATGGCGTCCAGTTCTTCGCGCATTTGAGCTTTGCGCGGGCCGTAGGCGTTGCGGATCTTCTTGTACCAGGCCTCTTTGTCCTCAGCGGTAGCTTTTTTGCCGGCCATGAAACAGACCCGCTCAAACAAGCCATTGGCCACGGCGTCGTCAAAGGTAGCCCGGTAGACTTCGGCGCTGTCGCCGTAGCGTTTGTCCCGGATGTCGTTGACCATCTGGTTGAACGCATTGCCCTTGCCATTGTGGGTACTGATGATGACGATGCGGCCGCCCCAGATCAGGAGCGCCGTGGCGGCGTCAAGAACGGCGGAAACGTCCCGGTGAAACGCGGCCTCGTCGATGATCACCTTGCCCTGCAAACCGCGCACACCGGCCGGGTTACTGGACAGCGCAACGATCTTGAAGCCGGAGGCGTAGCGGATGCGGTACGCGTTGATTTGGCGGGTGTTGCCGGTTTCGTCCTGGTCATCGAACAGGAACTCTTCAATCTCACTGACGCCGGACGCCTGAGCCTCGGCCATCACGCGGCTGAACTTGGCGCAGTAGCCGATGAACTCCAGGCCTTTTTCCTTGGTGTCGCCTATGTAGAAACAGTCCATGCCGCCCGCAGACTTTTGCGAAGCTGCGGTAATCACGGAGTCCAATGCCTCAGCAAAGGTGATGCCCGTACGGCGGCCTTTTTCGCAAAGTTTGATCTGTGCTTGTATGCGCAGCCAGTCCACCTGGTGCGCCATCAGAATCCCTTCGGCAACCGGATTGTAGCCTTCAGGGATCTGTTGAACGCTTGGCGGAAGCTCGTCCCATTCGACAACGCGCAGTGTGCTGGCTGAGGGTTTCATTGCTTCACGCCCAGGAATTTCTGGCGCCAGAACATGGCCTGGTCTTCGGTCATGCCCTTGGACTTCACGGCGCTATCCAGTTCGGCCTCTTGCTCACGGAGCAGGCGTTCGCGTGCGGCGCGCTCGATGGTTTGGCGCTCCTTCACGCTCATTGTTCGCGCCTCCATGGTGGCCTTGGCGGCGCGGGCGAGCGCCGACACTTCGGCAATGGTGACCTCATCTTTTTCATGCGCGCCCATGGCCGCCTGATAGGTCAGCGTCGAGATGGCTTCGACCAACAGCGCGCCGGTCTTGTCCGAAGAGTCCTCGCCGAACGCGCCCACAAATGCCTCGGCCATCTCACGCTGCTGACGGGCCTTTTCGGTCAGTTCATCGAAGCCCACCTTGAAGCGGCCCAAGGCGCTGCGGCTCGGCGCTTTCTCATTGGGGAACCGTGCGCGGATATCGGCTAGCATGTCGTCCAGCGTCATGCGGTCATCACGCAATAACTTCTGGATGTACGCCTTGACCATCGGCGGCAGGCGGTTGATCGAGGATTTGCCCGCCATGATCAGGCCCCCGGCCGTTTGATGCCTGGAACGCGGGCGCGGCCTGCGGCAATGTCCTGCCCGCGCTCGGTAAGGGTTGCCACCAGCACCGGGCCGACGTCGGAAATGCTGAGGGCGCCTTGCTCAGCCAGCCATTGCAGTTCGGTTTTCACCTGGTCTCGGCTCGCGGTATGGCCGAAGTTATCGAGGGCCGTGTTCAGCACCGAGCTGTTGGCCCGGTAGCCGGGCATTTCCACCAACAATCGCAGGATCACCAGCCGCATGTCTTGGCGCAGAAAGTCGGAATATGGGGTCATGTCTTTTCTCGCAGCAGGTAGTCATTGATCCGATCCAGCGAACGGGCTAAAGGGCCAAGCGCATCCTTGACCCCCGACAGTTCGGCGCGTACCGCCTTCATATCGCCCAGCAAATCAGTCACGGCGGTTTGGTCAGGGAGGTGCCGCACGTGCTCTTCAAGCGCAACGATCCGGGTGCGCAGCTCCAGCAGTTCTTGAGCGCTCGCCGCTTGGCGTTTGGTGAGCCAGGTGTAAATGCCGAGTACCGTCAGGATCAGCCACTGCACGGTCTGGAAACCGAAGTTCATTTCATTCATGTTCATCGAAAGCCCCGCCGTGTTGAGTGTTTCAGTGCGTCGATACAATCGGCGCAGTGTTCCGTGCCCGGTTCGTTCTGGCGCCGATCCTCGGGGATCGCATCGCCGCAGGTTTCACAGCGGTAGGCCGAAACGCCTGAGCGGATAAACATCTCGCCTTGCCGTACGCGCCTTACTGCCTCTTCGCTGTCGTCTTCCGAAACGTCGCCTACAGCCATATGGCGTCAGTCCTTTTCTCGTAAATCGAGCAGCTCATTGAGCTGGGCGAGATTGGTACGCGCCCACTCGCCGTAGTCCTGTGCGTGGGCAAGGATGTCTGCCGGAGTGACGCCGCTTTCCAGTAGTTCGGCGTCAGTGCCGGGGGCGGGCCGGGCCGTTTTTTCAGACGCGGGGTCAGCGGCGCCGGATCTTGGGGCGGGCACGCCGAGGGCGGCGTTGTAGTCGCGCAACCAGCCAGCAGTGAATACGCAATGAGGAACGGGCTTAGCCGCAGCGCCAGGCGCCGGAATGTATTGGGTCGTGACATGGGGAATCCGCTCCTGCAGTTGGCGTTTTTCTTCAGCGAGTTGGTCGATAGTTGCGTACATAAGCGCTTCGGCCTCGTTGACGCGTGCGACCTGCTGAAGCAGCAACAGTCGGCTTTCATTCGCCGCTTTTGTGGCCTGTTGCGCTTGTTCGGTTTTGAGGTTCGCCAGATCTGTTTCCCCCAGCGCTTTTGCGTAGCTGAAGGCAAAGCCAGCTGTGGCGCCGCCGCCCGCGAGTGCGCTCAACAGGCAGGCGAAGACAATGGCGATAATCCGGGCCGAGCGCGGCCAGACAATCTGATCAAGCGCGCCCATGGTGCTGTCTCCGGCGGTTGCGAGACTTCCGGGCGCGGCGTTTCGCGGCGGCGATGCCGGTCTTACCACGGCGGCTAAAAGGGATGATTTGCGGGCCGCCCCAAGTTCCGAGGGAGTGATAAGTGGCGGCCCAGGTATGGCTACAAAACAAGCCGGCAAGTAGCGCGCCCAAGGCGCGCCCAAACAGGTTTAGCCTCATTTGAGCGCCTCCTGATCCGGGCCTTGCTTGATCAGGCGGGCAATGAACAGCACCAGCGCCAAGCCGCTGTTCAGTGCCGCATATGCCTTGGGCGAAAGCTGTGCCTGCCACATCGGCAACAGCTCCAGTTGCGCGAGGCCAAAGAAGGCAATCAGCAACCCGAGCTGGACGCTGTAGAGCTTGTAGCAGCGGCGCCAACCGCAAATGAGCCTCATGATGCTAGCCCTGCGGTTCGGCCGTGAGTGGCGCCGCGTTCGATGCCCGCCAGCGTCAGCCCATCCGCGATAATCGAGTCGCCGTACCATTGGCCGCCTGGCAATGGGCCGGGGCCGTTTTCATGCCGAATGATGGACTTGACCAGGGTGCGCATGACGTCAAAGTCGTAGACGTCAACGCCTTCGAAGTCCGGGTCAAACCCTACGGCGCGGGCCACGGTCAAGACGTAAGCTTCGGTGTTGTTTTCGGTGGGCGGTGCCCAGCGTTCAATGATCTCGCGCACGGAATCTATCCGGCTGCCATCTTTGGCGAGGCGTTTGTCCTGATAAGTAATCAGCACACGGGCAATTGCACGAATACCCCAACGCGGGGCGGTGAACTGGACGAATTCGCTTTCGCCTTGAGAGGCGGCCATGCCTTGCCAACGCACGCCTTTGGCGTGGCGAATGTTGCCAGGATTGAAGTTGCGGATTCCGCGAGGATTTTCGGGTCGCATGGACGCCTCCTGTAGCGGCGCCGCTGTTTTCGGGCGCCAGAAATACACACGCCGCCATCATGGGCGGCGTGGTACAGGAGGGCTTTTAATCGAGTTTAAAGAGAACTCAGCTCAGGTATTGACCTCATCTTTTACTTTTTTAAGCGATCCATCGCAGAAGTCAAAAAACGGAGAAAATAGACGCTGTAGAGGCCCGATGGTCACGTATTCCCCTGCATCGCCACCCTCGGCTCGCAGTTGGTCGTTGTGGCAGATGCAATCAAGGACGCGCAATACAGGAGGCTCATTCGCTTCAATGCTCAGTCTGTCAGCTGTAATGGAAAGCAAAAGTTCTTCAGACGCGGGCTGAAGCATTCTCTGTTCAAGCTCATTATATTTACGCATGAAATCGCTGTGGTCACGGGCGCGCACAGCGCTCCCCATAACCAGATTTACAGCGGCGAGGACAGCAAGCCCGGCAGACGCCCAAAGTGCGAGTTTTTTCAAATCATCACCTTGTAGCACCCCAACGAACGCTGCCGATCCAAATACCATCGATGCGACATTGGAGGTACGGTCAAGTCGATCAAAAAATCCGCGCCTGCGCTGATGGTAGCGTGAGGATCTACGTACCGCGAAAAGCAGTCCTTCCCAGCGTCTTTGAAGTTCAGCTTCGTCCACCTTTTCCGCCTCCGCTACCTGGATCTTTCGAGGGCGGGGCGACGGTGTCCACTACGTTCGGAAAACCAGGCTTGCGATGAATATCGCCCCCTTTGTTACTTTGGTCATTAGTCACCCGGTGTTTGTCATTTCCGCCGCGTTCTCGGCTTTTGTCATTATTGTTTTGCTTCATTCTAAACGCCCCTAGCTATACCGCTCGATGGATAAGCCGTGTCTGATTTTTTATGTTGGCGGCGTAAAAACAGCCGAAATTTGCTTCGTTACAACTTGAATAGACGGATTAAAGATTGGCCAAGCGCTTTGATTATGTCATCACCGGCGTCAATCCAGATTGCCCTAATAAGCGAACAGAAGACTACCGTCGCAGCAACGATAGCAGCCGACGCCAGACCAAGCTGGAACAAATATGAAGGAGTTACATGCACCCCATTTTTGTTCGCTTGAGTTAAGAGCAGTCCCCAAATCACCATTACAGCGAACGTGAAGATGGACAGCTTGTTATGATTTTCTTGCGCTATAGCTTCGCGGCGGCAGTGATTGCAGGTACTCGTACCCGCCGGGACAAATCGCGTTTCGCAGCTCACACACGGTTTAATCGACAGTTGCGCAAGCTGTTCCGGTGTCAGCTTCAGCGTTGCTTTTTCGTAGTAATCGCGTCCTGCGACCCTGTTGTTATGTCCGTCTATCTGCATCTCCCCACCTCATTCCTTCGTATGAAAATCCCTTCCCGCTACACGGTTACCTGAGCCAGTTACTGTTGTCGTTGTTGACGCCTGTGCCCCCAAGGCGCCGCCTGGCTCGCCCAAAATCATGCCAGCAAGCATTCGTTTTTTACTGGCCGCATCTAGTGCGCGGTATCCGTCCAGCAGCATTTCCTCATCTGGCGCCAATTGTGGCTTCGCGGCTTGCAAGCGTTCGCCTACCAAGACGTACTGCGCGTCCACGCCGATAACCAACAACTTCGCCACAAGGTCGGCCGGACATTTTTGCCGGCCCGAAACCACTTCTTTCAAACGCTGCGGGCTTGTTTCGCCGGCAGCACGGGACGCTGCGGCCAGCGAAAGGCCGCACCGGTCAATTTCTTCGCGCAAGCGAAGGTGTAAATGTTCCACCAAATCAGTTGACACGGTGTATATATCCCACCAATATAAATCAAACAAACAGCAATCATCTTTGCATCACAGGAGCCACCACCATGGCCACCCATGCCAAAGCCCTAACCGCCGACCAGGTGAAAGAAAACTTTCGCCAACGCGGCAAAACCATCACCGAATGGGCTACCGAAAACGGCTACACCCGTAACGAGGTTTACCGCGTACTCAATGGTCAAGCCAAAGCCAACTATGGCAAGGCACATGAGATCGCCGTAAAGCTCGGCCTCAAACCAGCCCCAGCGATGGCCGCGTGATGGTCATCCTCCAGCGGAAGCCCGGCGGGCGTCACGCGCTTCGGCCAACTGATCGCACAGCCATGCAAGCGTTCTTGTTGCCTCGGCCTCAATCGGTTGCCCCGGCCACTGGACGGGTCGCAGCGCTCGGTCAATCCGACCAGGCGTTACCAACCCCTCAACCTCAAGTATCGCGGCAAGGCGTAACCAGCCCTGCGCCAGCGCGTTCACTTGTGCCTCTAGCCTTTCAATTCGGTCGGTCATTTCTCATGTCCACGTTTGCGAATGTACCCCAAAAATTTGCACCCGCTGTAATCCTTTTGCATATGTGCAAACCGGCTTTTTGTTTGGAAGACGCCCTTGTAGGAACATTCCAATGAGCCGCCGTCGCTGGAAAAACATACAGCCAACGTCCCTGCGCCATGCGCTGGAGCTGTGCAAGGACTTCGCCAAGGACATTCAAAACAAAAGCGTGGATCGGATCGCCGATGAAATGGGCGTTGCGGATCACTGGTCGGTCTACAAATGGTTACAAACTGGCCGCATGCCGGCCAACCTGATCCGGCCCTACGAGCGCGCTTGTGGCTGTGATTACGTCACCCGCTGGATCGCCGCCAGCGCCGGGCAATTGACCATTGCTATCCCCACAGGCCGGAACTGCACCGCGCAGGACACGCAGGCTCTGCAGGAAGTACTCACCACAGCGGCGGGCAAGCTGTTGGCCTTCTACGCGAAGAACTGCGATGCCGATGAAACCTTGGCCGCGATACAAGCCGCGATGGAAGGCCTCGCCTGGCACCGGGGCAATGTCAGCCAAACCCAAACACCACAACTTGAACTGGAGGAGCGGCCATGACTCGCACCGCATCCAGCGCCGGCCGCGTGCTGCGCGTTCTCAAAGCATTGAAGGGCCACACGATTACAGGGTTAAGCAACGCGGAACTGGCGCAGCTAGCCGGCGACAGCCCAAGCAACGTCACGCGGGCGGTGCAGGTTCTGATCGAGGAAGGCCTCGCGGTGAAGCTGGATAACGGCCGATTTGCCCACTCCGTAGCAATGCTTCAAATCGCTCAGGCGCACGCCGAACACATGGCGCGTGTGACCGGGCGCCTACATGAAATCAATCAGCGGGTCGCCGCTGGCTCGCAGATCTAAGGAGAACCGCATGGCACGTACAAAAACTCAACCCGTAGACAGCCCGGAACTGCCTGTTCTGGACGGCGAAATGTTGACCGCGAATCAGAACGCAATGGCCTCCCTCCAGGCATCGCATAGCGATGAGCGTGACCTCGTTAATCAGCTACTCGGCCAAGCACAGATGGCCGAATCCTTTGCAAAATTTTCGCTGACGGTCAGCACTTCTAAACTCGCCTACGTCAAGGAAACCAAGCTTTATCGGGGTTTGAGCGGGAAGAAAACTGCTGACGGTCAGCAGTTCGCGGGCACTTGGGACGAGTTCTGCTCATTGCTTGGCCGTTCGCGCCAGCAGGTCGATGAAGACATTGCCAACCTTCGTACCCTCGGCGAAGCCGCGCTTGATTCGATGTCACGCATGGGCATCGGTTACCGCGAACTGCGCCAATACCGCCGCCTCCCGCCAGACGAGCAAGCCGCGCTGATTGAGGTAGCCAAGGCCGGAGATAAGGAAGCATTTCTAGACCTTGCAGAAGAGGTCATTGCCAAACACGCCAAAGAAAAAGAGGCACTGACTCAGCGGCTTGATGACGTCAACGCCGACTACGAAGCCCAAGGCGAAGTCATGGCGAAGAAAGCCAAAGAGCTGGATAGCGCCAAGCAGGAGCTGGAGAAAAACCGCAAACGCATCCAAACCGCCACGCCGGACGATGTCATCAAAGATTTGCGCGCCGAGGTCGTAGACATCCAGTTTGAGATCGAGGCCAAGATCCTCGGCGAATTGCGTGACGGATTCGCTCAAATGGCCGAACACGGCGCCGCAATCGGGGCAGACCACAGGGGATATCAGGCAGATCTGATCCGGCAATTAGAGGTCACCCTCGCCACCGTCCGCAGCGAATTCAACCTCCCCGAACACGCCGAAGGCAGCGCCCCGGTGTGGATGACGGCGCCCGAGGCTTAAGCCATGAATCCGGTACAAGTCCAGCAGTTGGCCCAAATCGCCCAACGCGCCGAGAACGCCCCGCACGGCCAGCGTACCGCCGTTTACCAGGCGGGCGCGGCCGAGCTGGGTGTGTCCCTTCAAACCTTGCAGCGCAAGCTGAAGGAAATTCGTGTGGCAAAGCCCCGCAAGCGCCGCAATGACGCCGGGTGCAGCGCGCTGCCGATTGAGGAAGCCCGGAAGATATCGGCTGTGTTGCTGGAGTCGATCCGCGCCAACAACAAGCAGTTGTCCACCATCGAGCGGGCCGTAGAACGGCTACGCAGTAACAACATGATCGTGGCCGGCCGCGTGGATGAACAAACAGGCGTGTTCCGGCCGTTGACCAACGGCGCGATCAGCCGGGCACTACGTGCCTACAAATTACACCCCGAGCAGTTGTTGCACGACGCCCCGGCGGTGTCGCTGGCCAGCAAGCACCCAAACCACGTTTGGCAGGTGGACGCGTCGATCTCGACTCAGTTCTACCTGGCAGATGACGGGGCGCGGGTGATGAACAAGGCCGAGTTCTACGACGGCAAGCCCGGCAACCTGAAGAAGATCGAACGTCAGCGGCTGTGGCGCTATGTGATTACAGATCACACCAGCGGCACGTTGTACCTCGAGTACGTCCTCGGCGCCGAATCGGCAGAGAACCTGTGCAATGTCCTGATCAACGCAATGCAGAAGCGCGGCGAATCTGACCCATTCCACGGCGTGCCATGGATTCTGATGACCGACCCCGGCGCGGCCATGACCAGCGGTATTTTCCGTAACCTCTGCCGCGCCATGTCCATTGACCTGATCATCAACCAGGTCGGCAACGCTCGGGCGAAGGGCCAAGTTGAACAGGCTCACAACATCGTCGAACGGGAATTCGAAAGCGCGCTCAAGTTTCAGGCGGCGGAAAGCCTGGAGCAGATCAACGCGTGGGCCGGCCAGTGGATGCGGTACTTCAACGCAACTTCCGTCCATACCCGCACCCGGCGTACCCGGTACGGCGTCTGGCAGTTGATCCGGCAGGAACAACTGCGCCTTGCGCCAAGCGTTGAGATTTGTCGAGAGCTGGCCGTCAGCACGCCGGAATACCGCAAAGTCAGCAACCTGCTGCGTGTTTCGTTCCGTGGCGTTCAGTTCGATGTCAGCTCTGTGCCAGAGGTGATGGTAGGCGAAAAACTGCTGATCACCCGCAACTGCTGGCGCGACAAAGACACGGCAATCGCCGTGTTGATCGGGGCCGATGGCCGCGAGAACTATCACGTCGTCGAGCGGATCGGGCTGGATGAGTTCGGCTTTGCTGAAACCTCCGCGACCATCGGCGAAACGTACAAGCGCCACGCCGAGACGCCGGCCCAGTTGTCTCGCAAAGTGCTGGAGCAAATCGCTACCGGCACCACCAATCAGGCGGACGCCGAAGCGGCCCGCAAAGCCAAGGCCGTTCCGTTCGGCGGCCTGATCGATCCGCACAAACACGTTAACGACACAGTGCTGCCGGCCTACATGCCACGGCGCGGCACCAGCCTCAACGTCAACGCCCCAACTGTCGAGCTTGTCCCACTCAGCCACGTCGAAGCCGCCAAGCTTCTGCGCCCGCGCCTGGGCAACCTCTGGACGGCGGAAACGTTTGGTTGGCTACAGCAGCGTTACCCGGAAGGAGTTCCCGAAGAGCAGCTCGACGCCGTAGAGGCTGAGCTGAAACGACCTGTCGAGGTCATGCGCAAACCGTTCAGCCTGGTGCTGGCAGCGGTTGGAGGTGAGTGATGTTGAAACTGAAGCATGTTTTGCAGGGGGTGGGCCGCCCTCAATCGGCCTTGGCCGAATCGCTGGGCCTCAGCGGCGCCACCGTCGCCCAGCTGCTGAACCACGGCCAATGGCCGCGCAGTCTGGACAGTGACGAATTACAGGGGCGCATTCGTGTGTTCCTGACCGAATCCGGCGCGAATGACGCTGATATCGCCAACGCATTTGAAGAAGTGGATCTGCCGTGCGCCAACACGGCAGATCCGGCCCTTAAGAAAGAGCCGTCCGGGGAGGACGAACCTATGTTACTGCCAAAACAGACCATTCAGCCAAATACCCGCAAAGCATTCAGCCTGTTCCGCGACCCGTTCGACGAGTTGCAGTGCGCTCAGGACATGTGGGTCAGCCCGGATATTCGCTATGTGCGGGAGGTGATGTACCAAACCGCTCGCCACGGCGGCTTCCTCGCGGTCGAGGGGGAATCGGGCGCGGGGAAAAGCACGCTTCGGCGCGACCTGGTGAACCGCATCGCCGAAAACAACGACCCGGTGATCATCATTGAACCCTACGTGCTGGCGTCTGAGGATAACGACACCAAAGGCAAATCCCTGAAAAGCACGCACATTGCCGAATCGATGATGGCCGCCGTTGCACCGCTGGCCAAACCTAAGAGCAGCCCTGAGGCGCGATTCGCTCAATTGCACAAAGCGTTGAAGGAATCCCACGCCGCCGGCTACCGCCACTGCCTGGTCATCGAAGAGGCCCACAGCCTGCCGATTCCCACGCTCAAGCACCTCAAGCGCATCCTTGAGCTGGAAGTCGGGTTCACCAAACTGGTCAGCATCATCATGATCGGCCAGCCGGAGCTGGGCGTGAAGTTGAGCGAACGAAACGCCGATGTGCGCGAGGTTGTTCAGCGCTGCGAGCGGGTCACGCTTACGCCGATTGAAACCTCCCGGCTGGAAGAGTTTCTGAAATTCCGCTTTGACCGGGCCGGCAAACCGCTCGCCGAAGTCATCGACGAAAGCGGCATTCAGGCAATCGCGGCGCGCCTGTCTCAGCCAAAGCGTAGCGGCGGCCGTGATGAAACGGTGTCGCTGCTGTACCCGCTGGCCATCGGCAACTTGATGATCGCGGCGATGAATCTGGCCGCCCAACTGGGTGTGCCAATCGTTACCGCTGACGTAGTGAAGGGGGTGTGAGATGGCCGCCCTACATCTCGTACCTTCGGCCCCGGCTCAGCCCCTGAGCATCCTCACCGAGGAATTCCCGAAAAAGCTGGCCACCTTCAATGATCTGACCCGCGACATGCGTGAGGCCGGAATTGTGATCAAGGCGCTGGTTCTTGCGGACAACAAGATTTTTGTTGACCCCGATAGCCTTGAACTTCTGGCACGGCGCTTTGGACATGAGCTTCGCGGCATGCGCTGCAACGCCGAAGGGCGTCTTGCCCGCAACACCGCATCGATTCGGGGCGTCGGCGTTGTCTGGTTCACCTTGGTCAAGGAGCAGGACAAATGAGCCAGTCACTGAACGCCTCGATTGAGGCCTTGCAAGACGCTGTATGGACAGAATTGCCGACCATGTCCTGGGCAGATGCAATGAAGCATGTTTCAACAGTGCTTGAGCATGTGCACCGCCCATCCGCGCCGGCCGAGCATCTGTCGGCGGCCAGCGCCGCCATAGCTGAAAGCCGGTTTTACGATGCCGGCCGGCATCTTCGCCGCGCATTGATCGCTCTGGACATTCGTACCGGCGAACGCGTTGTGCGTCAGGCCGAGCTGCTGGACGCCTTCGACCAGGCGCACGCCGTGATGCCATTCCTGTGGCTGGAGATTGGCTACAACCGGATCAGTGATTGGCTGGTGACCGTGGCCGACAAATCAGGCGGCGTTGAGCGCGTGGTCGTACAGGTCGGCGGCTTGGGCGCTGATGAAACTTGCCGGGTGGCTGCGCAACAGCTGCGCCAACTTCTTGAGGGTAAAACCAATGACCAGTAATGATGCTCTGCAAATACCGCCGGGCTACCGCGTCGACGCCCTCGGCCGCATGGTGCCCGAAGCATCGATCAAGCCTACGGATCTACTGCGCGACAAGGTGGTGATCGAAGCCGTTGACCAGGCCATGGCCATCAGCGCGATGTTGCTCAAGTTCAAAGCGCATGTTTTCGGTGAAATTGACGCGCTGCTGCAGATCAGCAAAGAGCAGTACGGCGTTGTGTCGCGTGGCACGAAGGGCAATCTGACCCTGATCAGCTTCGACGGGCGCTACAAGCTGATGCGCGCCAACCAGGATCAGATCGAATTCAACGAACACCTTCAGTCAGCCAAGGCGCTGCTTGATGAGTGCGCGCATGAATGGACGGCCAACTCCCACCCCGGCGTCAAAGTATTGATCAATGACGCATTCCGGGCTGACCGCAACGGGGAGCTGCGTACCGCCCGAATCCTGTCGCTGCGCCGCCATGACATTGATGACCCACGCTGGAAAAAGGCGATGGAGGCCATCGGCGATGCGATCCAGGTCGCGGGCAGCCGCAGCTATATCCGCTTTTACAAGCGCGTTGGCGATACCGACCGTTACGAAGCCATCCCACTTGATTTGGCGGGGGTCTGACATGGACAACAACCGCACGCTGGAGAAGATCAAAAAGTGTCTGGAGATGGCGAAGTCCAAAACCAGCAACCCGCACGAGGCAGAAATCGCGCTGCGCCAAGCCCATAAATTGATGGAGTTGTACAACCTCGAAATGGGCGACGTACTTGCAAGCATGGCGGGGCAAGCCTCCGTTCTGGCGGGGTCTGAAGGCTCGCCGCCGGCTTGGCGGGTCAGACTTGCGCAAGTCTGCGGTCTTGCGTTCGGCGCTCGATTGATCATAACCACCAGTGTTCTCGGCGCGGCTCGCTTTGTTTTCATCGGCTGCGCCGCAGCGCCTGAACTGACTGGGTACGCTTACCAGGTGTTGGAGCGGCAACTACAGAAGGCACGGCGCGAATACCTGAAATCTCAGAAACGCTGCAAACGCGCCACGAAAGTCGCTCGCGGTGATGCCTTCGCAAATGCCTGGATCGATGCAGTGCATTCCAAAATTGAAGCCTTCGCGGGTGTCGAAGACAACATTGCCGACGCAGTTGAAGCCTACATGGCGAAGAACTACCCAGAACTCGAAAGCGTCGAATTGAAGCGCCGTAAGCTCAAGGCGCGTGATGAAGTCGCGGCCGACGCCGGCTACGCGGCAGGCAAGTCAGCGCAATTGCATCAGGCTGTGAACCATAACCCCCGCGCACGTTTGACGATGGAGGTGTGACATGAATAAAAGCAACCAGTCGCCAATCCCGAATAATGCTCAGAGCAGCCGTCAGAGCGCTGTATTTATGAAGCTCAAAAGGCAGGTTCAGGTACAGCGGTTCGTCGAACTACGCGCATTGGGTGAAATGGCTAGGCGCAAAGCGTGCGCCGCGTTGCGGGCGGAGACTGCCGCATCGGCGGACTTCATTCGCGCCGTAGTAGAACTGTCGGGGGCCGCTCCCGAGCGGCCAGTGGGAGCCTGATCATGGGTTCTACAAGCACAGGAAAGCTCAATTCAGGGGTGTTGGAGTTCCAGGCGGTCTGCGACCAGTGCCAACGGCCCCGCGTCGTAGGCAACCATATCAAATGCAGCAAGATCCGGCAGCGGCTGCACGCGGCCCGGAATGAGCCGCAAGACGGCACGCGGTCGCGGCCGGGAGGTGCCAAGTGAAAAAAGCGCCTGCCAACCCAGCCCGGCTGTCCTTGATCAAGCTGATTCACGTTGCCCGACGCGAACTGCGGATGGATGACGACACCTTCCGCCTGATGTTGGCCAGCATGACGGGATTGGATGGCGCGACGTCCTCCGCTGACTTGAGCGTTCCAAACCTTCACCGGGTGTTGGAACAGCTCAAGCAGCGCGGGTTTATGGTTCGTCCAAAAAAGGCGCAGGAGCGCCCGAAGGCGGACGACGCCCAGTCGCGGAAAATCCGGTCGCTCTGGCTGACCTTGCACGGCCTCGGAGCGGTGCGCGATCCGTCCGAGGAAGCGCTGGCGAAGTTCGTTCTGAACATGACTGGCATTAACGCTTTGCAGTGGCTCAAGGGTTCCCAGGCTAGTCGCGTCATCGAAAACCTGAAGCAATGGCAGCAGCGCATCGAACAGGCCCCGGCCGCCGTACAGGAGGGTGTATGACAGAGTTCAGAAGCAAAGGCCCGGAACTGTTGACGGATCTCACCGAACACATCGCGGTGGCGCTCGTTGAATTGGTGTCGATGGAGGAAGCCGCCGCTCGTCATGTGGCGCAGGAGGTCTCTGACCGCATGGCGGCGCACTGGGGCGGCCAGAACCTGTATTTCCCGATGGGGCTATCGGTCAAGTTGAGCCGGCGTGATCGCCAGATCTACGACGAATTCAATGGCACCAACCATAGCGAGCTGGCGCGCAAGTACGCCGTGTCGCTCCAGTGGATTTACAAGATCGTCAAGGCAGTGCGAAAGGACGAGATAGCGCGCCGTCAGGTTGATATGTTTGCCCCGCTCACTGACGACTGAGCGGGGCGTCTTCTTATTGCACTGGCTGCAACTGAATTACACAATCCATCCCAACCTGTGCCAGCCTATCCCGGATTGGCCCAGGTTTATCTCACGTTCCCCTTGGTATTTATCTCAGTCCTAAACAGTTAGGCCGTAAGTTTTTAGGGGGGAGTTATTGGGGTGTTTCAGTTGGGCGATTGGAAATGGATCGCTGGTCACGCTCTTGATTGCTTTTGACCAGCCGAAAGCGTGTCGTGGATCTCCGCTTTCGGCTAAAAGTGGACGCCTAGTAAGCCTTCGATAAAGGGGCTGCGAAGAAGGCCGGGGACTCGCGTTTTTTTCGATTATTCGTCTCGGATAAGCTCCGCTATCCAATTAGCGGATGCGCTCACAGCCAGCGACAGAAAGCGCTGATGCGGATATAGCAGGTGTACAAGAACCGAGGCAGGCTGCCAGTCAGCAAGCACTTCGACCAACCGGCCCTCTTGCAGATGTTCGCTGACGACGTTCTCAGCAAGCTGAAACCATCAAGGCACATCAAAGGTTACGTCATCAATAGAAACGTTGCATATGCTTAAATAAGGGCTCTAACTGATCTGCATAAAAATGCATCTGTAACACCAAAAGTGTTGCGGATAGTAGATCAGACTAAGGTTGCCAGGGGGGGCATGGCGTTACCTTTTCCTGGTGGTATGCAGCCACTATTCTTTGCCGGCATGCTGGCGGCCGAGCACTACCCACATAGGTACTATTTTTTATCATTTTCTTTTCATGCAGGGAGGCGGGGGAGGATGCCGAACTCCAGCACTCTCAAACTTTAGAGTTCTGCTTGCCTCCGAAACCTTAAGTCGGCCAAACATCTCACTTCCTGTGAGCGCTCGAATCGCTGCAAAGTAATTTGATGGTCAATCGAATGCGTATGCGTGGTTACTAGCGCTGAAATTTCGATGGCTTGGTCCATGATCGACTCGCATCGGATGAACTGTCAGTTCTGCTTTGTTCTACTTCAAGTGTAGGCCGCGCCTGAGTGTGCAGGCGCGCCTCACAATGCTGTCTAAGATATCTTCTCGCCGCGTATGTAAATCAGCGTCAATCCGCTCGTGTACTATCGCTAACTTGAGTGCTCCCCCCCGATTTTACTGTAACCCCACCCTCAGAAGGGTGAAGGTTTATGATCCGCGCTTCGACGCCGTCATTAAGCAACTTACGTAGAAAGTAGCGAGCTTGGGCTGCGTCATGGGTCGCGATAACAACCTGATAGCCGTGATCTGATATGAAATCGCGCAGAAGATCAAATACTGCAGAAGCATGCACTAGGTCGTGATGCTGCGTGGGATCGTCCAGCAGCAAAGCTTTCCATGGAGACCACGCGTGAGTAAGCGACATAGATAACAAGAACGACAACTGAATATCAGTCATCTGTGCCTCGCTGGCTATGCTAGCCACAGAGACTTCGTGCTCCCCTAAGTTAACGTGAATTTCCGCTTTTGCTTTATTGCGTTCGGAGTAATACCTTAAATCAGTCTTTCCGAATCTTGGCTCTCTTACGATACGGTTGAGTAATGTCCGCCATAGCGGAACCACCATTGATATTTTCTTTTGAATTCCATCAATTTCTTCAGAAAGCTTTGTAGAGAAGTCGTCTAAAGCTAGGCGGGTGCGTTCGATATTTTCTAGCTTTGTTTCAGTTTCTGATATTTGTGCACGAATAGTATTTCCATACTCCAGCTCGGAAAATTGCCCTCGCATACTATCTATTTCTTGTTGAATTTTATCGTGCTCAACATGAATGCTCCAGCGGGCTATCTCTTCTTCGCTATTTTCGAGGGTGCGCAATTTTCTTCTGGAGCTGTCAATCTGCTCAGTTAGATTTAGGCGCTTCAAATCTATCAGATTAGGGTTAGGGTCGCCTTCAATGTCCAAATTCATCCACGAAGACAATATTTTATTTATCGCAGCGTCGTCCTCTATCAATCCATCTATTTGCAGTTGTAGGTTTCGCTCCTCGTCATCTTGCTTTATGCTAAGTATTTTGCGGGATTCACTGTTGTCAATAATGGTTGCCGAAAGAGCTCTTCGCTTGCCGTCAAGGGTAGTAGCATCTTCGGTTTCTTCAATTCCGGACAAATAAGCTTGCAAACCCTGAATATTATCTTCTAGGATTTTTGACTGGCTCTCGAGCTCTCTGAGTCGAGAATTTATTTGGTCGCCTTCTAATTCGAGGCGTTGTATTTCATTAATTGCAAATTGAATTGAAAGTTGATCCACTGCTGGAGGGATATCGTTTCTTTCAAGCTCTAGGTTTTTTTTCTCAAGAGCGAGTTTATTCATTGCGGAAGCTAATAGCTCAGCGGCGGCAGAAACACTATGCCCTTGAAGTAGCTTATTGCTACAACATTCGTCAATTCTTGCCTGAATTACAGCCTTAAGCTGTAGCGCGTTATGTAGTTTCTGAGAAATAATGCCGCGATTTTCCTTGTTCGTTTGCAGTTCGCTTTGTTTAGAAGTTAGTTCCGTTCGGAGAGTGTCTACGTTATGAGCTGCTGTTAAATATTGAGGGGTTACGGCTTGAATTGCACTGTCTAAGCTAATTCTAATATGTGCTGCGCCTACATGGGACTGGCATACTGGACAATCGTCAGACTTGGGGTCGAGGCAGGTTGAAATTTGGGCTAATGCTGCTCGTAGTTTGTTCTCTGTATCAGAGAGGCTAGCAAGTTGATCTTTTGCTGCGTCGAGCCTCCCGGTCAAGACGTCGACCTGATAGCCGAGAGACTCTAAAGTGGTGTCAACGTCGATTATAGATAGCTGGAGTTGTTGAACAAGATTAGAGAGCTCATCAAACTCCTTTTGAGATTCTTTCCAGATTTCGAGGGATTGAAGAGCAGCAGAAATTTCCAACCCCTCTTCTGTATGTGTCGCGGCAACACGTGAAACATAGATGTGCCGATCCTCAATATTTTTAAGGAGGTTGTATTTATTTTTTTCAGTGGCAAGAAGGTTTTGATTTGATAGTTTTAAAGAGTTTAGTTCTTGGATTACTTTTGCATGGCCAGAAGTTTTTGCTAGCTCAGCTTCCAACTCCATCCGCTTTTGCTGTATTTCCGATGCAAAATTGTAATTCGCGACCATTCCTTTTAGAGAGATTTCACTTGATGCAATTTTGCGATCAATTATTTCGATCTCTTTTTTTGATTGATCAATCGCAGTGGACGTGTTTTGAATGTTATTTTCGCGATCAGCTTTTTGAGCTAGTAAATCGTGATACCTACTTAAAAGAGGCTCAAACTCTTCAAGCTGAGAGAAAGCCTTCGTCAATTCTTCTAGATTTTTAGACTCAACTCTGGTGAGCGAGCCTATCTGTTCTTTCATGAAGCTCAAATCGGCCGGAATTTCTCCGGTCAAGTCATATTGCTTGATGCCCACATTTAGCAGGATGTTTTCCAACGAAATCAAAGGTCGTACCGATGATAAAGCTTGTAATCGTTCTGCTTGCAATTTTTCCAAGCGTTGAAGGCTAATGGACGACGCTTCTAACTGTTTGGCTGTATTGTTCTTTTCTTGGGTGAGAGCCCGTTTGATCGGCATCATCTTCTGCAAAATTTGCACAGCCTCCCGTCCTAACGGCAGACGTGACAACTGCTCCCCAGCATTTGCAGAATCGCCTTGCACAAACCACTGCTTTCCTCGCTGATCCAATAGATGTGTCAGTCTAAGGAGGTATGGATAGTAACTAGGATCTACTCCGGGGAAAAGTTTATCCAGTCGCCCCGGATCAATCTCTAAAACGCCGGCTTTCGAAACTGAAATTTCGCGACTCCATCCATCAAAATTAAGTTTGACGGAAGCGGTTTTAAAGCCGTCTTTTATTATCGGTATATAACTGTTTCCGAGGCGGTGTATATTCCCTGTCAGTGCGAGTTCTATAGCTTCAAATATAGCTGTTTTTCCAGTGCCATTTGGCGCGATTAGTATCGTTGCTCCCGGCCCGATATCAATTCTAACATTGGAGGAAAAACGACGAATATTACTTAGTTCAATTGAATTTAGCGTAGCCATATTTACTCTTCCTGAATCCCTTCACCGATGAGAAGACTAGCAATATCGGAGCTTTCTCGATCCGATAAAAATAATTCTTTCCAGTACTCCTGTTGCCCGCCATCAAGCCATTCGTGTCCTTTACCAGTCATCCTCATTGCGGATATAACAGGATCGGCGATATTAGAATCATCATCTTTAGCGTCTAACGGTGCCAAAAACGTACGCAAAACCATATCGTCGGGTGTCTCATGTGGGCGAAGAGCATACTTGCGACAAAACTGCTCATCCGCCTCGAGGTTAGAGCAAATACCTTCGGAAAATTCTTCAGCTGCCAAAATCAAGTATAAATCCGACGCTTCTGGCTCGGGTAAAACGTCTCTTACACAAGCTGCCCACTTAGCTCCATACTTGATATCATCGGGCGAGTGGAGCCAAGCTATCAAAATAGTTTTATTCCCAGCCGCAGCAAGAGCGCTCTTTCTTAAAGTAACAACCTGCCTGTCATGAATCTCATCCCCAGCCAAAGAGCAAAGTTGTAGCGACGCTTCTGGCCCAACAACGTCGAATCTGCTTTTAGATATGGCCAAAATCGCTTTTAGTATTTCGTCGCTATTCATGCTAAGTCACCTGAGCCGAAATTTTTAATGCTCTTATTGCGCGACTCTTGGTGTGCGCGCAAACTTTTCTCTAACTCTTCGCGAATGCCTAAGATATCTCCATCATTTATTAATCTGGTCAGTTTTACTGTTTTCGTTACCAGCAATTTTGGACGCTTTGGGCTGGCTAGTGAATTGGCTGAAATGCTGTCATCGGCCAGAGTTGAGCAGTAAATCTCATTTACGGATGATTTTATGTGAGGTAGAACTAAAACAGGTTTTACTTCTCCCCCGATTATCGATTCGGTTACTTCCTCTTTGTCTTCGGTGAACATTTCACGGACAAGTCCTTCATTGTCATTTCCGCCCCAATATCTTAGACCAACTAACTTGGTTTCAAGGTCGGTATTGATTGAGTCCCATTTGGCATGGGACCCTCCCAACGCAACTGATACAATTAGTAAAAACCAGATACTTTCCGCTACAAGATCAACGGTTGAAAGTCCAATCCGAAGCTCTGTCACAATTGTTTTTGGCTCGGCATGAATGCTTAAGATGTTTTCGAGAAATTTGTTCCTGTCTGCTAGGGAAGAATTTAAATTGACTACCCAACTATTCCAAAGAGATTGAGTGGCGCTTCCGAGCCCGCCAGTAAGATCGCCTAATCTTGCATTCACCGAGTCTATAATTGCTTGCCAGGTAAATTCGTACATTTTCTCGCTTAAATGGCGAGCTTCGACTTCCATGTCATCGCTATCCGTAAGAACACGAGTGCTAGTTGATGCAAGGGAGCGAATGCCATCTCTCCAGGTGATTCCTCCTTTTCCGAAATCATTTTTCGCTGTGCCAAATGTTCCATTTATGGCCGATCTAGCAACTTCAAGCCCGATATTTGCATTAGGAAATTCCGCTGTCGAAGTTCTCGGTAGGTGGAGCGCAAGTCTAAATAGCGATCTAATTAAGGGGTTGTTGGTCAGTAATTTTTTGGTGAATTCTACGGAGTTATTTACAATTAGAACCGAGTCGTTGCTGCCGTCATTCCATAGCGCGTCGACATAGCTAGATGGTTCAAATCCTCTTCCGAAGTTCAAACCATCCACATTCCATCCTACGTACCCTTTCTGTTGCTGGTAAAATGCCCAAAAAGGTTGTCGATTCTTCAAGTGTTGAATTACTAAGGGGGTAATATGTTTTGGGCAAACAGCACCGATATCTGTAGCATTTAAATGAAGGTGGTTGTAGATTTTAGTGCGTACTTCATTAGCCTTATCAAAGCATTGGGAGAGTGCTAATTCTGTTAGGTCATTTACAGAGCGCTCATCTCCTAGCAATTCGACTGTAATTTTTCTTAAAACAAAAAAAATCTGGTCTATGCTTTGAAAGCCACACCAACTCTTCATCCATTCAATTATTTGCTTGGTTTTACCATCGGCTCGAGTTTTTAGTCCGTTTGCCGTGGCACTAGATTTCCTACATTCTTCACACAATTCTGATAAGGATTTAACATCTAACCCTTTTTTTATTTCAATGTTGCCGTATGGAAGCACAAGGGTGAATGTTTTGGTACACAAAGCATGCTTAGCAATTATTTCGTAAAATGAAGAGAGTGCTTTAAAAGCATCGTCTAATGCGGATAAATCTTGGGGCTTACCTTCTTCGTCCCCCTTTGTTTTATTGCCTCGTGTTGTTTTATATGCGGAGAAGTTACTTGTCTGTCGTTTGACTTGTAGATATTTAAGTGAGCCGTCATTATTTTCAATAACAAGGTCGTCCCAGTGATCTAAGCCTTGCTCGCTTCCTAAACTTAATGGATGCTCTTCACACTTTATGTATTCGACAACCATCCTAGCCATATGGTAGGTGGCGACGTGGCAGTCATAATTATCAGATCTTTTTAAACGAAGTTTTTTTAGCATTTCCCTATACCAACAATATGATTTTGCTGGGGGATTTTTCCCCTAAGAATGCGAGTCCTAGCCTAGATCAGGCATCGTAATCTGAGTATGGCATATAGCCCTCACCTAAGGCCCGAATGCTTGCTCCGGCTGAAGGGATTTTTCAGCCGTCGCTCTGAGGCTCGGCACGCGTCAAACAAAGAACGGAGTGTAGTGGTCAACTAATCTCGGACACGACGTTAAGTTTTTTCTCGGCCTGAGCCGGGATCAGCCCATCGTTGAACTGGTGCGGTCGAATCCAAGTGTACTGATACATCAGGTAATGACTGATGTCTCGGTGCGTTTCTTGAGCCGTCATGTAGCCCACGGTCTGCATCCATTCAGCAAAAGGGGGGCGGCAAAAGGAGACTGATTTATTTCCAAAAAATAAATCTGAGAATCATCTGGCCGGCGTCCCCACCTCGTGGAGGTGCCGCAGCAAGGTATCGATAAACGTCAACGTTTAAAAAGACATCTTCAGACACTCTCTCAGGCTACACATCCTTGCGCCTTTACCTACAGCTACGCCAGAATCCGCCGGCTTGTGCGCCTTGGGGGCGGGTTCTATTGTGGTTCGGTCGCTGACGAATCAGCGATCGGGTTTCGCAGCCCGGATCAATCAAGGCGCACAGCGCTCCTAATCGTTGCCTTTTTGGCGATGGTGCTTCATGGCGGCTGTGCGCGGGATACCTTCGGGTATGCCGGGTTCCTTGATTCCCGGTCTGCGAACCTGCGTACAGCTGCCACCTCCCTTCGTTTCGCAGCGAACTGTGGCGGCTCCATTAATCAAGGAGCTTCACCATGATCAAACCAACACCCAACCCACCCGAAACCGCCTCGGTTTCCCCCTACGAATCCATCGATTCCAAAAAACTCCACGAAGCCGCCGACCGCGCGCTCGATCATTACCTCTGTCCGCCCGGTTCCACGCCGCCCCCACGTAAAACCCGTGGGATGTATGCCGTGACGGCGGACAACAAAACCGAAGAGCTGCTGGTGGATGCCAGTGAAACACTCGCTTCGGCCAAAACCCTCGCGCAGAACATCGCCAGCTTGTTGCCGGTGTCGCAGCGTCATGCGTTGGCGGGGATTGCGCAGTTGATCATGCTCGGGGAGTTGGCGGTGAATCGGGCGTTGGATAATTTGCAGTTGCCGGGGTGATGCGGGTGTCGGGATCACCTGGTGATTGATCGGGTGTTCATTCTGGCGCCTTCGCGAGCAGGCTCGCTCCTACAGGGTTTTATGCTGATTGCAGATTTTGTGTAAGTCGCTGAAACCAGTGGGAGCCAAAGACAGAGGGGACGGATTTATTTTCGGAAAATAAATCGGTCCCCTTTGTCGCGTTTGCTGATTTTGGCTCTGCACTCCCTTGGAAACGGGAAATGCAGCTACCGCTGAGGTGGCCCGTTATGCAGTCGCCACATCTTTTGGTGTGAATGTATCGCGCGCTACATTACCGATGGTGTTGGTCGTGTAGGCATCGAAACTTCCGCCAATCAAGCCTCCCAGCAGCGGCACGGCTTTGCCAAGATTGATCACGCCTTTTTCACCAAACTTGGTGAACAGCTTGAAGCCGACCTTTTTGTTTATCTCGAGCAACGTCTTGCCGGAAATCGACTTCACGGCATTCATCGCGAGTTTGTTGCCCACGACAATACCGATGTCTTTCAGCACTTCTTTGGCGGAGTTGGCGGTGAGACAGGCGAAAACGAGGGTCTTTACCTTGTCATCCTTCACGTCGTAGCCACCCAGGTGGGCGATAGCGGCGATCATGCGAATTTGTACGAAAAGCACACTTGTGATGTTGGCGGGCAACGCTACGGGCAGTGTAATTAATCCACCCAGGCCGGTAATAAAGCCTGACGTGGCCGATTTGGTGTTTTGCCAGCGAATCAGTGAGTTAGCTTGATCGTAAGCAGAGCTTTCTTCCTTGGCGTAGCTGGCTGCGAGCTCCTCGGCAGAATCAAGACCAGAAAACCCATTGACAGATCTCTCGTAGGCCCAATCAAGGACCTGCATTATCTTTTCTTGACTTATCAGTTCCATCTTCAGTCTCAGCGCATGAATAGTGGCCTTATGATGCCATGTCTGCCGGCTTATTTGCATCACTTCGCTTTGAACAAATTCCCTCCAAATACTTTCGCCGCCGCGCTGATGGCATAACTCCACTTTTTAAATACTCGCCCAGACCCCGCGATTACATGCAGCGGGACAGAGGGAACGCATTTGCGAGCTCGATAAACGCCAACCTTTAAAAGGCAAAGTCAAAAGATCGCAGCCTTCGGCAGCTCCTACAGGGGGCGGTTCAGTAGGGTTTCCAGGCGGGCCAGGGGCGGGGCGTCTTGGTTGCGGTTGAAAACCTGGATGCCGACTTTGAGTAATCGGCCATTTTCAGCCGTGGCGATGGCCTGTTCGCAGCGCAATAGCAGACGTCCTTGGTCACAGTCCTGCGCTTTTAGTCCTATCGGCAATCGACCTTCCAGTTGCAACTCGGCCATGCGTGTCTGCGCCGCAATCATCGCCACCGACCGATCCCGCAAAATCCCGCTGCTCTGCGTCATCAACCCCGCCACACGCACAGCCGCTGACATCGCCACAGCAATGATCGCCAGCGCCACTAGCACTTCAATCAGGGTGAATCCGCTTTCTCGGGAGCGCGTAGGCATAGATGGCCCAAAACCAAAACACAGCCCTCGACCCTAACCCCCGTCCTTGACGGCTTGACGACGAAAACTCCCGAGGATTTTCAACATCCCTGACATATCTTCTTGCAACACTGCGCGTCGAATCGAATCAAGCCAAGGGAATGTCGAGATGGATATCGCGCAGTTCAAACAGCCCAGACGACCGAGCCGGATGCCCCGTGGGCAGCAGGGTTTTACCCTGATCGAGATCATGGTGGTGGTGGTGATTCTCGGGATTCTGGCGGCGATGGTGGTGCCCAAGGTGCTGGATCGGCCGGATCAGGCGCGGGCTACGGCGGCGAAGCAGGATATTGGCGGTTTGATGCAGGCGCTGAAGTTGTATCGCCTCGATCACGGTACTTATCCGAGCCAGAGTCAGGGTTTGAAAGTGCTGGTGGAGCGTCCGGCGGATGCGAAGAACAGTAACTGGCGTTCGTACCTGGAGCGTTTGCCGAACGATCCGTGGGGTCGTCCTTATCAGTACCTCAACCCCGGCGCGAATGGCGAGATCGATATCTTTTCCCTCGGTGCCGACGGTCAGCCTGACGGCGACGGCGTGAATGCCGATATCGGTTCCTGGCAGCTGTAAGGCCGGTGATGAACAGCCAATCGAACCAGCAGGGGATGGCGATCATCAGCGCGCTGTTGATTGCGGCGGTGGTCGCGGTGATTGCGGCGGGGATGTTGACGCGGCAGAGCGTTTCGACCCGTGCGCTGGAGGCGGATCAGCAGCGGGTGCAGGGGCGCTGGTTGTTGCACGGCGGGCTGGAGATCAGCCGGCAATTGCTCTGGGATGCGCGGCAGCGTGATCCGTTGACCCGGCTCGATCAGCCGTGGGCGCAGCGCTTGAATGCGCACGGTTTCGAGGGGCGGCTTGAGGACGAGCAAGGCAAATTCAACCTGCGCAATCTGGTGGCCAACGAGCGTGTCGATGAGGCGCAGGTGCAGGCGTTTCAGCGGTTGTGCGAGTTGATCGGCATCAGTGCCGGGTTGAGTCAGCGCATCAGTCAGCGGGTGATCGGCTCTTATCCGTACCTGTTGAACCCGCAGATTGCCGAAAACACCGCGAGCAAAAACGCCTTTGACAGTGGCCGCGCCACATCGCCGAATGCTTCGCGCAAGCCACAGAATCCGAAGTTGCCGATGCTGCGCAGTGTTGATGATTTGCGCAGCGTCGAGGGCGTGAATGAGGCGGTCATCGGCAAACTGGCGCCGTACCTGACGGTGATCCCCGCGACCACCTGGCTCAATGGCAATACCGCCACTGCGCCGGTGCTGGCCGCGTATGTGCCGGGGTTGTCGCTGGAGCGGGCGCAGGCGCTGATCAACGAGCGTGACGCTGGGCGCTGGTTCATCAACCGTGGCGATTTCGTCAACCGCTTGCGCATGCCGAACTTGGAGCTGACCAGCGTCAAGGTCGGTATCACCAGTGACTGGTTTCGTCTGCGCGGCGAGGCGCGGCGTGATCAGCGTCGGGTCAGCCTCGATGCGTTGTTGCACCGCAGCGAGGATCGTCTGCCGCAAGTGATCTGGTCGCGGGTGGGCGTATGAGCCAGTTGCGTGTGAGTTTGCCGCCACTGGCGCAGTTGAGTCTCGACAGTGAATTGGACTGTGCGTGGCTGGACCGGCAGGGGCAGGTCATTCGTGAGCAGCGCCTGACTTTTAGCCAACTGGGGCAGTCACCCAAGCAGCCACCGCTCAGCGTTTTTCTGCATCCGGCGGACAGCCTGTTGGCGAGCATCGACCTGCCGCCATTGCCGGCCAACAAGACCGCAGCGGCGGTGCAATGCGCGGCGCAGGCCTTGATGCTCGGCGACAGCAACGACATGCACATCGCTCACAGTTCGCGGGATGAATCGGGGCAGGTGCAGATCGCCTGGGCGCCGCGTCAGCGTTTGCAGCATCTGGGGCAACTGCTGAAACAGGCCGGTCTGAATCTACGCGGTCTGTACTCGGCGGCATACCGCTTGCCGGTGCTGCCGGGCACGGTGGCTTGTCGGCAGGACGGCCATTTGTTGCTGCGTGAAAGCGTGCAGGTGGCGCGGGTGCAGCCGCTGTTCGACGAGGAGATTGGTGATTGGCTGTTGAGCTGCGGCACGCCGTTGCACTGGATCGGTTCTGCACCGCCGCCGGATGCGCAATTGCCGATGGCCGAGGCGCAGCGCTGGGTCGGGCCGTTGCCCGGTTGGGGCTTGCAGGGTGCGGTGCAACAGCAGCGCAGCGAGCATCGCGGTTGGGGCCGGGCGTTGGGGCTTTGCGCCTTGGCGGTGGCGGTGTGGGTGATCGGCCTGAACCTGTATGCCGCCCGCGAAGCCAGACAGGGCCAGCAGCTCAAGGCACAGATGGCGCTGCGGGTGAAGCAGGCGTTCCCCGAGTTGCCGGTGATCCTCAATCCGTTGCAGCAGGCGCGTCAGCAATTGGCGGCGCGGCAGAAGGGTGCGGCGGAGGATCCGGCGCAGCCGTTCAATCGACTGGTGTTGCAGGCCGGCAGTGGCATGCCGTTCATGGCCGGCACGGTCGAGCGCCTGACGTTTGTCGATGGCACCTTGCAGTTGAGTCTGCTGGCGGATGCCCGGCGCAGCGCCAATGACAAGGACAAGGATTGGCAAGCCGCATTGGCCCAGGTCGGGATCAGTGCGACGGCCGATGATGAAGGCTGGCTGCTGCGCCCGAGCGACGAAGTCACCACCCCCGACGAAAGCGCTGACGACAGCGGAGCAGAAGATGAATAAGGCATCGCTCGCGGTTTATCGCGTCCGCTGGCAGCGTTTCAGCGCTCAGCTTCAGGCGCGTTGGCAAGCGCTGGCCCTGCGTGAGAAACGCATGGTCGGCGGCATGGCGGTGGTGCTGCTGTCGCTGTTGGTGTGGGTCGCGCTGATCCAGCCGCCGCTGAAAAAAATCACTTACTGGCAAAGCGAAACGCCGAAGTTACGCGCCCAGACCGAAGCCCTTGAAGTGCTGTTGCGCGAGGTCAGCGTACGTCCGCAAGGGCAAAGTCTCGCGCAGTCGCTTGAGCAGACGCTACTGGCTGCCGGTCTGGCCGGGCACTATCAATTGCAGGCCGGGGAGGCCGGCGCCTGGCAGTTGACGTTCGACGCGGCGCCGGCCGATGCCGTGCTCGACTGGCTGCTGAGCACTCCGGCACAGCTTTCTCTGCAAGTGGTCGAGGCCCGTCTGCAACGCGCCGACAACGCTTCGACCGAAGTCACTGCCGGCACATTGTCAGGCACCGTTCGCATGGATCAGGCGCTGGGCGCTAAGGAAGCTTCATGAAGGGGTCAGGATCCAAACCGGCGCGCATGGCGTTACCGATGCTGCTGATGGCATTGAGCGCGTGCAGCAACACCACCACGCCGCCGAACCAGCCGCCGTTGCTGGTGGACAGCGAACTCGGCCGTCCATTGGCCAACACCCAACGCAGCGGCGATGCGCTGCTCGATCGTCAGCGCGCCCAGGTACAAGCGGCGCCGCAACCACGGCAGATGCACAACATCACCGAACGCGCGCGCAGTGGCGGCGTCCCGCGCGGTAGCACACTGCCGAGCAATCCGCTGGGCGAGCAGCCGGTGACGCTGAATTTTGTCGATGCCGATATTCAAGCGGTGGTGCGCGCGTTGTCGCGTTCAACCGGCCAGCAGTTTCTGGTCGACCCTCGGGTCAAGGGCAGCCTGACGCTGGTCTCGGAAGGTCAGGTGCCGGCACGCCAGGCTTATGACATGTTGCTCGCGGCGTTGCGCATGCAGGGTTTCAGCGTGGTCGATGTCGGCGGCGTCGCGCAGGTGGTGCCGGAAGCCGATGCGAAACTGCTCGGCGGGCCGATCTACAGCCCGGACAAACCCGCCGGCAACGGCATGCTCACCCGCACCTTTCGCCTGCAATACGAGAACGCGGTGAACCTGATTCCGGTGTTGCGCCCGATCGTGTCGCCGAACAACCCGATCAATGCCTATCCCGGCAACAACACCATCGTCGTCACCGATTACGCCGAGAACCTGACCCGCGTCGCCCAGTTGATCCAGACCATCGACACCCCGAGCGCGATCGACACCGACGTGGTGCAGATCCAGAACGGCATCGCTGCCGACATCGCGCCGATGGTCGCCGATCTGCTCGACGCGCCGGGCAATGACCCGACGCAGAAAATCGCGGTGATCGGCGACCCGCGCTCCAACACTATCATCATCCGCGCCGGCAGCCCCGAGCGCACCGAGCTGGCGCGCAATCTGATCTACAAACTCGACAACGCGCAGAGCAATCCGAGCAACCTGCACGTGGTTTATTTACGTAACGCGCAAGCGGCGAAACTGGCGCAGGCCTTGCGCGGACTGCTCACCGGCGAGAGCGACAGCGGCAACAGCGACAGTGCGCGCTCGGTGCTCAGCGCCATGGGCAGCAACGGCAACAATGGCGGGTCGAGTGCGCAGAGCGGCACGCAAACCAGCGGCAACACCTCGACCACGTCGAGCACGGGCAGCACCGGCGGCAGTTACGCGCAGGGCAGCAGTTCGACTGGCAGTGGCGGCAGTCAGGCCAGCGAGCAGAACGTTGCGTTCAGCGCCGGCGGAGTGACGATTCAGGCTGACGCGACCACCAACACCTTGCTGATTTCCGCGCCGGAGCCGTTGTATCGCAACCTGCGCGAGGTCATCGATTTGCTCGACCAGCGCCGTGCGCAAGTGGTGATCGAGAGCCTGATCGTCGAGGTCGGTGAGGACGATGCCAGCGAATTCGGCGTGCAGTGGCAGACCGGCAATCTCGGCGGTAAAGGCGTGATCGGCGGGGCGAATCTTGGCGGTTCGGGGATCAACCTCAACGGCAAGACCAGTCTCGATGTGCTGCCCCAGGGTTTGAACCTCGGTTACGTCAACGGCACGGTGGACATCCCCGGCATCGGCAAGATCCTCGACCTGAAAGTGCTGGCCAGGGCGCTGAAGAGCAAGGGCGGCACCAACGTGCTGTCGACGCCGAACCTGCTGACCCTCGATAACGAAGCGGCGAGCATTTTTGTCGGCCAGACCATTCCGTTTGTCAGCGGCAGCTACGTGACTGGCGGCGGTGGCACCAGCAACAACCCGTTCCAGACCGTGACCCGGGAAGAGGTGGGTTTGAAGCTGAATGTGCGGCCGCAGATTTCCGAGGGTGGCACGGTCAAGCTTGATATCTATCAGGAGGTCAGCAGCATCGACGAACGCGCGTCGGCCAGCGCGACGTCGGCGGGGATCGTCACCAACAAGCGCGCGATCGACACCAGCATCCTGCTCGACGACGGCCAGATCATGGTCCTCGGCGGCTTGCTGCAGGACGGCTACAGCCAGAGCAACGAAGCGGTGCCTTGGCTGGGGACGTTGCCGGGGATCGGAGCACTGTTTCGCAACGAACGCCGGGCGATCACCAAGACCAATCTGATGGTATTCCTGCGCCCGTACATCATCCGCGACAGCGAAGCGGGGCGCAGCATCACCCTCAACCGCTACGACTTCATGCGCCGCGCCCAGGGCGGGCTGCAACCGGAACGCAGCTGGGCAATGCCGGACATGCAGGCGCCGCAGTTGCCGACGGCGGCGCAGGGGGTGCCGAGTCCGGTTCCGGCTTCGGGACCTCGCGCGACGATCAAAGCGGTGCCGATCGAAAGGAGTACACGCTTTTGAATCCGACCCTCAATCTGAGAAGTAAACCTGTGGTGAGGGGATTTATCCCCGATGGGCAGCGAAGCGGCCCCAAAACCTATGCACGCGGTCAGTCAGATGGATTCGGATGTCAGGTTTCGGGGCTGCTGCGCAGCCCATCGGGGATAAATCCCCTCACCACAAGAAATCCGCTCTCCATAAGAAATCCCCTCACCACAGGAACACCTCCAGGCAGAGAGATTGGGGAGGTTTTGAGATGAGTTCACTGCCCTACGCCTGGGCCAAGGCCCAGCGCATTCTGTTGTGCGACGGCGTGCTGACGGTGTGCCCGTCGACGCCCGGCTGGTCGATCAGCGAGGTGCGGCGGCAGTTCGGTGAGACGTCGCTCAAGCGCGTGCGCGATGACGAGCTCGACGGTCTGCTCGCCACGGCCTATGCCGATACCGGCAGCGCCGCCGCTGTAGTCGGCGCAGCAGAAAACGAAGTCGACCTCGACCGGCTGATGCAGGACATGCCGGAAATCACCGACCTGCTCGACACCCAGGACGGTGCGCCGGTAATCCGCATGATCAACGCCTTGCTCACCCAGGCTGCACGCGATGAGGCCAGCGACATTCACATCGAACCGTTCGAAACCCATTCGGTGGTGCGCTACCGGGTCGACGGCACCCTGCGCGATGTAGTCTCGCCGCGCAAGGCATTGCACGGCTCGCTGGTGTCGCGGATCAAGATCATGGCCCAGCTCGACATCGCCGAAAAACGCCTGCCGCAGGACGGCCGCATCGCGCTGCGTGTGGCGGGGCGGCCGATCGATATTCGCGTGTCGACCGTGCCCACCGGGCATGGCGAGCGGGTGGTGATGCGCTTGCTCGACAAACAGGCCGGGCGCCTGCATCTGGAAACCTTGGGCATGGACGCGCAGGTGCTGGCCAGACTCGATCACCTGATCCGCCAGCCCCACGGTATCGTGCTGGTCACCGGCCCCACCGGCAGCGGCAAGACCACCAGCCTCTATGCGGCGCTGGCGCGACTGGATGCCAGCACCAGTAACATCCTCACCGTCGAAGACCCGGTGGAATACGACCTGCCGGGGATCAGCCAGATTCAGGTCAACGCCAAGATCGAAATGACCTTCGCCCTGGCATTGCGAGCGATTCTGCGGCAAGACCCGGACATCATCATGATCGGCGAAATCCGCGACCTGGAAACCGCACAAATCGCCGTGCAGGCTTCGCTCACCGGGCACCTGGTGCTGGCGACGCTGCACACCAACGACGCGGTGTCGGCGGTCAACCGCTTGATCGACATGGGCGTCGAGCCGTTTTTGCTCGCTTCGTCGATGCTCGGTGTACTGGCCCAGCGTTTGGTGCGACGGCTGTGCAAGGAGTGCAAACAGCAAGACCCGGCAGCGCCGGGCACCTGGCGCCCGGTGGGCTGCGCCGCCTGCAATCATACCGGCTACAGCGGTCGCACCGGCATCCACGAATTGTTCTGCATCGACGACGACATCCGCACCCTGATTCACCAGGGGGCAGGCGAGCAGGCCTTGCGTGCGGCAGCGGCCAAGGCCGGGATGTTCAGCCTGCGCGAGGACGGCGAGCGCTGGATTCGCAGCGGTGCCACCGCCCCTGAAGAAATCCTCCGTGTGACCCGGGACGCCTGATGAATCGCTATCGTTTTGAAGCCGCCGACGCCACTGGCAAGATCGAGTCCGGGCACCTGGAGGCGGACAGCCAGGGCGCGGCGTTCGGCGTGTTGCGCAGCCGTGGTTTGACCGCGTTGTCGGTGCACAAGGAAAGCAACGTCGCCCAGCATGGCGGCGGTGGCTTGTTCAGTGCGCGTATGTCGGATAACGATCTGGCTTGGGCCACCCGGCAACTGGCGAGCCTGCTCGGTGCCAGCCTGCCGTTGGAAGCGGCGCTCAGCGCGACAGTGGAGCAGGCCGAGAAAAAACACATCGCCCACACCCTCAGCGCGGTCCGCGCCGACGTGCGCAGCGGCATGCGTCTGGCCGAGTCACTGGCCGCGCGGCCACGGGATTTTCCGGAGATCTACCGCGCGTTGATCGCTGCGGGCGAGGAGTCCGGCGATCTGGCGCAGGTGATGGAGCGGCTGGCGGATTACATCGAGGAGCGCAATAACCTGCGCGGCAAGATCCTTACCGCGTTTATCTATCCGGGTGTGGTCGGGCTGGTGTCGATCGGCATTGTGATTTTTCTGCTGAGTTACGTGGTGCCGCAGGTGGTCAGTGCGTTTTCCCAGGCGCGGCAGGATCTGCCGGGGCTGACCTTGGCGATGCTCACCGCCAGTGATTTCATTCGGGCGTGGGGCTGGTTGTGTGCGGCGCTGATCGCCGGTGTTTTCTGGAGCTGGCGCCTGTATCTGCGCAATCCGGCGGCACGTTTGAGTTGGCATCATCGGGTGCTGAAGTTGCCGCTGATCGGACGTTTCGTGTTGGGCCTGAACACCGCACGTTTCGCCTCGACCCTGGCGATTCTCGGCGGTGCCGGGGTGCCGTTGTTGCGCGCGCTGGAGGCGGCGCGGCAGACGTTATCCAATGATCGCTTGAGTCTGAGTGTCAGCGATGCGACAGCCAACGTTCGCGAAGGGGTGAATCTTGCGGCGGCTCTGCGAGTGGAGAACGTGTTTCCGCCGGTATTGATTCACCTGATCGCCAGCGGCGAGAAAACCGGCGCACTGCCACCGATGCTCGAACGGGCGGCGCAAACGCTGTCCCGCGATATCGAACGCCGGGCGATGGGCATGACCGCATTGCTCGAACCGCTGATGATTGTGGTGATGGGAGGGGTGGTGCTGGTGATTGTAATGGCGGTGTTGTTGCCGATCATCGAGATCAATCAGTTGGTGCAGTAGCTGATTTTTCGGGTGTCTGGTCTGGCGTCATCGCGAGCAGGCTCACTCCTACAGGTGTAATGCATTTCAATTTGTAGGAGTGAGCCTGCTCGCGATGACGCCGGCCGAAACAGCAAAAAATTCAAATATTTTCCCTTCAGCCTGATACTCACCCGACCCTGATTCCCCCCATCCTCGGGTTCTCCTTTCTGTCATCTGCAACCACCCCGCAACGGCTGCAGCCAGTTTCAGCCAAACCCACGATCCAGACCCCTCGCAATCCCCCACAAACACCCGAGAAAACTGTCGGAAAATCAGCGCGCAGCTCCCGAGGTTTTTTCCTTTATCTGTCACCGCAAGATGCGAATTTCTCAGTGCGACTTAACCACGGACCGCGCTTGCGAAGGTCAGCGGTGAGTCTTCCCAGTGTCATGCAAGACCCCTGAAAACCTGTGTTCACAACCATCGTTGAAAAGGAGATTCTTCATGTTCAAGCGCACTCTGATCGCCGCTTCCCTGACCGTCGCCGCCCTGGCTTCCGCTCAAGCCATGGCCGTTACCGGTGGTGGCGCCACTCTGCCAGCCGCTCTGTACAAAGGTTCGGCCGACAGCATCCTGCCAGCCAACTTCAGCTACGCCGCCGTGGGCAGCGGTGCCGGCAAGACCGCTTTCCTGACCAACAACCCGGCCGGTTTCAGCACCACCGGCACCGTGCATTTCGCCGGTAGCGACTCGATCCTCAACGCTTCGGAACTCAGCACCTACAAGAACACTTACAACGCTTCGTACGGCCCGTTGATTCAACTGCCGTCGGTGGCCACTTCGGTTGCCATCCCGTACAAAAAAGCCGGCCAGACCGCGCTGAACCTGACCAGCGCTCAGCTGTGCGAAGTGTTCTCGGGCCAGAAAACCACCTGGGGTGCTCTGCTGGGTACTTCCGACGCGACCACGATCCGCGTTGTTTATCGCAACGTTTCCAGCGGCACTTCGGAAATCCTGACTCGTCACCTGAACTCGGTCTGCCCGACTCAGTTTGCGACCAACTCCACCTTCACCAGCGCTCGTATCGGCGGCATCGCTCTGCCTTCGAACTGGGTCGGCGTCGCCAACACTTCCGAAGTTGCCACTGCCGTGAACGCGGTTGACGGTTCCATCGGTTATGTAGGTCCGGACGGCGTCGATGCCACCAGCAACGCTGTTGTTGCTCGCGTCAACGGTGTTCAGCCGACTGCGCTCAACGTGACGCTGGCGCTGTCGTCGGTCAATCCTCCGGCGAATGCTATCGATGCTGCCGATCCGTCCAAGTGGTCGCCAGTGGTTGCTAACCCGACTTCGGGTTACAAACTGGCTGCCTACACCAACTTCATCTTCGGTCAGTGCTACAAGGATGCAGCCGTGGCCGCGGACGTCAAAGCCTTCCTGACTCAGCACTACAGCAACCCGGGCAACAACACTGCGACTCAGGCCCACAAGTTCGTCGCTGTGCCTAACGCCTGGAAAACCGCTGTGACCGCCAACTTCATCACCAACACTTCGGGCAACAACCTGGACATCAACAACGCCAGCGTCTGCAACGCTATCGGTCGTCCTTTGTAAGCTCGCGCGGTCGTAACACCGATGACGGCAACCTTCGGGTTGCCGTCATTTTTTTTGGCTCGAATACACGCCGAACATGAAGTTTGTGTGACATCCGTTCGGTCGCGCCTCTCGCCAACGGCCTATGTCGTAACAGCAGGTTTTTGCGCACCTGCGGCCATATGTGGCAATCAAAAAAGGATCTCGTAGTGATGCTCGCTCGCCCATCCCGTCGTCGTACCCACGTTCAGTCCTTCCAGCGTGATGCCGTGGAGCCGGCGCTGTGGCTGCTCAAGCCATTGGCGCACGCGGTGGCGTTGTGTCTGGTGGCGGGTAGCGCGCAGGCGCAGACGGCGTTCAGTTCGAACTGGTTTGCCGCCAAGGGGGCAGCGCAGCAGGCCGCAGCGGCGCGTCCGAGCATTGGCGGGTTGCCGGGGATGACACCGCCATTGGCCCAGCAGCAGAAGGCTAATGCGCAGTTGCAGCGCTCGATTCAGACCTTGAATAACACGGTCGCCGCGATTGCTGCGCAACAAGCGGCGCAGGCGGCCGGACGCGCTGCTGCGTTGGGCACGGTGCAGTTCGTGCCGGACGGCCTGGGCGAGGGTGGCTTGAAGGTCGACAACAGCCTGACTCAAGGCTGGCAGAACGCGAAGGGCCCGCAGCAGACCCAGGTCGATGGCAAAACCACAGTGACAATCGAGCAGACCGCCGACAAGGCCATTCTCAACTGGGAAACCTTCAACGTCGGTCGCAATACCACGGTCGATTTCGCCCAGCAGTCGAACTGGGCGGTGCTAAACCGCGTCAACGACCCGAATGCCCGGGCCAGCCAGATTCAAGGTCAGATCAAGGGCAACGGCACGGTGATGCTGATCAACCGTAATGGGATCGTGTTCAGCGGCAGCAGTCAGGTCAACGTGCGCAACCTGGTGGCCGCTGCCGCCAACATCACCGATATCCAGTTCCGTGATCGGGGTCTGTATTTCGACAGCACCGGCACCCAGCCGACGTTCACCGATGCCGCCGGCAAGGTGTTGGTGGAACGCGGTGCCTCCATCGACACCCACAAGCCGGCATCGTCTACCGCTTCCGGGGGTTATGCCTTGCTGCTCGGCAGCGACGTGCAGAACGACGGCAGCATCAGTACCGCCAAGGGCCAGACCGTGCTCGCCGCCGGTGACCGTTTCTACATCCGCAAAGGCTCGGGCACCGAGGGCAATGCGCTGTCCACCACCTTCGGCAACGAAGTCATCCCCGGTTTCAAGGCCGGTGCCGTGGCGGGCAATGTCACCAACAACGGCTTGATCCAGTCCGCCACCGGCGACATCACCCTGACCGGTCATGAGGTGGTGCAGAACGGTGTATTGCTCGCCAGCACGTCAGTGGCGACGCGTGGCACGATTCACCTGACCAACCCGAACACCGACAGCAGCGGCAGCGTCACGCTGGGGCAAGGTAGTGCGACGGCGATCATGCTCGACAGCAGCGACCTGACGGCCCTCGACAGCCAGCATCAGGCCGCGCTGACGGGCGTCACGGCCAATAACCGGATCCGTGGCGATCAGTCACGCGTCGAGATTCAGAGCGGCGGCAGTGTCGAGTTCCAGAATGGCTCGATCACCCTGGCCACCGGCGGCCAGGTCGCGGTCAGCGCACAACGCCGCAGCCTGGTGCGCGACGGCGCAATGATCGATGTATCCGGCGCCCTCGGCGTCAAAGTGGCAATGGAAAACAACAGCATCAAGATCAACGTGCAAGGCAACGAGCAGCGCGATGCCTCGGTCAACCGCGAGAAGGGCGCGCTCAACAGCAATGACATCTGGGTCGATGTGCGCGATCTGGTGCATGTGCCGGCCGGCACCAACGGCTACGCCACGGATCGCTGGTACACCGCCGGTGGCTTGCTGGAAGTCGGCGGTTACCTCGGCACGCAAGGGCACAGCGTCGGCGAGTGGATGGCCCAGGGCGGCACGGTGAGTTTTGCCGGCAACGACGTGGTCACGGAAAAAGGTTCGTTGATCAACCTGTCCGGCGGCACCCTGGATGTGCAGAGCGGCGAGATCCGCCAGAGCTGGCTGCGTGGCGCCGACGGCAAGTTGTATGAAGTGTCGCGTGCGCCGGGGGACCTGCTCTACAGCGGCCTGTACAAAGGCTATGAAGACAGCAGCCAACGCTGGGGCCAGACCAGTTATTACTACAGCCCGCTGATTGCCCCGCGCTCGCGTTTCGAGTCGGGTTACACCGTGGGCCGCGATGCCGGGCAACTGGTGATTTCCACGGCCAACGCCGTACTCGACGGGCAAATGATCGGCGAGGTGTATCAGGGCGAGCGGCAGAATCAGGCGCCGAAACCGGTGCTCGACGGCTATCAGCAGAGCCAGAGCGCGTTGGCCCGGCGTGCGCAGTTGATCGTCGGCAGTTACGACCCGACCTTCGTCGCGGCGTCGAATGGCCTGCTCTACACCCTCAATCCGACGCTGGACCAGGTGCAGATTGGCGGCGCGCGTCCGGTCGCTGGCAACGATCCGGACTTGACCGGCGTGGTGTCCGATGCCCGCAAGGGCAAGCTGTATCTCGATAACGATCAGCTCAACGGATTCCGCCTCGGTGCGCTCAAGGTTTCGACCAAGGATCAGATCGCCATTGACGGTGCGCTGACGGTCGATAACGGTGGCGACATCACCCTGTATTCCCCGGATGTGCAGATCGGCGCCGACCTGAGCGCGCGTGGCGGTAGCCTGCGGCTGGGCAACGTGCTCAATCAGTTTCTCAGTAGCGACACCGCTGACACTCGGCTCACGGCGAAGGTCGGCAAGGCGACGCAGGTCAACGTGGCCGACGGTGTGCAACTCGATACCCGTGGCGTGTGGAGCAACCTGCGCACCAACCCGGACGATGGTGCGAGTCTGGCGTACCTCAATGGCGGTTTGCTGTCGATCCGCAGCAGTGGCGACATCGATATGGGCGCAGGCAGTCTGCTCGATGTGTCCTCCGGCGGCGCTGTGCTGGCCAACGGCAAGACCCGGGGTGGCAAGGGCGGGGACCTGACGCTGGAATCCAGTGCGATTTCGGCGCCCGGTGAAACCCACCTGAACCTTGCGGGCGATCTGCGTGGCTACGGTGTCACTGGAGGCGGCACGCTGACGGTACAGGCCAACAGGATTCTCATCGGTCAGACCGACAAGGCGCTGGCCGACGATACACTGCAGCTGTCTGCCGATCTTTTGCGCAAGGGCTTTTCCGCCTACAACCTGATTGGCCTGAATGGGCTGGGCGTTGCTGAAGGTACGGCGATCGATGTGCACATGCCGGTGTACCGTTTCGCTGATGCCGCGCCGAATCAGGTCAGTGGCGCCGATCCGCGAACGGCGCTGGAACTGTGGTCACCGACGCTGTTCCAGGAAAACCCGACCAAGGGCCTGTTGACCCAACGCGCCGGCGCCAGCCTGACCTTGCAGGGCGGGGCCAGCCTGATCGGTTTGATTGATGCCGCCAACAGCACGTTGACGCTGGGCCGCGGTTCGCGGATCAGCGTCGATCCGGGGCAGAGCATCAAGCTGCGCGGTGCCGGGCAGATCACCGTGGAAGGTGAACTGAATGCCTGGGGTGGTGCGATTGATATCCGTCAGCAGCAGTTCGGTTCGAACAAACCGGCGACCTCCATTGTCGTGGCCGATCCGAACGCGCATGACCGTTCCATCTGGATCGGTGAACAGGCGGTGCTGGATGTCGCCGGACGCGCCAATACGGCAGTCGATGCGCTGGGCCGCACTTACGGTCAGGTCGGCAAGGGTGGCAGCATCATCATCGGCGGAGAAATCGATGCGAAACTGGCCACCGCCACGGCCGCCGATGCCTATGTGATCGTGCGTCAGGGCGCCCGGCTGGAGGCTTCCGGCACCGAGGCGGTTGTGGATATCGCCGGCCAGGGGCCGACTCGCGTTGCGACGGAGGGCGGGCGGATCAGCCTGAGTTCCTACAATGGCCTATTCGTTGAAGGCAATCTGCGTGCAGCGGCAGGGGGTGTCGGAGCGGCCGGTGGTCGTCTGGAACTGGCGCTGGAGACGCCGCTGTATTCCGACTCGGCGAGCAATGCGGTGCGGGTACCGAGGGAAATGATCATCGGCCAAGGGGCTGGAGACAGGCTGCTGCCCACGCTTCTGCTACCCGGTGAAGGCGCCGATGGCTTGCGTTACGGTCAGGGCCGGCTGAGTGCCGACGGCTTGATGGCAGGCGGTTTCGATAACCTCAGCCTGTTGAGCAATGGCCTGTTGTCGTTCGACGGCGACGTCAATCTGCGGATGAATCAGAGCCTCAATCTGTACGCCGGAGCGTTGTCTCTCGCCGAGAGTTCCAAAGACACGGCACGGGTCGATCTGAGTGCGCCGTACTTGCGTCTGTCGGGGGTGGGCACCTACTTTGCCGGCTTTGGCATGGTACGCCCACGCTTGCTCCCAGACCCGACGACTCGATTGTCCGACGCGACGTTCAATGCCAGCGCGAACCTGTTGGATGTGAGCAATGGCCTGTCGTTCGGGGTGCAGGGTTCGATCCTGCAATGGCCGGCGCCGGCCGTTGAATACAGCCGTCGGGCTTTCGGTCTGGTGAGCCTCGACAGCAGCGGCGACCTGCGCTTCCTCGCGCCGAATGATGGCGCGGAGAAAACCAGGCTGTGGACGCCGGGCGACTTGAACCTCGGTGCGGCGCAGATCTATCCCGCCACCGGCGTTCAAGCTGAGGTGCGTGCCGGTTATCAGGGCGCGGTCCCGGTTTCCGAACACACCTTGCGGATCAGCGGCCACGGCGCGGCACCGACTGCGGTGCCGTACTCGGCATTCGGAAAGCTGATTTTTTCCGCCGCGTACATCGAACAGGGCGGTGTCTTGCGTGCACCGCTGGGCAAGATCGTATTGGGTGACGATTTGCTCAGCACCACTCACGAGGTTCGTCTTCTGCCGGGCAGTCTGACTTCGGTCAGCGGTGCCGGTCTGGTCATGCCGTACGGTGGCACCACGGACGGTATCGACTATCGCTATAACGGCAAATCCGTGGTGCTCAACGGCATCTCCGGCGAAACATCAGGCGTGTCGATCGGCACGCAGTTCGCCGATGTGCAAAGCGGTGCGGTCATCGACCTGTCCGGCGGTGGCGATCTGCGTGGCGCCGGTTTCGTCTCCGGTCGCGGGGGTTCCACCGATGCACGTTTCAACCCGCTGGTGCGCAATGCGCCTGATGGCACCTTCAGCCTGCCGGGGCTGGCGAGCAACCCGGTGTATGCCATCGTGCCCGGCAACCAGAGCCGCTATGCGCCGATGCTGGCCGAGGCCGGTGCAGTCGATCCGCGCATCGGCCAGCAGGTCACTATTGGCGCCGGTGTGCCGGGGTTGGCGGCGGGTACTTACACACTGTTGCCGTCAACGTTTGCCCTGATGCCTGGTGCGTTCCGGGTTGAGGTAAACGGTCAGGCAGCACCCGGCGTGACAACGGGGGCGTTGCCACTGCGCAATGGTTCATGGACCAGCAGCGGGCAGATGTCGATTGCCAATACCGGCCTGCGTGACAGCCTGGCCAGTCAGTTGATTCTCACGTCAGCCGATGTGTTGCGTCGTTACTCGCAGTACAACGAAACCGGTTTCTCTCAATTCATCCAGAGCGACGCCGCCCGGCGCGGTGTGCCGCGTGCGCTGGCACCCATGGACGGCAAGACACTGGATCTGCGCCTGGCCTCCGGCGGCAAGCAAGACATCGCTTTGCAGTTCAACGGGCGCACGCTGTTCGAGGCTGCCGAGGGCGGCATGGCCGGCACAGCGGTGGTACGTGGCGGCAACGCCGGGAGCAGCTTCGAGATACTGGGTGCGGGCCGTGCATCGACACCGGGTTTCAACGGTGTGTCGCTGTACGCCGACACGCTCAACAGCCTCAACGCGGGGCGGCTGACCATCGGTGCGATGCCGAATGTCTTGTACAACACGACCGCTAACATCATCGGCTTCCTGGGCGCGAGTGAAAGTATTGTCTTGCGTGAAGGGGCGATTCTGTCTGCGCCGCAGGTTTTGCTGCGTACCACGTCAACACTTGGCGGCATCACGGTCGAGGCGGGAGGCGGGATCAATACGCTGGGGCGTGGCAACGTGGCCTACGACTCGCTGGCCGGTTACGTTTATGAGCCGAAAGGTTCCAGCCTGTTGGTCGTTTCCAACGGCTGGACCAATGTGCTGGCGCCGGAAGCGGCCAGCGGCATCAGCGGCGCGGGCAGCATCCGGATCGGCACTTGCGCAGCGAGTGCGTGCAACAATCCGGCCCTGCTGTATTCGAACGGCAGTATCACTGCTGCTACGGATAACCAGTTCGAACTCGGTGAAGCGGTGCGTTTCGGCACCCGTCATCTGGCACTGTCGGTCGGCTCGGTCAATACCGGCAGCGCCGAAGCACTTGCAGCGGTGGGCAGCCGCGTTCCCGCCGGCCTCACGCTTAACCAGAACGTACTCGACCGCTTGCTGCGCGGTGATACACAGTTTGCCGCGCCGGCCCTGGAAACCCTGAGCCTGACCACTCGCGACGCCTTCAATTTCTACGGCAGCGTGAGCCTCGACACGATCGATCCACAGACCGGTCAGAGCAAACTGCAGAACCTGGTGCTGGTCACCCCGGCGATCTACGGTCTGGGCGATGCCAACGATGTGGCGAGCATCCGCACGGCCAACCTGATCTGGAACGGCGCTACCCAGAGCCCTGGCGCTGTCATCACGGGTGGTGCGGGCACCGGCAGCGGCACGCTGGACATTCAGGCTCAGCGGATCGAGCTGGGTTACGGACCGATGCCTCAGGCCAGCGGACTGGATCAGAACAATCGTCTGGCGCTGGGTTTTGCCAACGTCAACCTGAGCGCCAGCGAGCGCATCACCGCCAATCACAAGGGCAGCCTGGCGGTGTATCAGGAGCAGGGCGCCTACGATCCGCTCAAGGGTTACAGCTACAGTGGCGGCAATCTGAACCTGCGCACGCCGTTGCTCACCGGTGAGGCGGCATCGGTCAGCCTGCTCAAGGCCGGCAACAGCCTGACGCTCAGCGGCGCCGGGGCTGCCGGGGTGGCCAATGCCTTGGGGGCGGAGTTGAACCTTGAAGCCCGCGATGTCGTGCTCGACAGCCGTATCGCCTTGGCCAGCGGCAAGCTGACCGTCAAGTCCGAGGGCGATTTGACGCTGGGCAATGGTGCGGTGCTGGACTTGGCCGGACGTACCTTGCCGTTCAACGATGTCAGCAAATACAGCTGGGGCGGCGATGTCTCGCTGTACAGCGCCAACGGCAATATCCGTCAGGCTGCGGGCTCGCGGATCGACCTGTCGGCGAAGAACAATCAGGCCGGTAACCTCAGCGTCGTCGCTCTGGCCGATGCGGCCGGGATGGTCGATCTGCAAGGCGAGATTGTCGGCGGCAGCAGCGGTTACTACGACGCCGGGGGCACGTTGGTGCCGTACAAGGCCGGTGGCGTGGACATTCGCGCGCAGCGCCTGGGAGGTGACGCCACCGAGCAATTCGCCGCGCTCAATCAGCGTCTGAACGCCGGGCAGGTGTACGGCAGCCGCAGCCTGCAACTCAAGCAAGGCAACCTGGTGATCGGTGATGGTCTTAAGGCGAGCGAGGTCAATGTCTCGGTGGACAATGGCAGCCTGACGGCGACCGGTCTGATCGATGCCAGCGGCGAACGAGTCGGCAGCATTCGTCTGTCGGCGAAAAATGGCCTGACGCTGACTGGCAGCAGCGTGCTCGATGCCCATGGTCGCGTACTGCGGGTCGACAGCTACGGCGAGATCATCGATGCGCCGAACCGCGCCACGGTCGAACTGAGTTCCGGCGATGGTTTGCTCACGCTGGGCAACGGCGCGCGGATCGATTTGCGCCACGGCACCGATGTCGTGCCCGGTTTCCTCGCGGGGCAACACGATGGAATGCTGCGCGGTACGCTGGAGCTGAACGCGCCGCGTCTGGGCAGCAATGACATCGCCATCGACGCCAGTGGTGTGTTGACCATTCAGGGCGCTCGCTCCATCGGCCTCAACGGTATGCGCCGCTACACCGATGCCCGCGATGGTGTCGATCCGGCGGTCAGTGGTCGGCCGTATCAGGTGATTGATCAGGCCATGCTCGAACGCATTCACGGTGACAGCAATGACTTTATCAACGCCGCACTGGGCAATAATGATCTGCTGCAACGCAAACTCGCCGGGCTGAACAACGCCACTTACGCCGACGCGTTCCATCTGCGCCCGGGCGTGGAAATCGCCAGCAAGACGGCTGACGGTGATCTGGTGGTGGAGGGTGATCTGGACCTTTCAGGTTATCGCTATGCCAGCCTCAATCCGCACACGCAATTGAATCCGTCGGTGTACGGGTCAGGCGAGGCCGGCAGCCTGGTGATTCGCGCCGGTGGCAACCTCGATATTTACGGCAGCATCAACGACGGGTTCGCGCCGCCACCGGAAACCCAGGACGATGCCGGCTGGAAACTGATTGCCGGTGTGCAGCCGTTCGGCGGCGATCTGATCGTGCCGGGCAGTGGAGTGACGCTGGCCGAGGGCACGCAGTTTCCGCTGGGGGCGACACTCAATTACGACGTGATGATTCAACCAGCGGTTCTGGCCAGTGGCACGTTGCTGCCGACTCAAGCTGTGCTCAACGAGGCGTATACCTTCAGCGCCGGCACCGTGCTGGCGGGGGCGATCCACGACAGCAACGGTCATCTGCTGTACGCCGCCGGTACACTGCTCAGCGACAGCGTGACATTGCCTGCCGACACTCGCCTGGGTGCCGGGATCCGTTTGAACAAGGCCACCGCCCTGCACGCGATGAACTGGCCCAAGGGTGTGCCGTTGCCCAGCGTTTACGATGCAGACCTGACTACGTTCTCCGGAGTGAAATTAAAGGGCGAACTGGCCTTGTTGCGCGGTTCGCTGATTCCGTCGATGACCGATGTGAAGCTCGCCGAAGGCACTTCCCTGATCGAGTTGCGCCCGTTCAACGGCACACAACAAGGCAAGAACTGGGCGCTGGCCAGCATGCTGCCGTCGGGCAGTGCGTCGTGGTCGATGCGCGTGGTCGCCGGTGCAGATCTGGCTGCGGCCGATAGTCGTGCGGTCAAACCGCTGACCCCGGAAGGCAATCTGCGGCTGGCGGACAGTCATTACGGCGTCAACATCACCACGGCGGCGGGCAAGCTGGTCTGGGCTCCGGATAATCCCTTCTTTACGCCCTACGAGCCGGTCCCTGATGACATGCTCGAGTACTGCCAGCAGATTGCCGACTTGTGCGTACCCATGGCCCGTTGGGTCTGGGCGCCAGGCAGTGGAATGGGGCCGGACTACGAACCGGTTCCCGAGGAGGCCCAATTCATTTGTGATCTGCAGCCGGAACTGTGCATCGGCAACAATCCCGGGAAAACGGCCAAGGCCCATATGCAGATGTTCAGTGTTCTGCGCACCGGCACGGGTGATCTCGACCTGATCGCCGCCGGCAATCTGAGCATGGATTCACCGTTCGGCGTGTACACCGCCGGCACCCAATCAGCGAATATCGACCCGCTCTATAACCAGCCGCGCGGGCATCTTTCGGATAACGATTCGGTGTTGGGTACGGCCGGTGCCGCTTATGAAAAATGGGTCGACGGCGGCAGCGACAGCCTCTATCAGGCCTGGTATCCGCAGATGGGGGGCAACCTGACAATCAATGCCGGTGGCTCGGTTTCCGGTGATTCGGTCGGGACGAAAGCTCAATCGACAGCGAGCGGGTTCCGCGAGCAGATGGCCAGTGTGGCAGTGGGCAACTGGCTGTGGCGTCAAGGCACGGGAAACCCGGATGTGCCCACGGCCTGGTGGATCAACTTCGGCAGTTATTCCACCCAAATGAACTCAGATCGGGTGATCAACACTGAACCCTACCTGGTGGGTTTCACCGGTTTCGGTACCTTGGGCGGTGGCAATATCAGCCTGCGGGCTGGTGGTGATGCCGGCATGCTCAAACCGGTAGGCGATGCCGTTAACTACCCGCGAGGTCAGGGGCTGATCGTCGCGGTAGGCAGCACCGGTCGAGTCGCCAGCGATGGCAGCGTGCAGATGACCGGTGGTGGAGACATGGACATTCGTATCGGCGGCACGCTCAACCCTTCGCTGCAAGCGCGGGCCGGAGAAACCGGCTTCGGCCAACCGAATCATGATCTGCAGGGCGCGCTGATCAACCTGCGCGGCGCGGCACACATGACGGGTGGAGCACTCGGCGGCATCAACCTGCAGTACGGCGCCGGCGCCGTGTTCAATGATCTTCGGGAAACCCGCGCACTTGATCCGTTTACCTCGACCACCGGTAGTGCTTCCGGAGGCGTTGTGCTGATTCCGGGTGACTCGGGCATGAGCCTGAGCAGCCGCGGTGATCTGGTGTTGGGCGGTGCCGCGGATCCTGGGCGAGTGAGTCTGATGAACGCCAGCCCGATCATGGCGGCCGACGCAAGCGTTGAGCAGGGCGGTATCCTCAGTGGCTTTTCATTGTGGACTGACCACACGGCAATCGATCTGTTCTCGGCTGGCGGGAACCTGACGCCGGGCACACAGATAGCAGAATTCAGTACATCCAATGGCCTGATCACGGGCCGCAATACCTCGCCTACCGACGGCCGATTTGTCTACCCATCGATTCTGCGCGCGGTGGCGGGCCAAGGGTCCGTTTATGCAGGGCCATCCGCGACATTCATTGGCGTAAACAACTACCCGCTGCAAGGTTACTCACTGCTTCTGGCGCCGTCGAAGTCGGGGCAGCTTGAACTGCTGGCAGGTGACTCTATCTACGCCGGTGGCTATGCGATCAACCAGTCGGGGGCCAGCCCGATGGCCGTGGCTACCCCGTTCAACCCGGCATTCAATGCTTACACCAACAGCAACGCCGGAAAACCGCTGCGCACCAACTACAGCGACGATGGCGTAGCGGCAGAGGGCAACGTGCGATATCCGCTGTTTGCCTTTGGTCCCAACACCTACTCGGGATCGAACGACGTACAGGGGCCGGCGCGATTCTATGCGCTGACGGGGGACCTGGTGGGCATTCGCAGTGGCGAAACGTTGAGCTTTTCCACTTCCAGACGCACCTGGTACGAAGCGGCGGGGCCTGTGTGGATGATCGCCGGACGCGACATCGTTGCCTCTGGCACTGCCCTGGGGCAGCCTGCGGCCGTGCCGACAGTGGAAATGAGTAGCGGCAAGGAGGACATTTTTTCCACCGGCAACCTGTTCGTCCACAATGACCTGCGAGATGTATCGCGCGTCTCGGCGGGCCGCGACATTCTCTACAGCAGCTTCGATATCGCCGGACCTGGAACGCTGGATATCAATGCCGGGCGCAACATCCTGATGGAAAACCGCGCCAGCATCACCAGTCTCGGCGCGATAGTGGCCGGGGATCTGCGGCCTGGTGCCAGCGTGGTATTGCAGGCGGGCGCAGGCGCGCAGGGGCCGGATTACACAAAGTTCATCGCCCGTTACCTGAACCCGCAAAACCTTGCTGATCCGAATGCCTCTCTCAACGGCCAGCCGGGCAAAGTGGTCAAGACCTACCTCGACGAGTTGCAGAGCTGGCTGACGCTCGGCTACGGTTTCAGCGGCAACGCAGAGCAGGCACAGGCGTTCTATACCGCGCTGCCAAGTGCCGAGCAGGCGATCTTTGCGCGCCAGGTGTACTTCGCCGAACTGCGCGCCGGCGGCCTGGAATACAACGACGCTGACGGTCCGCGCAAAGGCAGTTATCTGCGCGGTCGCAACGCCATTGCCGCACTGTTCCCGAGCACCGATGTGGCGGGCAATCCGCTGCGTTACGACGGCGACATCACGCTGTATGGCGGAGCAGGGGTCAAGACGCTGTTCGGCGGCGATATCCAGATGCTCACCCCGGGCGGCGGTCAGGTGTTCGGCATCGAAGGCGCGGCGCCACCGTCCACCGCTGGGATCATCACCCAGGGTTCGGGCAACATTCAGCTCTACTCGCAGGGCAGCATTCTGCTGGGGCAGAGCCGGATCATGACCACCTTCGGCGGCTCGATCCTCGGCTGGTCGGCCGAGGGCGACATCAACGCCGGTCGCGGCTCGAAAACCACTGTGGTCTACACCCCGCCGAAACGGGTTTACGACACTTGGGGCAATGTAACCCTGTCGCCTTCGGTGCCGAGCACCGGTGCGGGTATCGCCACACTCAACCCGATTGCCGAAGTCGCACCAGGCGACATCGACCTTATCGCGCCGCTGGGCACCATCGATGCGGGCGAGGCGGGCATTCGCGTCTCGGGCAACGTCAACATCGCCGCGCTGACCGTGGTCAACGCGGCCAACATCGCCGTACAGGGTAAAACCAGTGGCGTACCGGTGGTGGCTGCGGTGAACACCGGGGCGATCACCTCGGCCAGTTCGGCGGCATCTTCGGCAACCCAGGCCGCTGAGGACGTGGCGCGTCAGCAGCAAGCAGCAGCGCGGCAGAACCAGGCGTCGGTGTTCACCGTGCAGGTGCTGAGTTTCGGCAACGAACAACTGGCGCCGACCCGGGATGGCGCCAGTCGTGCGCCGGCGACCGGCTACAACCCGAACAGCCCGGTGCAGGTGCTGGGAGCGGGGGCACTGGATGAACAGGCGAAGCAGCAGTTGACTGAGGAGGAACGCGGGCAGCTGACGTTGTAAAAGACTCTCGTGTAGTACGCTTCGGGCGGCCTTTTGGCCGCCCTTTTTTTATGTTGATGAGGTTCGTGGGTATTGTCGTCGGGTGTGGACTAACGTCAGTATTTTGATGCGCCCGTTCACTCGATAGACCAGCAGATAGTTCGGATTGACCACCATTTCCCGAGTGCCTGGCACTCGACCGGCCCGGTAACCATAGGGGATTGATGAAAGCCTTTGCGTTGCTGCACCAACCTTGTGCTGTAGAGCCACGGAAGCGTTGGAGTTGTATTGTTCAACGTAATCGATAATGTCAGCCAGATCGTTCAGAGCTTGATCGCTCTATTCAAGCAGCAGCGCGGCGCTTCCTGCGCATCTCTTCCAGCATCTGGTCAAGCATTGCCATAGCTTCATCATGGGGAATGCCAGGGCTGGGGTCATCGAGTGCCTCCTGTACCTTGGCACGAAACCAGCGATCGTAGCTCTCTGCCTCTTCTTCGGATTCGAAGTCAGAGTAAAACGGGGAAAGTAATAAGCTCATAGTGATCTCCGTGATCAATCTCAGCAGTTTAAGGGGGAATGGCCCATTGTCGTCACTGGCAGACGATGTACCCCATGAGCTCTCGACTAACCATGGGATGACGAAGCCCAGTATCTGCAAGCGCCCCTTTGGAGTCTGCCGGACGTTTCCCTCCGTTGTCCGGCAATCTCGACCGCCGTTGTAGGCCTATTCCTCCACTCTGTTTTTCAGGTTTCCAGCCTACAAATCCGCGCGCACCTTCCTACAAATGCACTCAGAACGCATACGGAATACTCACCTTCGCCCACAACATTTCCCCCTCTGGCCGGTTCTCCACGTCAAACTCCTTGGCCCAGCGAATCTCCGCGCTGGCGTATTTGAGAAAGGTGAAATGCAACGCCGGGCCGATCGCGAATACCTTGCCGCGCACGCCGTCATCCACATCCTGCCCGGCGAATTGCACGGTGTGGCCGTACTGTTTGTCGTCGGTGGTCTGCTTGAGGTAATAGCCGTTAAGGCCGAGCATCACATCGTCGGTGATCTTGTAGCTGGCCGAGTAATCGAAGTGGAAGATCTGCCCGGACTTGTAGTCGGTGTCTTTGTTCTTCTCGTTGAAGCTGTAAGTGGTCTTCATCGACACTTCGGTCTTGTCGGTCGGCAGCCAGGTGAAGGAAAACAGCGGCTTGTAGGTGTAGAAATTGTTGCTGGTGTTGGCCAGCCGATCGACGCTGTATTCGCCGGTGGGCACGGTGATCTCCACGGCAGCACCCAGGGTCAGGTTCTTGCCCATGTCCCACAGGATGATCGGCGCAACGGTGGTGTCGCCCATGCCTTCGCGGGTATCGCTGAGGCCGAATACCGAGACTTCCTGCTTCAGCCAGGGCTGGGCGATGTAGCCGGCCAGACGTCCGCCGAACACGCGCACCGGGCTCAGGTAATCAATACGCGGGATCACCGCCGTGGATTCGATTTCGACATTCGGCACCTTGCCGCCCAACGAACTGATGTTGAGCTTGGTCGACTTGTAATGGTTGTAGTAGAGGTTGAACGCGACCATGTTCTGCGGCAGGCTGTCGACTTCCATCGGCAGCATGAAGAATCCGTCGGTGCCGGGGCCGATGTTGTCGACGCCGGCTTCGGTGGCCAGGGCCGGCAGGCACGCGGTGCATCCGAGCAAAGTCAGTGCCAGACGCAAGGGGAAAGTGGCGCGGTTCGGGCTCATGGCTGTCCTCATTATTATTGTGGTGGGACGTGGCGCCGGTACGCAGAACGTCCGGCACCCTAGAAATAAGCGCTTGGCGCCCGACGGGGCAGGGTATTGGCGGACAGTTAGGGGGACTTCTGCGGACAGTCGGCCAACCCTGTGCTAACTTCCTTCGACATAACCGGTTACAAAAATAACAATCAAGCGTGATCCGGAATGTCAGCCCCCATGAACGTAAAAGTCCAAGACCCCACTTTTGAATTGGCGCTGGTCTCGCCGTTCCTCCTGCAAACCCTCGCCGAAGTCGTGCACAACAAAGGCATCGACCCCGAAAGCCTGTGTCGTGGCCTGGGTTTCACCCTCGAAGATCTGCAGGATCCGACGCAGCGGATTTCCTACCGCCAGGCCGTGGCGATGATTCAACGGGCGCTCAAAGTGTTGCCCAATCAGGGGCTGGGGTTGTGGGTCGGCGCGCAGAATGTGTTGGGTACGCTGGGGCTGCTCGGGCATGTGCTGTCGCTGTGCAAGACCTTGCGCGATGCCTTTGCCCTCGGCATCCGCCATCAGCACACCTCCGGCGGAATCGTGGTGTCCAGCGTCGATGTGGTGGGTGATCAGGTGCACCTCGATGCCGAATGTCGCTTGCCGTTTGCCGACGTGCAGGTGTTCGCCGTTGAAGAGTTTTTCGCCAGCCTGCTGGTGTATGGCCGGGCCTTGGCCGGAGTTGATTTCAAGCCGATCGCCGTGGAGTTCGTGCACGCCGCGCCGGATTACCTGAGCGAATACCACCGTTTGCTTGGGCCGGAGGTGCGCTTCGGCTGCCTGCACAATCGCATGCTGATCGACGCGCGATGGCTGGACGTCAACCTGCCCAATCATCATTCGCTGGCGCTGCGTCAGGCAGTGGCGCTGCTGGAGCTGGAAGCGGCGCAGGTGCACCAGAAACTTGATCTGATTCAGGCGGTGGAGCGGGCGATTGCCCGGGATCTGAGCCGGGGCAGCCATATCGAAAAAATCGCCGGCGACCTGAACATGAGCAGCCGCACCCTGCGCCGCCGTTTGACCGAGCATGCGCTGACGTTCGAGGCGCTGCTGGAACAGGTGCGCCAGGCGCGGACCATGAGTCTGCTGGCTAATCCGGACATGCCGATTGAGCGGATTACCGAAGAAGTCGGCTACAGCGACGTGCGCAGCTTTCGCCGGGCGTTCAAGCGCTGGACGGGAATGAGTCCGAGTGCGTGGCGGCATGACACATCTCCTGCCTGAACACGAACACTGTGGCGAGGGGATTTATCCCCGATCGGCGGCGCAGCCGTCGCGAATTCTGAAAGCTCGGTATTTCAGTAGTCCGAGATTGCAGGGTTGGGGCCGCTTCGCTGCCCATCGGGGATGAATCCCCTCACCACAGGACTCTGTGAACTCCGATATTGGCGTCTCAACCCCACAAACCCTCCGGCCACAGGTAAACTCCCGCGCACTTTCCCAAGGAGTTCACATGAGTTACTACCAGCCGGGCATTCTCGCCACCCCTGTTCCTGCGCAAGCACGTCATCTGTTTTTTGCCCTTGCGTCGGTTGAAGCACTGCCGCAGGCGATCGACAACCTGATGAATCTGGTGGACGGCAAGTCGGCGGTGATCGGTTTCGGTGAATCCCTGACCAAAGCCCTGAACGTGCAAATCGACGGTCTGCGCAGCTTTCCGGCCATGAGCGGCGTCGGCGTGGAAAACCCGTCGACCCAGCACGCGCTGTGGGTCTGGCTGCACGGTGTCGATCGTGGCGAATTGCTCAATCGCTGCCACGCCTTGGAAGCCGCGCTGGCCCCGGCGCTGCGCCTGGTAGACATGCAGGAAGCCTTCCGCCACAAGGATGGCCATGACCTGACGGGCTACGAAGACGGCACCGAAAACCCGCACGATGACGCCGCGATTGCCGCCGCGTTGCTGGGCGAGGGCGCTGATGGTCTGGTCGGAGGCAGCTTCGCCGCGATCCAGCAGTGGCAGCACGACCTCAAGGGTTTCCATAAGCTGTCCGCCGAAGACAAGGACAACATCATGGGCCGTCGCTTGAGCGACAACGAAGAGATCGACGACGCGCCAGTCTCCGCCCACGTCAAACGCACCGCCCAGGAAAGCTTCGCCCCCGAAGCGTTCGTCGTGCGCCGTTCGATGCCGTGGATCGACGGTGATCGCGCCGGCCTGATGTTCCTCGCCTTCGGTTTTTCGCTGGACGCCTTCGAGGCCCAACTGCGGCGTATGAGCGGTCTGGAAGACGGCATCACTGACGGTCTGTATCGCATCAGCCGACCGATCACCGGCGGCTACTACTGGTGCCCGCCGCTGAAGGACGGCCACCTCGATCTGCGCGCGTTGCGCATCGGCTGAGTGTTTCAAACACAGGGAGTTGAGCATGGACGTGGTGCGTTGGGGCATGATCGGTTGCGGCAGCGTCACTGAACGCAAGAGCGGGCCGGCCTTCTACAAGGCGCCCGGCTCGGCGCTGGTGGCGGTGATGGGCCGCCGACTCGAAGCGGTGAGTGATTACGCCGCGCGCCACGGTATCGCCCGGGCCTACACCGATGTCGATGCACTGATCAACGACCCCGAGGTGGACGCGGTGTACATCGCCACGCCACCCGACAGCCACCACGCTTACAGCCTGAAAGTCGCCGCCGCTGGCAAGCATTGCTGCGTCGAGAAACCGATGGCGCTCAATGCCGGGCAAAGCCGCGAGATGCAGCAGGCGTTTGCTGATGCCGGTCTGCACCTGTTCGTTTCCTACTACCGCCGTTCGTTGCCGCGATTTGCCCAGGTTCGGCAATGGCTGGCGCAGGGCCGCATCGGTGAGGTGCGGCACCTGAGCTGGACGCTGACCAAGGCACCGTCGGCGGCGGATCTGGACGGCAGCGCCAACTGGCGAACCGACCCGAGCGTGGCCGGCGGCGGCTATTTTGCCGATCTGGCCAGCCATGGTTTTGACCTGTTCCAGTACCTGCTCGGCGACATCGCTGAAGTCGCCGGTTTCACCGCCCGGCAAGCCGGGTTGTATGCGGCGGAAGATGCGGTCAGCGCCAGTTGGCGGTTTGCCTCGGGCGCGCTGGGCATGGGTTGCTGGAGCTTTGTGGCGGATCGGCGCGAGGATCGGGTAGAGATTATCGGCAGTCAGGGTCGGATCGCGTTCTCCGTGTTTGACGAGCATCCGGTTCAGCTGTTAGCCGATGAGCAGATCAGCCTGGAGATCCCCCATCACGAGCACATTCAGTGGCATCACGTGCTGGGCATGAATGCGCATATTCGTGGTGATTCGCAGCATCCGGCAGTCGCCGCGCAAGCCCTGAAGACCGATTGGGTGATGGACCAGATCCTCAAACGTCCCTGAATTTTCCTCTGTAAACAAACCCTTGTGGTGAGGGGATTTATCCCCTCGCCACAAAAGTCCCGGTCAACCTGTGTCTAAGGTTATGCCCAAACAATATTTCTCAAGCTTGTCATAACGTCTCTAAGATCACGTCATAACTCGTTATAACAAGTGATCCCTGATGACCGATAACGTTCTCTCCTTACCCAGCGTCCCGCTGCACACCCAACTGCGCGACGTCCTGCGTGCGCGCATTCTCGATGGCGAATACCCGCAAGACAGCCAGATGCCCTCCGAAAGCGAACTCGGCACGCTGTTCAAAGTCAGCCGCATCACCGTGCGCCAGGCGCTGGGTGATCTGCAGAAAGAAGGGCTGATCTTCAAGATCCACGGCAAGGGCACCTTCGTCGCCAAGCCGAAAACCTTTCAGAACGTCAGCAGCCTGCAAGGCCTCGCCGAGTCCATGACCGGGCGCGGTTACGAGGTGATCAACCGCCTGCGCAGTTTCAAATTCATCCCCGCCGACAAACGTGTCGCCGAGCGCCTGCAAGTCGCCGAAGGCGAGACCGTGGCGCAGATCAAACGCGTTCGGCTGATCAACCGCGAACCGATCTCGCTGGAAATCACCTACCTGCCCAAAGCGATTGGCGAACGGCTGGAGAAGGCCGATCTGGTGACTCGCGACATCTTCCTGATTCTGGAAAACGACTGCGGCATCGCCCTCGGCCACGCCGATCTGGCGATTGACGCGGTGCTGGCCGACAGCGATTTGACCCAGGCGCTGAACGTCGAGGCCGGCTCGCCGATCATGCGCATCGAACGTCTGACCCACGACGCCAACGGCCAGCCGCTGGACTTCGAACACCTTTACTACCGTGGCGATGCGTTCCAGTACCGCCTGCGGATCGACCGGCAAAAAGGGGCGTGACATGACCCGCAAGACCTTGGAACAGGAATACGACATCGTCGTGATCGGCGGCGGCACTGCCGGGCCGATGGCGGCGATCAAGGCCAAAGAGAAGAACCGTGATTTGCGCGTGCTGCTGGTGGACAAGGCCAACGTCAAACGCAGCGGCGCGATCAGCATGGGCATGGACGGCCTGAACAACGCGATCATCCCCGGCCACTCGACGCCGGAGCAGTACACCAAGGAAATCACCATTGCCAACGACGGCATCGTCAATCAGGCGGCGGTGTACGCCTACGCCACTCACAGTTTCGAAACCATCGAACAACTGGACCGCTGGGGCGTGAAGTTCGAGAAGGACGAGACCGGTGATTACGCGGTGAAAAAAGTCCACCACATGGGTGCCTACGTGCTGCCGATGCCGGAAGGGCACGACATCAAAAAGGTCCTTTATCGCCAGTTGAAACGTGCGCGGGTGAGCATCACCAATCGCCTGGTCTGTACCCGTTTGCTCACCGACGAGGAGGGCACGGTCAACGGTGTGATGGGCTTCGATTGCCGCAGCGCTGACTTCCATGTGATCAAGGCCAAAGCGGTCATTCTTGCGTGCGGCGCGGCCGGTCGCCTCGGTCTGCCGTCCTCGGGTTACCTGATGGGCACCTACGAAAACCCGACCAATGCCGGCGACGGCTACGCGATGGCCTATCACGCCGGGGCCGAGCTGGCGAACCTCGAATGCTTCCAGATCAACCCGTTGATCAAGGACTACAACGGCCCGGCGTGCGCCTATGTGACCGGCCCGCTCGGCGGCTACACCGCCAACAACAAGGGCGAACGCTTCATCGAGTGCGACTACTGGAGCGGGCAGATGATGTGGGAGTTTCACCAGGAACTGGAAAGCGGCAACGGCCCGGTGTTCCTCAAGCTCGATCACCTGGCCGAGGAAACCATTCAGAACATCGAGGAAATCCTGCACAGCAACGAGCGCCCGAGTCGTGGTCAGTTCCACGCCAATCGCGGCACCGATTACCGCACGCAGATGGTCGAGATGCACATCTCCGAAATCGGCTTTTGCAGCGGTCATTCGGCGTCCGGGGTGTGGGTCAACGAGCGGGCCGAGACCTCGGTGAAAGGTTTGTATTCGGCGGGTGACATGGCTGCGGTGCCGCACAATTACATGCTCGGCGCGTTCACCTACGGCTGGTTCGCCGGGCACAACGCGGCGGATTTTGTCGCCGGACGCGAGTTCTCGGCGCTGGATGCCGCGCAGATCGAAACAGAGAAAGCGCGGGTCTACGCGCCGCTGGATCGTGAACAAGGGCTACCGCCGGCGCAGGTCGAGTACAAGCTGCGGCGCTTCGTCAACGACTACCTGCAACCGCCGAAAGTGACCAGGAAAATGCAGATCGGTTTGCAGCGTTTCAGCGACATCGAGCGCGACCTCGATCAGATGAAGGCCAACAACGCCCATGAACTGATGCGCGCGATGGAAACCAGCGTGATCCGCGACTGCGCCGAAATGGCCGCGCGCGCCTCGCTGTTCCGCGCCGAGAGTCGTTGGGGCCTGTACCACTACCGCGTCGATCACCCGCAGCGCAACGACAGTGAGTGGTTCTGCCATTGCCATCTGAAGAAGGGTGAAGACGGCCGCATGACCAGTTTCAAGAAACCCGTCGAGCCGTACATCATCCCGCTCGATGCCGAAGAAATGCAGGCCTATGACCGCTTGCGGGTCGGCGCATTTGCCGCTTGATACACCACAAAAAGAGAGTCCGAACCATGGCCTATCAAGCCCAGGAAATCTTTTTCCGCTCCAACGCCCCGGTCACCGTGGACGAGGACAAATGCATCGCCGAAAAGGGCTGCACCGTGTGCGTCGACGTCTGCCCGATGGACCTGCTGGCGATCAACCCGGCCACACAGAAGGCCTACATGGCGTTCGATGAATGCTGGTACTGCATGCCGTGTGAGAAGGATTGTCCGACTGGCGCCGTCAAAGTCGACATCCCCTATCTCCTGCGCTGAACCCTTTCCCCTGTAGGAGTGAGCCTGCTCGCGATAGCGGTGTGTCAGACAACACATCGACATCCAATACACCGCTATCGCGAGCAGGCTCACTCCTACAGAGATCTACGACACCCTAAAGCTACCCGGAAACCCCGGACGCTAATTTACAGACCCCCTCGTTTCCCACCGCGCTGATCGCGGCGGAGACGAACATCCAATAAATGATTCGAGGGGAAACACACCATGTTGCGTGCAGCAATCGCCGGTCTGGTACTGGCTTCATTCACCCTGTCGGCCTCGGCCGAAACCATCCGCATCGCCATCGGCACCCAGGACACCACCATCAATTGCGCCGCCGGCGGCCTGTTGATTCGTGAACTCGGTCTGCTCGACAAATACCTGCCGCACGACGGCGCCTACAAAGACGCGAAATACGACGTGCAGTGGAAAAACTTCACCAGCGGCGCGCCGCTGACCAACGAGATGGTCGCCGGCAAACTCGACTTCGGCGCCATGGCCGATTTCCCCGGCGCGTTCAACGGTGTGGCGTTCGAAACCGCCGGCAAGCACAGCCTGTTCATCAGCGTGTTGTCGGGCAGCATCAAGGGCAGTGGCAACGGCATCGTGGTGCCGAGCGCGTCCGGGGTGCAGGCGCTGAGTGAGCTCAAGGGCAAAACCATCTCGGTGCCATTCGCTTCGACCGCCCACGGCATGTTGCTGCGCGCGGTGGCGGAGCAGGGCTGGGACCCGCTCAAAGACGTGAACATCATCGCTCAGCCGCCGGAAGTCGCAGGCTCTGCATTGCAGGCCGGCAAGATCGACGCCCACGCCGATTTCGTGCCGTTCGCCGAGCTGTTCCCGAGCCGTGGTTTCGCCCGCAAGATTTACGACGGCGCTCAGGCCAACGCGCCGACTTTCCACGGTGCACTGGTGGATCAGGCCTACGCGAAAAAATACCCGGAAATCGTCGTCGCCTACCTGCGGGCGAGCATCGAGGCCAATCAGTTGCTGGCTGCTGAGCCTGAGAAGTACAGCGAGCTGATCGCCAAAGTCACCGGCGTCGATGCCGAGGTCAACTACCTGTTCCACGGCCCGCTTGGCGTGCAGACCCGCGACCTGAGCTGGAAGCCGGAATACCGTCAGGCGGTGGGCACCGCGATCGACACCCTGAAACTGCTGAAGAAGGCCGATCGTGGCCTCGACCTCAACACCTTCATCGACGATCAGTACATCCGCGCCGCCTTCAAGGCCTCGAACCTGGATTACACCGCGCAACTCGCCAACTACGCGCAAACGCCGTTGAAAGCGCTGGATGCGGTGACCGGCAAAGCCATCACCGACTTCAGCCACGTCGCCGAAATCTGGGTGCGCGGCGAAGACAAAGTACGCCAGTACGCCTCCGCCGAATCGGCCTTCACCGCGTTGGCCGCGTTGAAGCAGGAAGGCAAAAACATCCGCGCGGTGTATGCGCAGGCCAGTGACAGCGGGATCAAGTTGCTCGCTGATCAGGCGTGGTTTGCCAGCGACGCCAAGGGCCGCTTGAGCGCGTTTCTGCTCAAGGGCCAGGCCCAGCAATATGCGGCGGCGCAGGGTGGCAAGGTCTTCGACTTTACCGACGCCACGACCCAGGCCGTGGCTGCCCGCTAATTGAAGATCAAAAACTCACCCTCACCCTAGCCCTCTCCCGGAGGGAGAGGGGACTGAACGAGGTGTTTGCGGGAGCTAAGCCGACCTGAAATATCGAGCCGAACTCAGTTTTTGAAAATCATGAATATCTGCTCGCTATCGAGCCGAACCGAGATTTTGAAAGGCTTGAAGATCTGCTCCCTTTCCCCCTCGCCCCCCTGGGGGAGAGGGCTGGGGTGAGGGGGGCGATCTCAGCCATCACACCGCTCCAAACATGGAAACCCGATTCATGAAAATCCCAAAATCCCGCTGGATCACCAGAGCAACCTCCATAGCGCTCTGCCTGCTGTTCTGGCAACTCGCCGCGAGCCACCACTGGAATCTCGGTCTGGTCACTTTCGCCAACGTGCCAACCCCGTTGTCGGTGATCGAAGCGGCGTTGGGCCTGGGCGACTCCGGCAAGCTGCTGCAGCACCTGAGCGCGAGCCTCGGCCGCGTGTTCGCTGGCTATCTCGCGGCATTGATCATCGGCATTGCCCTGGGCTTGGCCATCGGCCGCTCGAAATGGGCCGAAGACCTGCTGCTGCCACCGCTGGAAGTGCTGCGCCCGATCCCGGCGGTGGCGTGGATTCCGCTGGCGATCCTGATGTTCCCGTCGTCGGAGCTGTCGATGGTGTTCATCACCTTCACCGGTGCGCTGTTCCCGATCCTGCTCAACACCGTGCACGGCGTCGAAGGCGTTGATCCACGGCTGATCGCCTCGGCAAAAAGCCTCGGTGCAGGGCGCCGGGCGATCCTGCTGGAAGTGATTTTGCCGGGTGCCGCCCCGAGCATCATCACCGGCCTCGCCATCGGTATGGGCACCTCGTGGTTCTGTCTGGTGACCGCCGAGATGATCTCCGGCCAGTTCGGCATCGGCTACTACACCTGGGAGTCCTACACCATTCAGAACTACGCTGACATTGTCGTTGGCATGCTGCTGATCGGTGTGCTGGGCATGGGCAGCAGTCTGCTGATCAAGCGCCTGGGCGGGCTGTTCACGCCCTGGCATCGACCACGAGGAAAAGCCTGATGAGCGCAATGCAAACCCCGGAAGGGCGGATCGATATTCGCCAATTGTCGATCGTTCTCGGTGAGGGGCAGCAAGCCTTCGAAGCCGTGCAGGGGCTGGATTGCCAGATCGAACCGGGCCAGTTCGTGTGCATTCTCGGCCCGTCCGGTTGCGGCAAATCGACCTTGCTCGGCGCACTGGCCGGACACTTGAGCGCCCATACCGGCAGCCTCAAAGTCGATGGCGGCGAGGTGTCCGGGCCGTCGCCACAACGCGGCATGGTGTTCCAGCATCACACGCTGTTTCCGTGGCGCACGGTGCGCGACAACGTGGCTTTCGGCCTGAAGATGCGCGGCATCGGTAAAACCGAGCGCCATCGCGCCGCTGATGAAATGCTCAAACTGGTGGGCCTCGACGGCTTCGCCGAGCGCTGGCCCGACCAGCTCTCCGGCGGCATGCAGCAACGGGTGGAAATCGCCCGGGTGCTGGTCAACCGTCCACGGCTGCTGCTGATGGACGAGCCGTTCGGCGCGCTGGATGCCTTGACCCGCCTGAACATGCAGGAACTGCTGCTGGACATCTGGACACGGATTCGCACCACCGTGGTGTTCGTCACCCACGACATCGACGAGGCGCTGTTCCTCGCTGATCGCTTGCTGGTGATGAGCGCGCGTCCGGGGCGAATCATCGAAGACCTGCGCCTGGACTTCCCGCGTCCGCGCACCAGCGAACTGGTGACCAGCACCGAATTCTCCCGCCTCAAGCGCCATTGTCTCGACCTGCTGCGCCACGACAACTCCCGCCCGCTGCCGCGCCTCAACCCGCTCGGCCTGCCTCCCGAAAACCCCTTGCCGCGATTTGCCCTATGACCTCATTTTTTGCTGTGACCGATAACGACGACATCCTCGCCCTGCAACCGCGTCTGACCGCTGACGATGCCAGTGTGCGGCGCATTGCCCTGATCGAACTGGCTGATTTGGAAGAGCCGGACGGGCTGCTGTGGCTGGTTGAAAAACTGAGCGAAGATCCTGCCGAAGAAGTCCGCGCCGAAGCTGCGCGGCTGCTGGAAGCGTGGGAAGACGAACCGGTAGTGGCTGCGCTGTGCCAGGCACTGACCGATCCGTCTGCGGCAGTGCAGGCAGCCGCCGCGCAAAGTCTGAGCCTGCTCAAGAGTGAGGCGGCAGGCCGGGTGATTCTGCCGTGGACCGATCATGCTGAAGTCAGCGTGCGAATCGCCGCGTTCCGTGCCTTGCGCGAATTGCGTTTCGCCGAGGCCGCACCGGCTGCTATCACTGCGTTGAGCGATGCCGACGCCAACGTGCGCCGCGAAGCCGTGGGCGTGCTCGGCTGGCTCAAGCAGCTCGACGCACTGCCGGCTCTGGCGCGTCTGGCCAGCGCCGACCCGGACACCGAAGTGCGCCGCGCCGCCACCGGCGCCCTCGGTCTGGCGTCCGGCGCCGACGTGCTGCCAGCCTTGCGTCAAGCGCTGCAGGACGCTGCCTGGCAAGTGCGCGAAGAAGCGGCCACGACGCTGGGCAAGGTCGGCCACAGCGACGCTGGTCCGGCGTTGATCGCAGCCCTCGGCGATGACTACTGGCAAGTGCGTCTGCGCGCCACCCGCAGCCTCGGTCGCTTGCGTTTTGCACCGGCGCTGGACGCTTTGATCGAGACCCTCGACCATCGCATCAGCAACCTGCGCAAGGAAGCTGCGCTGGCCCTCGGTGAGTTGCATGATCGCGGCGCGGTGGCGGCGTTGCAGGCGGCGCAGGATGACGGTGATCCGGAAGTGCGCAAAGCAGTGCGGATTGCCTTGAGTCAGCTGCAATGAATCCGCTGTCGGTGAGCAACTCGCAAAGCGAACGGACACTGCGCCTGAGCTGGCCGGACGGCCGTGAATCGCTGTTCAATCACGCCGAACTGCGCCGCCAGTGCCCGTGCTCGCAGTGCCGCGCGTTTCGCCTGAAAGGTGTGACTCCGCTTGTGGATGAGCGTGTTCGCCTGATTGAGATCAACCCGCAGGGCTACGGCGTGCAACTGGTGTTCAGTGACGGCCATCAACGCGGGATCTACCCGTGGGACTATCTGGCACAACTCGATTCTTGATGTGCCACAGCCCCTTGTAGGAGTGAGCCTGCTCGCGATAGCGGTGTATCAGCCGACATCATTGTTGAATGACACACCGCTATCGCGAGCAGGCTCACTCCTACAAGGGTATAGGTGCAACTCCGGGTTACTGCGCAGCCGTCATGGATGGCCGGCACCCGCGAAACACATCCAGCCCAGGCTGATACAGCGCGGTCTTCACCTCGAACAACCCCAGCACCGAATGAAACAGGTTGTCATGGCTCAGGTCCGGCTGTCCGGTCTTGCCTTGCAGGCAATCGCGATCAATCCCCAGTTGCGCCAGAGTGTTGCTGCCAAACCACATCACCATCGGCACATGCGTCTGCGCTTCCGGCGCCAATGCATAGGGCGCGGCGTGCAGGTACAGGCCGTTTTCACCCAGCGATTCGCCGTGGTCGGAGACGTACAGCATCGAGGTATCCAGCGTGTCCTGATTGCGCTTGAGCAACTCGATGACCTTGGCGAGGAAGTGGTCGGTGTAGAGGATCGTGTTGTCGTACACGTTCACCAGTTCATCGCGGCTGCAACTTCCCAACTGGTTGGTGTGGCAGATCGGCTTGAAGCGTTCGAGCGCTGGCGGATAACGCTCGTAGTATTCCGGGCCGTGGCTGCCGTCGGCGTGCAACACGATGATCGCGTGGCCCTTGAGGCTGTCGATGTAGCTTTGCAGGTCGGCCAGCAGCGCCTCATCGAGGCAGTTGTTGCCGTCGCAGAACGGCCCCGGCTGGTTCTTCGCGATGTCGCGGTGCGGCACGCGCAGGCAGGTGCCTTTGCAGTCGCTGTTGTTGTCCAGCCACAGCACTTGCACGCCGGCGCGTTGCAGGATATCCAGCAGGCCTTCGTAGGTTTTGCCTTTCTTGTCGCTGTAGTCCTCACGCGGGAACATCGAGAACATGCACGGCACCGACACTGCCGTGGACGTGCCGCAGGAGTGCACCTGGGTGAAGTTGAGGATGTCCAGTTTGCTCAGCTCGGGATTGGTCTCGCGCGCATAGCCGTTCAGCGAGAAATGATCGGCGCGGGCGGTTTCGCCGACCACAAACACCATCAGCGACTTCTTCTCGCGGCTGGCGGCTTTCGCGCTCATCACCGCGTCTTCCCCGATGGCCTGCACCACAAAGTGCTTTTTGATGCCCAGGCGCTGCTTGGTGTATTTGCTGATGGCGTAGATGTAATTGGTCGGGTTGATGAAGTGGGTGAGCTTGTCTTCTTCGCGGAAAATCGGCGCATAGGTCGAATAGAACGCGCCCACCGAGGCGCCGATCACCAGCACGCAAGCGGCAATCACCAGCAGCTTGTTGAGCACGCCGCGAAAGAACGGCCGATAACGCACCGGCCAGCGCCAGATCAGCACCGCTGGCAGCACGCCAAGCAACAGCACGTAGGCCAGCAGCTTGCCGTTGAACAGCGCCGCAGCCTCGGCCGGGTTGGTTTCGAAGACGTTCTGGATCATCACCGTGTCGATGGTGATCCCGTATTCGTTCATGAAATACGCAGCGCAGGCCGAGAGCAGGGCGACCACGCTCAGCGCCGGTTTCAACGTCCAGCGAAATGACACCAGAGTCAGCAGCAGAGTGATCGCCGCCCACAGGAACAGACCGAACGAGGCGAAAAATGCCAGTTTGTGCACGCCTTGCAGGGTGATCAGCGTACCCAGCGCCTTCCAGGTCGCCAGGTTGTACAGCGCCACCAGTGCCAGGGAAAACAGCAACACCAGGCGGGTGGAAGTGATGGACGGTAAACGCAGTCCTTTGCCCAAAGCCATTACAGACATTCCTCTACTCGAATAGATCACGCGCGGAAACGCGCGTAACTGTAGAAGAACAATAGTAAAAATTTCGTAAACATCCTGTAGCAAACACTCAGGTCAACGCAAAACCCTGTAGGAGTGAGCCTGCTCGCGATAGCGGTGGGTCGGCCGACATCGTTGTTGAATGACACACCGCTATCGCGAGCAGGCTCACTCCTACAATGGGTACTTTGGTGGGTCAGAAGGATTTGCTCAGGCTGGCGACCACCGTTGCGGTGCACACATCCTTGACCCCCCAGTTACTCAGGCACTGGCTCTGCGACAGATCGGTATCGATATAGCTCAGGCCCAACACCACCCCGGCCAGGTTGTGCGTCAGCTTGACCTCCCATTCCCGATAACTGTCCTCGCCATGCCCGGACGCCGAGTACAGGTGCGGGTCCTTGAAGTCCATGTTGCCGTAACGCAGTTTCAACCCGGAATCGAACGGCAGCCCGGTTTCATAACCGACATAGGTGTAGAGCGAGCTCTGCTTGCTGTCGACCCCCGGCGCATCGCTGGAGTAATACGCCGCCAGCTTCACCCCGTAGACGCCGAGAATCCCGTAGACCTCGCTCTGGTTGAACTGGCTTTCCTTGGGGTAGGCGTACTTGAGGTAACCCAGATCGAGGCTGACATCCTCGGTGACCTGCCACAGCCAGCCGGCGTAGTAATCGACTTCCTGCCGGGTTTTCAGGCCACCGCCAAAGTCGACGTTGGAGCTCCAGGCTCCCGCGTACAAACCGCTGCTGTGGGCAAGGGTCAGACCGGCCTGCACGGCCGGGTCATTTTGGGTTTGCGAGATGCCGCGGGTGCGGTAGTCGCTGGCCAGGGTCAGGTCGACCAGCACGGCGAAATCGTCGTTCAGGGGGATCGCCTGGCTGCTCAAGGGCAGCAAACTGGAAAAACCGAGGGCGAACAGGGGCAAGGCTTTCATGGAGAAGTCCCGATGTTGTGATTATTTTTGGGCAGTACGAAAACCGTGGAGGGAATGCAATCTCGGCCACCCTCACAGCCCCTGTGGGAGCGGGCTTGCTCGCGAAAGCGGTGGTTCATTCAGCATCGATGGCGACTGATACGCCGCCTTCGCGAGCAGGCTCGCTCCCACAGGGGGGAACAGTGTTGTTATTTTGTGGCGGTGTAGACCTGACGCCCACCAAACCAGGTTTGCAGCACCTGGGTGTCATGCAGGGCTTTTTCGTCGACGCTGAACACGTCGCGATCGACCACGATGAAGTCAGCCTGTTTGCCCGGCGTCAGTGAGCCGATCTGCTGGTCCAGGCCTATGGTTCGCGCCGCGTTGACGGTATAGGCGTAAAACATGCTTTCGCGATCCAGACGCTCGTCGGCATTCAGCACGCCCAGCGGGCCGACGCGGGTGATGGCCTGGGCCATGGCGTTGAACGGGTTGGGCGACGACACCGGCCAGTCGCTGGCACCGGCAATCGTCGCGCCCTGTTTCAGCAGCGAGTGCGCCGGGTATTGATAACGAAAGGCGAGGGCGCTGACGTAGGGCTTGATCATGTCGGTGGTGTAGTCGTCGGCACTGGCCCACAGCAATTGCATCGAGGCGATCACGTTCAGCGGCTTGAAACGGGCGAACTCTTTCGGGTTGACCATCTGCAGGTGCGTGATCGAGTGAGTGATGCCGCTCTGCCGATCCTGGCGCGCGCGTTCGATGCCGTTGAGTGATTCACGCACCGCACGGTCGCCAATGGCGTGGATGTGTACCAACCAGCCACGCTGGTCGATGGCGCTGACCAGTTCGCCGAAATGCTGCGGATCGATCAGCAATTCGCCCTGTTTGTGCGAATTGCGGTACGGGTCGATCATCGCCGCGCTCTGCGCCGGGTACTCGATCACGCCATCGGCGAAGATCTTGACCCCGGGCAGGGTCAGGTTGGGGATGCCCTGAAATTGCAGACGCACCTTATCCAGCGTGTCGAGGTCGGACGGCAGGCTTTTCGGGTTGGCGACCAGCAACGCTGCGACGTGCACGCTCATGTCGCCGCTTTCCGACAGCGCTTTGTAGGCCGGCAGCACGCCGACGGTTTTCTCGGTGGGTTTGAGCGCGAACACGGCCTCGCCCGGTGCGGCGTTGGCGGCGGGGTCCATCCACGCGGTGATGCCGAGGCTGTTGTTGAAGCGCACCGCGGATTTGGCTGCGGTGAGCATATCGGCCGGGCTCGGCACCGGCATTTTTGCGGCAACCCGGTCCCAACCGGCATCGACCAGAAAGCCGTTGGGCTCGCCGCTGGCCAGTTTGCCGATCGTGTCTTGTTCCGCAGCAGGCAGGGTCTTGAGCAACGCCGCGTCAATACCGGCGCGCTTGAGCATCACGTTGTTGGCCCACGCGGTGTGGTGATCGCTGCCGGTGAACACCACCGGCACGTCAGCCCATTCGCCGTGGTTGAAGGTCTTGCCCAGCGCTTCGGCCTGCGCCCAGTACGCTGAGCTCATGCCGGCAATGCTCAGCACATCGCCATGTCTGGCCTTGCCGTCGTCACGCCAGGCGCGCAGGCGTTTTTCCAGTTCGTCGAGGGCCACGACTTCGTCTTCCATGTTGGCCGAGACCATTTCCAGGCCACCGAAAATCGCGTGGGAATGGCTGTCGATCAAGCCTGGCATCAGCGTCTTGCCGCCGAGGTCGATCACCTGGGTGCCGGACTCGATCAGCGCCTTGATCTGCGCGTCGCTGCCGACTTTCAGCACCTTGCCGTTTTCCACGGCCAACGCCTGCACCTTCGGTTGCGTGCGATCGGCGGTGAAAATCCTGCCGTTGACCAGCACCAGATCGGCGGCGGCCATGGCTTCCATCGAGGCAAAACTTACAGCGCTCACCAGCAGGCTCGGGATGAATCTTTTCATTGAAGATTTCCTTGTTATTGCGTCTGATGGCCAGATTAGTGGCTGACACTGGCCGACAGAACGCCTCCCTCACGAAAAACGTTTTTGCCTGAATGGAAAAAGCATGGACAAGTTGGGTGCACTGAAAATGTTCGTGGTTACCGCGCAACTTGGCAGTTTCAGCCGCGCGGCCGAGCAACTGGGCAAGACACCTTCGGCCCTGACCAAAGCGGTCAATCACCTGGAAACGGAACTCGGTGCGCGGCTGTTCGAACGCAGCACGCGGCGGATTCTGCTGACCGAAATCGGCCGGGTTTATCTGGAAACCGCGCGGCTGGTGTTGCAGCGGCTGGAGGAGGCCAGCGAGGAGATCGAGCAGTTGCAGCACGGTCTGCGCGGCAGCCTGAAAATCACTGCACCGTTGGCGTACGGGCGGGCGTTTCTCGATCAGGTGTGCGACGGCTTTTTGCAGCAATACCCGCAGATCAGCCTGCAAGTGGACCTGTGCGACGCGTTCGTCAATCTGCTGGAAAGCGGCTATGACCTGGCCTTGCGCGAGGGCCATGACGACTTGCCGGGGCTGATCGCCCGGGTGGTCGGCAGCAATCGGCTGGCGTTGTGCGGAAGCCCGGACTATCTGGCGCGCAAGGGTTTGCCGGTGAATCCGCAAACTCTTGAGCAGCATGAATGGCTGCTGTATCAGCACCCGTTGCTCAGCCGCGAGTTCTGGTGGGCCGAGCGCGACGGTCAGCGGCTGAGCCTGGCGCAACCGACGGCGCCGCGCTTGCGCAGCGACAATTACGACCTGCTGCTGGCCAGCGCATTGGCCGGACGCGGCTTGCTGCACACGCCGCTGTGGAGCGCCGCGCCGTACATTGCCGACGGACGTCTGGTGCGGGTCATGGCTGATTATGAAATCGACCCTGACAGCTTCGGCCCGCATATTCTTGCGGTGTACCCCAGCCATCGACGGGCCACGGCTAAAGTGGTGGCGTTCATCGATTACATCTCGGCATTTCTGGCCGAGCGCGGATTGAACTGACTGGCGGTCATTGCCAGCAAAAAGGCGAAAGAGTACAAATGTACTCCATGACTAATCTCACTCCCCGCCGTACCGCCATCCTGACCTTTATCCGCGAACGCATCGCCGAACACGGTCAGCCCCCAAGCCTCGCTGAAATCAGCGAGGCTTTTGGTTTTGCCTCGCGCAGCGTGGCGCGCAAGCATGTGCTGGCGCTCACCGAAGCCGGGTTTATCGAGGTCAATCCGCATCAGGCCCGGGGCATTCGCCTGCTCGGGCAAGCGCCGCGCCCGGAGCTGCTCGACATTCCGGTGCTCGGCCGGGTGGCTGCCGGTGCGCCGATCGGTGCCGATGCCGACATCCATAACCGCTTGATGCTCGACCCGGCGCTGTTCTCCCGTGCGCCCGACTACATGCTGCGGGTGCAGGGCGATTCGATGATCGAGGACGGCATTCTCGACGGTGATCTGGTGGGAGTGAAGCGCAATCCCGAAGCGCTCAACGGCCAGATCGTGGTGGCGCGCCTCGACGGCGAAGTGACGATCAAACGCTTCGAGCGTGTCGGCGCTACAGTGCGCCTGCTGCCGCGCAACCCGGCGTACCAGCCGATTGTCGTGCGCGACGATCAGGACCTGGCCATCGAAGGCGTGTTCTGCGGTCTGGTGAGGCAAGGCTGATGGGCGCCGTCGTTGCACTCGATACGCTGTTCAATGGCGGCCAGGTCTGGAAGGGCCGGCCTGCGCCACCGGCCGCCAGCCCGCAACCCACCGGGCATGCCGCGCTGGATGCGGCACTGCCCAGCGGTGGCTGGCCGGAAGCGGCGCTAAGCGAAATCCTCCTGGCCGGCCCCGGTGTTGGCGAACTGCAACTGGTGTGGCCGACGCTGGCGCGGCTGTCGGCGGCGGGCGAGCGCATCGTGCTGGTGGCGCCACCGTTCGTGCCGTACCCGCAGGCGTGGGCGAACGCCGGGGTCGATCTGCGCCAGTTGTCGGTGATTCAGGCCAGCGAACGCGATGCCTTGTGGGCGGCGGAGCAATGCCTGCGTTCGGGTAGTTGCGGCGCGGTGCTGTGCTGGCCGCACAAGGCCGATGACCGAGCGTTGCGGCGTTTGCAGGTGGCGGCGGAAACCGGCCAGACCCTGGCGTTTGCCTGGCGCCCGCTGAGCGAGGCAATCAACCCGTCGCCGGCCGCGTTGCGTATTGCCATCGACGCCAGACCGGCCCAGTTGCGCGTGCTCAAGTGCCGTGGCGGACTGGCGCGCACGGCGCCGATTGCGTTTGCCGTGGGGCACTGAGGTCGTCATGCGCTGGGTGTGTATCCTGTTCCCGCAATTGGCCCTCGACGCCGTGCTGCGTCAGCGTGCCAATCCTGCTGAGCCGTTGGTGCTGCTCAGTGGCCCGGCCCAGCGCCGGGTCTTGCAAGCGGTTAATCCGGCAGCGCGTCAACTAGGCTTGCGCGCCGGCCAGTCGATGACCGCCGCGCAGGCCCTAAGCAAAGGCTTTGCCACCGCCGATTACGACCTCGCCGAGGTCGAGCACTGGCAGCAGTTTCTCGCCGCGTGGGCCTATCGTTTCAGCGCGCAGGTCAGCGTGCATTATCCGCGTACCGTGGTGTTCGAGATCGAGTCGAGCCTGGGCCTGTTCGGCTCCTGGGCGCAGTTCGAAGCGCGGCTGCGCAAGGAGCTGACCGAGCTGGGTTTCCGCCATCGCATCGTCGCCGCACCGAATCCGGTGGCGGCGCGGGTGCTGGCCAATGCCTACGACGGTCTGGTGGTACCTGACGGTGAAGCCCTGCAGCATCACCTCGGGCAGTTGCCTGTCGACCGCGTCGGGCTGGAGCCGCAGGTCGCCACCGCGCTGATGCGTATGGGCCTGCGCAACCTGAAACAACTGCAGAGCCTGCCGCGTCAGGCCCTGGCCCGGCGTTTCGAAGCGTCGATGCTCAAGCATCTCGACACCCTGTTCGGTGCACGGCCGCTGGCCTTGGCGTTCTATCTGCCGCCGGATCGTTTCGATGTGCGCATCGAACTGAATTTCGACGTGCAATCCCATCAGGCGCTGCTGTTCCCGTTACGCCGCTTGACCGCTGACCTGTCGGCGTTCCTCTGCGGACGTGACAGCGGCGTGCAGCGTTTCGACTTGCATCTGGAGCACGCCGGGCTGCCGGACACGCTGATCAAGGTCGGCCTGCTCAGCGCCGAGCGCGATCCGGCGATGCTCTTCGAACTGGCCCGCGGGCGACTGGAGCAAGTCCAGGTCGAGGCCCCGGTGCGCGGCTTTCGCCTGCGTGCCGAAGACCTGCCGAGTTTCGTGCCGCAGTTTCAGGAACTGTTCGATGACCGTCCGCAACAGACCTTGCCTTGGGAGCAATTGCGCGAACGTCTGCGTGCACGGCTCGGCGATGACGCGGTGCAGGGCCTGCGCTTTCAGGCCGACCACCGCCCCGAATGTGCGTGGCAGAACGGCGTCGACAAGCAGCGTTGCAGCGGTTTGCCGAGTGTGCAGCGTCCGGGCTGGCTGCTCGGCGAACCGCAGAGTGTGCCGGAAGGTTCGGCGCGGATTCTCATGGGCCCGGAGCGCATCGAGTCCGGCTGGTGGGACGGTGATGATGTGCGCCGCGATTACTACCTGATCCAGAACCGCGCCGGTCAGCAGGGCTGGGCCTATCGGGCCGTGGGCGAGGGCGGTCCGTTGTGGCTGCAGGGCTGGTTTGCATGAACCACGACTATGCCGAGCTGCACTGCCTGTCGAATTTCAGTTTCCAGCGCGGTGCCTCCAGTGCCCTTGAGCTGTTTCAGCGGGCGAAAAAACACGGTTATCAGGCGCTGGCGATCACCGACGAGTGCACCCTGGCCGGGATCGTCCGGGCCTGGCAAGCGGCGAAATCGGTAGAGCTGCCGCTGATCATCGGCAGCGAAATACGCATCGACAACGGCCCGAAACTGCTACTACTGGTGGAAAATCTTGCGGGCTATCAGGCCTTGTGCGGCTTGATCACTCAGGCCCGGCGGCGTACACAGAAGGGCCAGTACCAGGTGCTGCGCGAGGACTTCAACGAGCCGTTGCCGGGGTTGTTCACCGTGTGGGTGCCGGACAGCATCGATGACGTGGAGGAGGGCCGTTGGCTGAAGCAGACTTTCGGCGAGCGCCTGTATCTGGCGGTGCAGCTGCATCGCGGGCAGGACGATCAGCGGCGGCTGGCGGCACTGCTGAGTCTGGCCGGGCAGTTGCAGATTGCCGCCGTGGCCAGCGGCGATGTGCACATGCACGCCCGTGGCCGGCGCGCCCTGCAGGACACCATGACCGCGATCCGCCATCACGTCCCGGTGGCCGAGGCCGGATTGCGCCTGCACCCCAACGGCGAGCGCCATCTACGCAGCCTCGAGGTGTTGCGTGAGCTTTATCCGCCGGCGTTGCTCGACGCCTCGGTACAACTGGCGCGGCGCTGCACTTTCGAACTGAGCGAGTTGCGCTATCAGTATCCGAAGGAGCTGGTGCCGCAGGGGCACACCGGCAGTTCTTGGTTGCGCCAACTGACCGAAGAAGGCATTGCCTGGCGCTGGCCAAAAGGGCCGCAGGCCAAAGTGCTCAAGCAAATCGACGATGAGCTGAAACTGATCGCCGAGCTCGGCTACGAAAGCTACTTCCTCACCGTGCACGACGTGGTGCGCTTTGCCCGCGATCAGCAGATTCTCTGTCAGGGCCGCGGTTCGGCGGCCAATTCGGCGGTGTGTTTTGCCTTGGGTATCACCGAGATCGACCCGGATCGCACCACGCTGCTGTTCGAGCGTTTCATGTCGAAAGAGCGCAACGAGCCGCCGGACATCGACGTCGACTTCGAGCACGAACGCCGCGAAGAAGTCCTGCAATACGTGTTTCGCCGATATGGCCGGCGGCGTGCGGCGCTGACGGCGGTGGTCAGTACCTACCACGCTGCCGGGGCGGTGCGTGACGTGGCCAAGGCCCTTGGGCTGCCGCCGGATCAGATCAATGCACTGGCCGATTGCTGCGGCCACTGGAGCGACGAAACACCGCCGCTGGCGCGCTTGCTAGAAGGCGGCTTCGACCCCGACAGCCCGGTGCTGCGTCGAGTGCTGAGCCTGACCGGGCAACTGATCGGCTTCCCCCGACACCTGTCGCAGCACCCCGGCGGTTTCGTGATTTCCGAACAGCCGTTGGACACGCTGGTGCCGGTGGAAAATGCCGCCATGGCCGAGCGCACGATCATTCAATGGGACAAGGACGACCTCGATGCGGTCGGGCTGCTCAAGGTCGATATCCTCGCCCTCGGCATGCTCAGTGCCATCCGTCGTTGTTTCGACTTGCTGCGCCGTCATCGCCATCTGGATCTCAGCCTGGCGACGATCCCTGATAAAGACAAAGCGACCTACGAGATGATCAGCCGTGCCGACACCATTGGCGTGTTCCAGATCGAATCACGGGCGCAGATGTCGATGCTGCCGCGCCTGAAACCGGCGAAGTTCTACGATCTGGTGATCGAGGTGGCGATCGTCCGCCCGGGGCCGATTCAGGGCGGGATGGTCCATCCGTACCTGCGCCGGCGTAACAAGGAAGAACCGGAAACCTATCCCTCGCCGGAACTTGAAGTGGTGCTCAAACGCACCCTCGGCGTGCCGCTGTTTCAGGAACAGGTGATGCAGATCGCTATCGTTGCGGCCGACTACAGCCCCGGCGAGGCCGATCAGTTGCGTCGCTCGATGGCCGCGTGGAAACGCCATGGAGGCTTGGAGCCGCACAAGGCGCGACTGGCCGCCGGCATGAAGAAAAACGGCTACACCGAGGAATTCGCCGCGCAGATCTTCGAGCAGATCAAGGGCTTCGGCAGTTACGGCTTTCCCGAATCCCACGCTGCCAGTTTTGCCTTGCTGACCTACGCCAGTTGCTGGCTCAAGTGCCACGAACCGGCGGCGTTCGCCTGCGCGTTGATCAACAGTTGGCCGATGGGCTTCTACAGCCCGGATCAGATTCTGCAGGACGCGCGCCGGCATCAGTTGCAGATCCGTCCGGTGGACGTGCGCGCCAGCGACTGGGATTGCAGTCTGGAACCGATCAGCGGCGCGCAACCGGCGATTCGCATGGGCCTGCGGATGATCAAGGGCTTTCGCGAGGACGACGCCCGGCGCATCGAGGCGGCGCGGGCGCGCGGGGCGTTTGCCGATGTCGCCGATCTGGGCGAGCGGGCCGCGCTCGACAGTCGCGCCCAAGCGTTGCTCGCCGATTCGGGGGCGTTGCGTGGGATGGCCGGCCATCGGCATCGTGCGCGTTGGGAAGTGGCCGGGGTGCAGAAACAGCTGGGCCTGTTTGCCGGTTTGCCAAGTCAGGAAGAACCCGATGTGCTGCTACCCAAACCGAGTGTCGGCGAAGATCTGCAGGCCGATTACGCGACTATCGGCACCACGCTGGGGCCGCATCCGCTGGCGCTGCTGCGTGGCGAACTCAAGGCCCGGCGTTGCCGCAGCTCTCAGGAGTTGCTGGACGTCGAGCATGGTCGGCCGGTGAGCATCGCCGGGCTGGTCACCGGGCGGCAGCGACCGGGCACTGCCAGCGGCGTGACCTTCGTCACCCTCGAAGACGAGTTCGGCAACGTCAACGTGGTGGTCTGGCGCGATCTGGCCGAGCGCCAGCGTCAGGTGCTGGTCGGTTCGCAATTGCTCAAGGTCGATGGCCGCTGGGAGCGGGAGGGCGAAGTACGGCATTTGATCGCCGGACGGCTGAGCGACCTGAGTCCGCTGCTGGATGGCATCCGCGTGCAGAGCCGCGACTTTCACTAAACTCCAAAACACCACATATCCCCCCTGTGGGAGCGGGCTTGCTCGCGAAGACGGTGTGTCAGTGGCAAATAAGTGGCTGACACACCGCTTTCGTCGGAACGCCGCCCGGAGCAAGCCCGCTCCCACAGGGGGGATTTGTGTGTGTCCAAGCAAGCCAATTGATTGGCGTCAAAAATCTCTGTCACCAATGGTGGCACTTTGTCATAATGCCGCCCCTTTTCCGCTCCCCACCGCGTAGCCGTGCCGGGACACACCGTTTTTTTTCAGAAGGAATGCACAGTGAGAATGATCTCCCGGATGTTGGTCTCAGGCGTTGCGATTGCCGTGCTCGGCACTATCGCCGGCTCCCTTGCCGGGTGCGCCACCGAAAGCTCCCGCGCACTGCCGGTGGCCAAGGTCGAGAGCGCCACGCAAGTCTGGACCGGTGCTCGCGTGCCGATGGCGGTGGGCAAGTTCGATAACCGCTCCAGCTACATGCGCGGGATCTTCTCCGATGGTGTTGATCGTCTCGGCGGCCAGGCCAAGACCATCCTGATCACTCACTTGCAGCAGACCAACCGTTTCTCGGTACTGGATCGCGACAACATGGGCGAGATCCAGCAGGAAGCGGCGATCAAGGGCCAGGCCCAGCGCCTCAAGGGCGCCGACTACGTGGTCACCGGTGACGTCACCGAGTTCGGCCGCAAGGAAACCGGCGACCACCAGCTGTTCGGTATTCTCGGCCGTGGCAAGACCCAGGTCGCCTACGCCAAGGTCAACCTGAACATCGTCAACATCAGCACCTCCGAAGTGGTGTATTCGACTCAGGGCGCCGGTGAATACGCCTTGTCCAACCGCGAAATCATCGGCTTTGGCGGCACTGCTGCGTACGACTCCACCCTCAACGGCAAAGTCCTCGATCTGGCCATGCGCGAGGCGATCAATCGTCTGGTCGATGGCATGAACGCCGGTGCCTGGAAACCGGGCAACTGATCGTTATTCATTGCAAGGAGCAACACCCATGAATCTGACTTTGTCGCGGTCGCTGCTGGCCCTGACGCTGGCCGCCAGCGCCTTGCTGGCCGGTTGCAGCAGCCCGAAAACCCTGTACCAGTGGGAAGACTACCAACCGCAGGTCTACGAATACTTCAAAGGCGAAGAGCCGAAAGAAGCCCAGGCCGAAGTGCTGGAGCGCGACCTGCAGAAGATCCGTTCCACCGGCAAGGCGGTGCCGCCGGGCTACCACGCGCACCTGGGCCTGCTGTACTTGAGCATGGGCAAGGACGATCAGATGGTGCAGCAGTTCCGCACCGAGAAAGCGCTGTTCCCCGAGTCCGGCCCATACATGGATTTTCTGCTTAAAAACGCCAAGACCGGAGACGCCAAATGATCTCGCGCACCCTGAAACTGCTGGCCGCCGGTTTGGCCCTGACCGTGCTCGGTGGCTGCGTCGCGCCGAAAACCGTGGATTACTCGGCGTACAAACAGGCACGGCCGAAGACCATTCTGGTGCTGCCACCGCTGAACACCTCGCCGGACGTCAAGGCTTCCTACAGCTTGCTGTCGCAGGTGACGTTCCCATTGGCCGAAGCCGGTTACTACGTGCTGCCGATCACCCTGGTGGACGAAACCTTCCGCCAGAACGGCCTGACCACCCCGGATGACATCCATCAGGCGCCGGCCAACAAGCTCAAGGAAATCTTCGGCGCCGACGCTGCGCTGTACATCACCGTGACCGAGTACGGTACGCGCTACATGGTGATCAGCAGCGAAACCGCGGTAACCGCCACCGCCAAGCTGGTCGATCTGAAATCCGGCACCACGCTGTGGACCGGTTCGGCACGGGCGTCGAGCGAAGAGGGCGGCAATAACAGTGGTGGCGGCCTGGTCGGCATGCTGATCACCGCCGCGGTGAAGCAGGTGATCAACAGTTCGACCGACGCCGGGTATCCGATTGCCGGCGTGGCGAGCAATCGCCTGTTGTCGGCCGGTCAGCACGCCGGCCTGTTGTACGGCCCGCGCTCGCCGAAATACGGTACTGACTGACAATTACCGGCACGCCTGAAATCCTCTGTGGGAGCGGGCTTGCTCCGGGCGGCGTTCCGACGAATGCGGTGGGTCAGTCGCCAAATGTTTTACTGACCCGGCGCATTCGCGAGCAAGCCCGCTCCCACAAGGGGAAGGCGTTTCGCAGCCGATTTATTTGGCGACCGCCAAAACCGCTCGCCACCGCCCGCTGCTTCCGTCCACGCTTGCAATGAGCGGGTCGGCAAATCGAAATCATCCCGCCGACCAATCGTATCCAGACCCTGCATCTCGACGCCGAAGGCGATATCCTGCGCCACACTTATCTGCGCAAACGGCGAATAACGCTGCAACACCGTGTTTGCCCGAGGCTAAAGGAGTGTTCGAATGACCGAGAAGAAACTGGAAACCACGGTCGACCGCGTCTACCAAGGGGTTTACCAGGCGATCAGCAAGCGTTCGCTGCGTCCGGGGATGAAGCTGGGCGAAGCGTCCTTGGCCGAACTGTTCAATGTCAGCCGCACGTCGGTACGCGCCGCGCTCAAGCAACTGGAAGCCGAGGGGCTGGTCACCACCGAGCCGAATAAAGGTGCATCGGTGTCGCTGCCCAGCAACGAAGAGATCCGCTCGCTGTTCGAAACCCGGCGTCTGATCGAAATCGGCATGGTCACCGAACTCTGTCGGCGCAAGGACACCGCCGCCATGCAGGTCTTGCGCGAGCACCTGCTACTGGAGGACGCAGCCCACGCGGCAGGCGATCACGAGCAACTGATTTACCTGCTCGGCGAGTTCCACCTCAAACTGGCGCGCAGCCTCAACAACCCGGTGCTGCTCGACTGGTTCCAGAAGCTGATTTCCCGCGCCTCGCTGTATGTCGCTGCACTGGATGACGACAGCCATGAAGCCTGCCGTGACAACGAACATCTGCGCCTGATCGAATACATCGAGGCGGGCGATCAGAGCGCCGCCATCGAACTGACCTGCACGCATTTGAACGGCATCGAGAAGGCGATTCTCGACGTCGCGGCGAAGATGAAAACTGGCTACCATCCCCTCAAGCACCTGATCGGGGTCTGATCCGGGCCTGGTCTGAAATCGGCTATACCTCTAATGAAACCATTACGGCCGATGAGGCTCGAAACAGACGGGCGTCGCGGCGTTCTGCCGTCGCGATGTATCGGGCAAACACCACAGGACACCGAGTCAATCGATGCAGTTTTTATCCGATAGCCACGGTTGTGACGGCTGGAAAGGCGAGATGGCCGAACGCATTTGCGCGTTCGACTGGCGCCTCACCGAACTCGGCCCGCTCGACACCTGGCCTGCCAGCTTGTGCAGCACCGTGCAATTGATGCTGGCCTCGCCCTTGCCGATGGTCATGCTCTGGGGCCACGCCGGCTACATGATCTACAACGACGCCTACTCACAGTTTGCCGGTGGTCGCCACCCGTATCTGCTAGGCGCACCGGTGGAACTGGGGTGGCCGGAAGTCGCCGAGTTCAACCGGCACGTGGTCGACACCTGTCTGGCGGGCGGCACCTTGTCCTACCGCAACAAGGAACTGGTGCTGCTGCGCGATGGCGTGCCCGAAGATGTCTGGATGGATCTGTATTACAGCCCGGTGGCCAACGATGACGGCGTGCCTTCAGGAGTGATGGCGATGGTGGTCGAGACCACCGAGTTGGTGCGTTCCGAGCGCCTGCGTCAGGCGGCAGAAGACGCTTATCGGGCCGACAACGAACGGGTGCGTCTGGCGCTGAATGCCGGGGCCTTGCTCGGCTCGTTCGTCTGGGACGTGAAGAACAATGTGCTGTCGGCCGACGAGCGTTTCGCCCGGACCTTTTGCTATCCGCCGGATCAGGACTTGAGCAACCTGCCGCAATCCGTCAATGAGTCGCGGATCCATCCGGACGACCTGGCGTGGGTGCATGATCGGGTCAGTCATTCGCTGCAGACCGGCGAGCCGTACAACGCCGAATACCGCGTGCGGCGCGCGGACGGCAGCTACCTGTGGGTGCTCGCCAGTGGCGCCTGCGAGTTCGACGAACACGGCGCGCCGTTTCGTTTCCCCGGGGTGTTGATCGACATCCATGAACGCAAGATTGCCGAAGAATCCCTGCTCAAATTCACGCGCAACCTGGAGCAGCGGGTGGCTAACGAAGTGGATGCCCGGCTGGCGGCGGAAGAGCAATTGCGCCAGTCGCAGAAGCTTGAAGCCATCGGCGGACTGACCGGCGGCGTGGCCCACGATTTCAACAACCTGCTGCAGGTAATTGCCGGCAACCTGCATTTGCTGGCGCGGCATGAGCCGGACAATGCCAACGTGCAACGCCGGGTCAGCGCCTCGCTGGCAGCGGTCGAGCGCGGCGCCAAGCTGTCGTCGCAACTGCTCGCCTTTGCCCGGCGCCAACCGTTGTCGCCGGCGGTGTGCGATCCGCGGCAGATCTTCGACGGAGTCGGTGAATTGCTGCAGCGTGCGTTGGGCGAAACCATTCAGATCGACGTGCAATTGCCGCAGGACCCGTGGCACATCAACGTCGACCGCAATCAACTGGAAAACGCCATTCTCAATCTGGCGATCAACGCCCGGGACGCGATGAAAGGCGAGGGCACGATTGTTCTCAGTGCCATTAATACTCGGCTGGACAGCACTTTTTGCGCGGGCAAAGGCATCGTTGCCGGCGATTTCGTGCGAGTGATGGTTAGCGATTCCGGCGTCGGCATCGCGCCGCAAATGCTCGAGCAGGTGTTCGAGCCATTCTTCACCACCAAGGCCGACGGCCAGGGCACCGGGCTTGGTCTGAGTATGGTGTTCGGCTTCGTCAAACAGAGTGGCGGCCACGTCGAGATCGACAGCACCGTGGGCGAAGGCACGCGGGTGCAACTGTACTTTCCGCGCAGCCTGCGTCCGGTCCTCGATGAGACGCCGAGCGTCGACCCGCAGCAGAGCGGCGGCCACGAGACCATTCTGGTGGTTGAAGACAACGACGCGGTGCGCGCCTCGGCAGTGGAATTGCTGCGCGAGGAAGGCTACCGGGTACTGACTGCGAGCAATGGCGACGTGGCAATGCAGTTGCTGCTGGACGGCGCGCAAGTGGATCTGATTTTCACCGACGTGGTGATGCCAGGGCTGATCAAAAGCTCCGATCTGGCGGCGTGGGCCAAGGTGCAGACGCCACCGGTGGCGGTGCTGTTCACCTCCGGCCACACCCGCGACATCATTTCGCGCAACCACCAGTTGAGCCCGGACACGCATTTGCTGGGCAAGCCGTATGGCCCGGAGGCGTTGTTGCAGATGATTCGCTCGGTGCTGAGTGCCTGATTCCCTGTGGCGAGGGGATTCATCCCCGATGGAGTGCGCAGCACTCCCCAGCACTCCCCAGCATTTTCCCAGCTATATGGAATTTGCAGTAACTGCGCCGGCTGCGCCGCCGATCGGGGATAAATCCCCTCACCACAGGGTTCAGCTTCGACCCCCATTTTTCTGCAGGGACAGCCAATGACTTCCAAGCGTAATTCCAAAGCACCTACCGGCATGGTCCGGGTGCGTGGCGCCCGCGAGCACAATCTGAAGAACGTCGACGTCGACATCCCCCGCGATGCGCTGGTGGTGTTTACTGGCGTTTCCGGTTCGGGTAAGTCGTCGCTGGCGTTTTCAACGTTGTACGCTGAAGCCCAACGGCGTTATTTCGAGTCAGTGGCGCCGTATGCGCGGCGGTTGATCGATCAGGTCGGGGTGCCGGATGTCGACTCCATCGAAGGCCTGCCGCCCGCCGTGGCCCTGCAACAGCAGCGCGGTACGCCGAGCACGCGGTCGTCGGTGGGCAGCGTGACCACCTTGTCGAGCCTGATCCGCATGCTCTATTCCCGCGCCGGCAGTTATCCACCGGGGCAGCCGATGCTCTACGCCGAGGATTTCTCGCCGAACACCCCGCAAGGCGCGTGCCCGGAGTGCCACGGTCTGGGCCGGGTCTACGAGGTGACCGAGGCGCTGATGGTGCCCGATCCGAACCTGACCATCCGCCAACGCGCCGTGGCCTCCTGGCCGCTGGCGTGGCAGGGGCAGAACCTGCGCGACATCCTCGTGACCATGGGCATCGACGTCGATATCCCCTGGAAGAAACTGCCGAAAAAGCAGCGTGACTGGATTCTGTTCACCGAAGAAACCCCGACCGTGCCGGTGTACGCCGGGCTGACCCCGGAGGAAACCCGGGTCGCCCTCAAGCGCAAGATGGAACCGAGTTATCAGGGCACCTTCACCGGTGCCCGCCGCTACATCCTGCACACCTTCACTCATTCGCAAAGTGCGCTGATGAAGAAGCGCGTTTCGCAGTTCATGCTTGGCAGCCCGTGTCCGTTATGTGACGGCAAGCGCCTCAAGCGTGAAGCGTTGTCGGTGACCTTTGCCGGTTACGACATCGGTGAACTGTCGCAGATGCCGTTGCTGCAAGTGGCCGAAGTATTGAAACCCGTGGCTGCGGCGACCTATCTGCAGCAGGCCGAAGAAAGCGGCGAAACCCTCAGCCATGCGCAAACCCGCGAGGCGCGCCAGCAGCGCGTGGCCCACGGTGCCAGCAGCCACGCCGGTGCGCCGGACGTACGCCACACGCCGAACCTGTCGCTGGAAAAACGCCTGGCAGCGCAGCGGATCGCTGAGGACTTGCTGGAGCGGGTCAGCACCCTGACCGATCTGGGTCTCGGTTATCTGGCGCTGGAGCGCAGTACGCCGACACTGTCGTCCGGCGAGTTGCAGCGCCTGCGCCTGGCGACGCAATTGGGCTCGCAACTGTTCGGCGTGATCTATGTGCTCGACGAGCCGTCCGCCGGTCTGCATCCGGCCGATGGCGAGGCGCTGTTCGAAGCCTTGCAGCGCTTGAAGACCGATGGCAATACGCTGTTTGTGGTCGAGCACGATCTGGAAACCATGCGCCGCGCCGACTGGCTGATCGACGTCGGCCCGGCGGCGGGCGAGAAGGGTGGGCAGGTGTTGTACAGCGGCCCACCGGCGGGGCTGGCCGAGATCGACGAATCGCAGACCCGCGCCTATCTGTTTGCCGAGAGCCAGCGGCAGAGCCGCACCGCGCGCAAGCCGAGCGGTTGGCTGAAACTCGATGGCATCAGCCGCAATAACCTGCACAACCTCAGCGCTGAATTTCCCTTGGGCTGCTTCACCTCGGTCACCGGGGTTTCCGGTTCGGGCAAGTCGAGTCTGGTCAGTCAGGCATTGCTGGAGCTGGTCGGCGCGCAACTCGGGCGGCCGCTGATTGAGAACGAGCCGGAAGAACTCAGCCTCGAAGACGATGCGCCGCAGGCCAGCAGCGGTCAGGTGACTGCGGGGTTGGAGTCGATCAAGCGCCTGGTGCAGGTCGATCAGAAACCCATCGGCCGCACGCCACGTTCGAATCTGGCGACCTACACCGGGCTGTTCGACAACGTGCGCAAACTGTTCGCCGCCACGCCCGAGGCACGGGCGGCGGGGTATGACGCCGGGCAGTTTTCCTTCAACGTCGCCAAGGGGCGTTGCCCGACCTGCGAGGGTGAAGGTTTTGTCAGCGTCGAGTTGCTGTTCATGCCGAGCGTGTATGCGCCGTGCCCGACCTGTCATGGCGCGCGCTACAACCCGCAGACCCTGGCGATTCAGTGGCAAGGCTTGAGCATTGCGCAGGTGCTGCAACTGACCGTGGAAGAGGCGGTAGAGGTATTCAGCGGGCAGCCGGGGATTCGTCGTTCGCTGGAGGTACTGCGTGACATCGGCCTCGGTTATCTGCGGCTTGGGCAACCGGCCACGGAGTTGTCCGGTGGTGAAGCACAACGGATCAAACTGGCGACAGAGTTGCAGCGCAATCAGCGCGGCGCGACCCTGTATGTGCTGGATGAACCGACCACCGGACTGCATCCGCGAGACGTTGATCGGCTGCTGGAACAACTGGATACGCTGGTCACGGCCGGGCACACGGTGATCGTGGTCGAACATGAAATGCGCGTGGTGGCGCAGAGTGACTGGGTGATCGACATCGGCCCGGGGGCCGGGGATCAGGGCGGCAGGATTGTTGTGGCGGGGACGCCGCAGAAAGTGGCGGCGAGCAAGAAGAGCCGCACGGCGCCGTTTCTGGCGCGGGCCTTGAGCCGATAGCGACGCCGTTCCTACTGGCCCCCACAGGGGGCTGCGGTGTACTCGGAAGATGACACACCGTAATCCCTTGTAGGAGTGAGCCTGCTCGCGATAGCGGAGTGTCAGCCAGAAATGAATTGACTGACCTGACGCCATCGCGAGCAGGCTCACTCCTACAGGGTCTGTGTTCTCAACCGAGCAACCTGGTGGCGGTGTGTCAGGCACCATCAAGCGTGCGGCGGACCTTGTCCAGCAGTTCGCTGATCTGGAACGGCTTGACCAGCATCTCCATGCCGCTGCCCAGGAACACCTGGCGATTGATCGCGGTCTCGGCATAACCGGTCATGAACAGAATCGGCAGGCTTTCACGCCAGCCCCGCGCCACGTCCGCCAGTTCCCGGCCGCTCATGCGCGGCAGACCGACGTCGCTCAGCAGCAGGTCGATCGTCGGATCATTCTGCAAGCGCTCCAGCGCGGTTTCGATATCCGCCGCCTGCGTGCAGCGATAACCCGCGTCTTCCAGCACTTCGGTGACGAACATTCGCACTGCCGGCATGTCCTCGACAATCAGGACATGCTCGCCGGCACCCTGCGGATCTACCTTCGGCGCCGGGATGTCGGCGCCGGTCGGGTCGTTCGTCGCCGGCAGCATGATGGTCACTTCGGTGCCACGCCGTGCCACGCTGCGGATGTGCGCATCGCCACCGGACTGGCGGGCGAAACCGTAAATCGTCGACAACCCCAGACCGGTACCCTGGCCCAGCGGTTTGGTGGTGAAGAACGGGTCGAACACCTTGTCGATCACACTGTGCTCGATACCGGTGCCGTCATCGCGCACCGACAGCGCGACATACGCACCATCGGCCAGATTCGGGTCGCCATGGGAATACGCCGCATAGGTGTTGACCCAGATATTGCCACCCCTGGGCAGCGCATCCCGGGCATTGATCACCAGATTCAGCACAGCGCTTTCCAACTGCACCGGGTCGACCAGAGCAATCGCCGGTTTGGTGGTCAGCTCAAGTTTGAGGGTGATGCGTTCGCCGATGGTGCGCATCAGCAGTTCTTCCAGCGAGCGCACCTGCTCATTGATGTCCACCGGCCGGGTATCCAGTGGCTGTTGGCGGGCGAAGGCCAGCAGACGATGAGTGAGGGACGCTGCACTCATCGCCGAATTCAGCGATGCTTCAGCATAGAGCTGCACTTTGTCGGGCCTGGCATCAGCGATGCGTTTCTGGATCAGTTCGAGGCTGGTGATGATCCCGGTCAGCAGATTGTTGAAATCGTGGGCAATGCCTCCGGTGAGCTTGCCCAGTGCGTCCATCTTCTGCACTTGCAGCAACTGCGATTCGGCGCGCACCCGCTCGGCAACTTCCTTGGCCAGTTGGGTGGTGGTGTCGTCCAGCTGTGCCAGGTGCGAGCGCTCGCGGTGGCGATGCTCGGTGACGTCTTCGACGAATACCAGGCTCAGCTGCGGCGTGCGATATGGCGAAATCTGCCACTCGGTTTCGCGAACCTCGCCCTGTACGCGCATGTTCAACGTGCCTTTCCAGCGCTCGCCATCGACCAGCCGCAGGCGCAACTCGTTGAGGATCGCGCCCTGGTCTTGATCAAAGCACTCGCTGAGCGTTTCCGGGTTGCGGTTGTCTTGAATCATCTGCGTGAAGGCGTGGTTGCATTCATGCACTTTCAGGTTGGCATCGAGCACGGCAATCGGCGCCGAGACGTTGACGAAAATCTCGCGGAAGCGGGCCTCACTCTCGCGCAGCGCGTTTTCGGTATCGCGTACCCGCAGCAGAGTGCGCAGGGTCGCCAATAGCACGTCCGGGTCTACCGGGTGAATCAGGTAGGCATCCGCCCCGGCATCGAGGCCGGTGATGATGTCCCCGGTCTGGATCGACGCCGCAGACACGTGGATCACCGGCAGCAGCGCGGTGCGTGCATCAGCACGCAAGATGCGCACGATGTCGAAGCCGCTCATGTCCGGCAGGTTGACGTCGAGGATCAGCGCATCGAGTGGCTCGCTCGCGATCAGCGCCAGGCCTTCGCTGCCGGTGCCGGCCTCCAGCACCTCGTAGTCATGGCGCTCCAGGCGCCGGCGCAAGGCGTAGCGGGTGGCGGCGTTGTCGTCGACGATCAATAGACGGATGTCACGTTTCATCGACGTTCTCCAAGGCGAGCGCCAGCGGAATGATCACGAAAAAGGTCGAGCCGACCCCCGGTGTGCTGTCCATCCCGACCTCGCCGCCGAGCAGGGCAGCGAAGCGCTTGCACAGGGACAAGCCGAGGCCGGTGCCGCGCAGACGTTTCTGCAGCGGCGAGTCGACCTGCGAGAAGTCCTCGAACAATGCACCGTGCAGCTCCGGCGCGATACCGATCCCGGTGTCGCTGACGGCAAAACGTACTTTGTCCGAGCCTTCCAGGCGCGCCGAAACCCGCACTTCACCGCGGGTGGTGAATTTCAGCGAGTTGGAAATGAAGTTGCGCAGAATCTGCCCGAGTTTTTTGTCGTCGGTGTACAGGCGTGGCAGGCCGACCGGCTCTTCGAAAATCAGGTCCACCGCCGACGCATCGACGATCGGCCGGAACATCCCGCGCAGGGCGGAGAACAGGTCGAACATGTCGAACCATGCGGGGGAAATAGTGATCCGTCCGGCTTCGATCTTCGCCAGATCGAGCAAGTCATCGACCATGTCGCTGAGTTCGCGGGCGGCGCTGCTGACGAACGCCACCTGCTTGTGCTGCTCGGGGCTGAGCGGGCCGTCGAGTTCGTCAGCCAGCAGGCTGTTGATGCTGAGGATCGAGCCGAGCGGGGTGCGGAACTCATGGCTCATGTACGACAGAAAGCGGCTTTTCAGGTCCGAGGCCTGCCTCAGTTCTTCCGCCTGGGTGTCGAGTTCGGCGTAGAGCGCCAGCACGCCCTGGTTGGTCTCGTCGAGTTCTGCGCGCAGGGCGGCGGTCTCGCTCTGCAATCGGGCGATCAGCGCAGCCTGTTCGGCGGCATTCAGGATTGGCGACTCAGCCATGGGCGGCCTCCAGGGCAACGACCAGTACCGTGACGTCGTCGCGCCCGCGACAGAAGTCGCGGTGCAGGACGCTGGCTATCACGGCAGGATGGCGGTGCACCAGACCGGGGTAGTCTTGAAGGTTCCAACGGGACTGCAAGCCGTCGCTGTACATGATCAATAGATGTCCGTTCACGTGAGCATAGTCAAAGGGCTGGGCTTTCCGGTATTGGCCGCCGACGATGCCTGGGTGCGAGGCCAGCCCGCGCGACTTGTCGGCGGTGAGCAGGCTGGCGCCGATGTTGCCCACGCCAGTAAAGGTCAGGCCGTCGCGGGCGGCATTGTACTGGGCGAACGCGGCGGCGCCGCCACGGCTGCCGATCATGTCGCGGTGCATATCCTCCATCAGCAGCACCGGACTGGCGAACGGGGTCTCGGCGAACACCCGCTCGCCGGCCTTGGCCGCGCGTTCGGCATCCTCTCCGTGGCCGAGGCCGTCGATGATCAGCGCACTGACATTCGCGCCGTTGTACGCCAGGTGCCAGGTATCGCCGCACGCCGGGTCGTTGTGCAACGAGTGCTGGCTGACGCCGTAGCGCAAGTCCGATTGGTGGTCGCCGCGCGGATATAGACGCGCCAGCAGCACCGCGCCACGGGCATCGGCGTGCACGTCGAAGACCTCGGTCTGCCGCGCCACGGCACCCAGACCGATACCCTGGGTGCCACCGGTGGAAAAACCATCGGTCAGGCACGCGTCGAGGTCAAAGCCGTGTGCGCGATCGACCGCGAGCATCTCGATGCCGAACCCGCCGGGGCGCGGCAGCAGGCGCAGGTGAACTTCGCCACGGCTGGCGTGCTTGAGCACGTTGCTGGCCAGTTCGGTGGCAACCAGCGCCACGCGTCCGGCATCGGTTGCATCAAAACCGTGTTGCTCGGCGAGCCGTTGCGCGGTGCGCCGGGCGTGACCGATCTGACTGCTGTCTTCGATCAGCAGCACTTGGGTCAGTGACCCTGCGATATTCATGTCCATCGGGTGATCGTTATTCGCGTGCCCTTGCCCGGCGCGGTGTCCAGTTCGAACTCCTCGACCAGCCGTTTGGCGCCGGTGAGGCCCAGGCCCATGCCGCTGCCGGAGGTCCAGCCGTCGGTCATCGCCAGTTTGATATCGGCAATACCGGGGCCTTCGTCGCGGAACGTCAAGCGCAGCCCGACCTTGTGATCTTCATCGAGAATCTGCCAGTCCATGTCGCCGCCACCGTACACCATGGTGTTGCGGGCCAGCTCGCTGACCGCCGTGACCATTTTGGTCAGGTCGATAAGGCGCATCCCGCATTCGGTGGCGAGTTTGCGGGCGGTCTGGCGTGCGAGCACGACATCCTGCTCGATATGGATGGGTTGAGTACCGCTGCTGCGTACGGTCATTGCCGGTCTACTCGTTCCTGCAGCAGTTTCATCCCGCGCTCGACGTTCAGTGCGGTGCTGACGCCGGGCAGGGTCAGGCCGAGTTCGACCAGGGTGATCGCCACGGCCGGCTGCATGCCGACCAGCATGGTTTCGGCGTCCATGATTTTCGACAGCCCGGAGATGGTGCTGATCATCCGGCCAATGAACGAGTCGACCATGTCCAGCGCCGAGATATCGATCAGCACACCGCGAGCCGAAGTGTTGCTGATGCGCTCGGACAAGTCGTCCTGCAACGTGAGGGCGAGTTGGTCATGCATGTCGACCTGAATGGTCACCAGCAGGAACTTGCCCATCTGGAGAATCGGGATACGTTCCATCGGCTCAGACCGCTTTGCCGAGGCTGATGCCCAGGCGGGAGAGGGCGAGCTTCAGTGCGTCGGCCAGGTTGGCCTTGGTCACCAAGCCTTGCAGGTCGAGGCCCAGGTGGACGATGGTCTGGGCGATTTGCGGACGCACGCCGCTGATGATGCAGTCGGCACCCATCAGACGAATCGCGGTCACGGTTTTCAGCAGGTGCTGCGCGACCAGGGTGTCGACGGTCGGTACGCCGGTGATGTCGATGATGGCGATTTCCGAACCGGTGTCGACGATGCGTTGCAGCAAGGACTCCATCACCACTTGAGTACGTTGCGAGTCGAGGGTGCCGATCATCGGCAGCGCCAGGACGCCATCCCACAGCTTGACCACCGGCGTGGAGAGCTCCAGCAGTTCTTCCTGTTGGCGTTTGATCACCGCTTCACGGGACTTCTGGAAGGTGCGGATGGTGTGCATGCCGAAGGCGTCGAACAGTTCGGAAATTTCCCAGAGTTGTTCGGCGAGCAGCGCTGGCTGTTCTTTATAGTGCGCTTGCAGCAGGGCAAACAGCGGGCCCTTCAGGGCGAAGATGAAACTGGCAGTCTGTTGCGAATCCTGACCGAGCTGGGCACGGCTGTGGGAGAGCTTTTCGAGGAACTGGCGGGTGGCTTCCCAACCCGGCGCATTGATGTTGGTGCCGTTGTCATCCTGCAGGCCATTGATCACCAGTTGCAGGAATTCGCTGGTCTGTTGTTGCAGGTCATGGTCTTTGAGATTGCGGGTGGCGCCGCTGGCTTCCAGGCCGTTGATCCATTCGCTCAGCAGTTGGGGGTTGTTTGTTTTTCATCGCATCGAATGTGCTGTTCTGCAGTGCTGCCATGTGCCTGTTGCTCCGTAGCGTATTGGGGCCGGTTCTGTAAAAAGTGACCGGTGCGAAGTCAGTGACCTTTGCCGTTCAAAATAGTTGTTCGGTTGCTCAGGGATATTTTTGATCTGGCGCAAGAAGTGCCCCGGTAACTCTAGTCGGCGCCCCTCAAACCAGCGATGTTTTGAACGTTGGCACCGTAGCGGCTTCGAATATACAAGGCCGGCGGGTTTGAGTCGCGCCAGCATTGAAAAACGAGGTGGCTATGAACGAGCAATCGCAACAGCAGCAGAAACCGGACGCCGAACCGATCAATCGCAACGACCCGGCCATCGATCCGCAAGTGCCGGGGCAGAGCTCGCCAATCCCGCCGAAGGGCGAGGGCGAACAAGTCCAGAGCGCTGACCCTGCGGTGGATCAGAAGAACAAACACACCGACAACGACAACGAGTTCAGCCCCGGTTTCGAACCTGAGCCTGATCGCCCGAAGCCCGGTGAAGAAACCGATGCCGACATCGATACTGACGGCGGCTGATCGCGCTGAAACAAAAAAAGGCCGCATTAATCAATGCGGCCTTTTGCTGTACAGCGCCCGGGTTACTTGCTCGGGTGCTTGGCTTGCAGCTCTTTGGCCGCGGTCAGGTGTTTTTCCAATGCCGGGAGCATTTTCTGCGCAAAGGCCTTCAGTGCCGGGGCACCTTTGACTTTGTCGTCGGTCACGGTGTTGGCTTCTTTTTTGAACAGTTCGATGGTTTCTTCGTGGGCCTTGACCTGGTTGTTGGCGTAGGCCGCATCGAAGGATTCATCGCGCATGTCGAGGATCTTTTCCTTGGCCTGCTTGACCAGAGTCGTGGTGTCCGGGACTTCGATGTCATTGGCCTTGGCAATGCTGGCCAGTTCGTCGTTGGCCTTGCTGTGGTCGGTGATCATCATGTTGGCGAACGCCTTGATGTCGGCCGACTGACTTTTTTCCAGGGCGAGGCGACTGGTCTCGATCTCCGCGATGCCACCGGCAGCGGCGTTGTCGACGAAGTCGTTGGAAGTGGCGGCGAAGGCACTGCCCATGCCGCTGCTCAGAGCGACAGCCAGAACGAGATGACGCAGGTTGAATCCGTCCATTGATGTATCTCCACACAGGTTTTTGTTGAAGTTATGCAATGGAGGGAGCACAGCGGAAAAAGGTTTGATCGCGTTTCCGACAGGGCGACGAACGGCAACCGCTGGTCTGACAGGTGGTCGACAGAACGGCCCGACCAAGGCCATTCTGATAACTGCCAGCGCAATCGGTCGCGTTGGTTGCCGATCAACTGACGGAGGTGTTCCATGCCGGTGACTCATGACCTGTATCAGGACTTGAAGCTAACGAAGGAAGAGGTCCAGCAAAAACGCACCGAGGATCCATTTCTGGATGCACTGATCAACAAGTATTCCCAGGCGGACGCCGAAGTAGTCAAGGCCGAGACGGCGACCTCGGATGCACCCAGCGATGACACCCTGAAGAAACTCAAAGAGAAACGCTTGCAGGTCAAAGACAAGATCGTCGCGCAGTTGCAGGCTCGATCCTGACCGTCAGTCGCTTCACCGCTTCAAAATGGTGAAATGACTGAACGCAGCCCCTGACCGGCACCTCGAATGTACAGAGTCTTCACTCAGCGACTCTTTGCGAGGTGCCACATGAACACACCCAGATTCCCCAGTGAAGAGCAGGGCGGTTTCGACCCTGTTCCCACTCACCCTGAGCCCAACAGCCCGGCACACACCACCACTTTTCCCGAAGAGCCGGACGAAGATCTTCCTGAAGACGAAGATCCGGACAAGTTCGACAGATCCGGTAACTGACAGTCCGACTTCGCGAGCAAGCCCGCTCCCACAGGATTTTTAGGTGTCCACAAAGGTTGTGCCAGCCGCTTGAACCTGTGGGAGCGAGCTTGCTCGCGAAGAGGCCAGCCCATTCAACATTATCGTTGCCTGACACTCCGCCTTCGCGAGCGAGCTCGCTCCCACATTGGAATGCGCTTCCCCTGTGGGAGCGGGCTTGCTCGCGAAGAGGCCAGCCCATTCAACATTATCGTTGCCTGACACACCGCTTTCGCGAGCAGGCTCGCTCCCACATTGGAATTACAGCTCCCACATTTGCCATGCATCATTTCAATGCATCAGCCAACGGCAATCGCGCCATGTGCGTAGCCTTCAGCGACCCCAGATACAACCAGTCCCCATACTCGCGCGCTGTGGTGATCGGAGAGTAATTGCCGCTGCTGGCGTCCTGCAGATTGGCGATCACCTTGCCCTCAAGATCCAGCCCCAGGACGAACCCGCGTTTCTCCACCGGTTTTGGCAGCACCGTCAGCGCGCGCACTATCATCTTGCGCAGCAGCGGATGCCCGGCGGTCCGATCGAGCAAGGCACTGCGCGGTGCGTACAGCGCGACCCAGAAGCGGTTGCTGCCATTGAACGCGAGGTTGTCCGGCAGGCCGGGCAGGTTGTCGATGAACAGGTCATGGGTGCCGGCCTTGGGTCCCGTCAGCCAGTAACGACTGATGCGGTAGGCGCCGGTTTCGTTGACCAGCACATAAGCGTCATCCGGGCCGAGGGTCACGCCGTTGGCAAACTGCAGTTTGTCCAGCAGCACGCTGGTCTTGCCGGTCTGAAAGTCATAGCGCAGCAGGCGCCCGTCACCGCCATGTTCAATGATCGCCTCACCGTCATGCCCGTAGCCCCAGCGGCTGCTGGCATCGCTGAAATAGGCGTAGTGCCCGGACTTGTCGATCGCCACGTCGTCGGTAAAACCGAAAGGCAGGCCATTGGCCTCGGTGGTCAGAGGAATCAACTGACCCTGGGCGTCGAGCGACAGCAGACCCTTGACCCCGTCGGCAATCACCAGCAAACCATTGGGATGCCGCGCCAAGCCCAGCGGCCGGCCGCCAGTGTCACTCAGCACTTTGCGCGTTTTGCCATCGAGGCTGGTGCGGATCAGGCGCCCGTCATGCAGGCCAGTGATCAGGTAATCGCCCTCCAGCAGCAGTGCTTCGGGGCCGTCGATGTCGCTCGGGCCAACCTGTTCGACGGCCTTGAGCCGCTGGTTTTCCGCGTACACCCCTTCGTTCAGTGACGGCGCCGCTGGCGGTTTCCACGCCACCGGCTGCACCTTGGTCGGCATCAGCAGCAGAAACGCGATGACGAGGATCACCAGCAATAACAGCAGGCGCTTCATGAAAGGTGCCCCGTCAGCGTCAGGTGCCTGAGCGCCATGTCGCGCAGGGCCTGCATCGAGGTCGCCGATTCACGTTCGATGCGGCGCTTGAGTAGCAGCAGATTGGCCAGGCGCATGCCAAGGCCATCGAACCGGTAATCCAGAGTGCGCACGAACCGCGTGCCGTCGCCTTGCGCCGCGCACTCGTAGGTCAGCAACAGCGACAAGCCATGATCGCCCCGCGCCTTGGCGCACCAGCGGCGACCGGGCAGATACTCGGTGACCTCCCAGCGCAAATGGCCGGCGCGCCCGCCGGCATGAATGTCTTCTTCGAAACGCGCGCCGGCATGCAGCGGGCCTTGCGGGCCGTCGATTTTCAGCGACGACGGGTGCCACTCGGGCCAGTGGTTGACGCTGGCGGCGTAGCGGAGCACGGCGATCGGTTCGCCGGCGATATCGATCTGGTGCTGCATGCGGGTCATGGGCGATCTCGAATAGCGCAACGGGGCGGGTGGCGGTTCCCAGTACAGGGTGCCGAACAGGTAATCCATCAGCGGAAAAACGATATTGAAATTACGCTCCTGCATGCACTCGCGGCGGTGATGCAGTTCGTGCAGATGCCGCATCTGGCGGATCCACGGCAGGCGGGTCAGCGGATTATTCGGCGGTAGATGCTCGCAGGCGTGAAACACCTCGTAGGCCAGATAACCCAGGACCATGCAGCCGCCGAACAGTCCGGCAACATTGGCGTTGAACTGCGCGAGCAGCCACCACAGCGGCAGGGTAAAAACCAGTGTATGCACGACGATCAGCCAGGCTGGAAACAGAATCACCCGCCAGTCGCGGGCGCCGTCATACGTCATGTGGCCGGGGGTGAAAAAGCTGTGATGGTCGCCGGCATGCCGCGCATAGAACAGCTTGGCGAAGGTCTTTTTGTGGTGACCGAGATGGCGATGAACCATGTACACGCCAAAGTTGAACAGCAGCAGGGTCAGCGGCACGCTCAGCCATTCCAGCGGCTGCACCTGATGCGCGCTGCTCCAGAAGGCGCCGATTGCCAGCACGCCAAACAGCAGCACGAAGGCGCCGTGCAGCCACGGGTTGTACAACGGATGAATGGCCGCGCGATAGCGGCTGCGGAATTCCTCGGTGGTCTGCCTCACTGCGTTCACCTGTGGGTATTGTTGTTATACCCGGCAGATTAGCCGATCCGGCCGTTTGTGCAGGCCGCACCTTGAGGTCAGTTGCGCCATGCTCCGGTGTAAAGCGGCCGACTCAGCTCAGCGGGTTCCAGCGTTGCGACCAGTCGTCATCGGTGGCGATTACCTGGCGCAGCAGATCGAACGCCTGTTGCAGCGTCGCCGAGTCGCGCTCGCGGGCATACACCAGATAGGTTGGATAGCCGAATTCCGGGGCTTTGGTGACCGCTTCCAGTGCGCCGGTTTCCAGATAGCTGCGCACCACACGGGTACGGAAGTAGCCACTGCCGCCATGTTCGAGGATGTATTGCAGGGCCAACGGGCCGAGGTTGAAACTCAGCGCGGCTTTGGCCTTGTCCGGCAGGGCAGCGTCGTGCTGGCGCCGAAAATCCGGCCCCCAGTCGATGTAGACGTAGGGATCCGGGCGGTTCGGCGCACGCACCAGAATCAGTTTTTCTTCCAGCACCTGCTCGACCTGCAGGCCGGGCCAGTACTCCGGCTGATAGACCAGCGCGGCATCGAGCACGCCGAGTTCAAGTTGGCGCAACAGGTTTTCACCGTCGCGGATTTCCATGCGCAGGGCGTGGCCGGGGATCTTCTCGCGCAGTTCGGCGGCCCAGCTGAGCATCAACGGGTTGCACAGGCTGACTTCGCCGCCGATGTGCAGCACGTTGTGATAGCCGTCCAGCAACGGCAGGTCGCGCCGCGCGGCTTCCCAGGTCTGCACCAGTTGATTGGCGTAGACCACGAAGGCCTCGCCGTTGGCAGTCAGTTTCGCCCCGGCGCGGTTGCGCACGAACAGCGTACTGCCCAGCTGACTTTCGAGTTTCTGCACCCGGGCGGTGATCGCTGTCTGCGTGACGAACAGCTTCTGCGCCGCCGCCGCGAGACTGCCGTGGCGAACGATTTCCAGAAAGGTGCGGGCGAGGTCGATGTCCATGGGCGGGCCGGTGTCTGAGGTGCGGGCATTGTAAGTGCCGGCTCGCCACCGCGTCATCGTTCATCGCGAGCGGGCTCACTCCCACAGGGTCCTGCGCTGGCCCATCGATTTCGCGAACGACCCGAAATCCTGTGGGAGCGAGCCTGCTCGCGAATGGTGTCTGGCTGCCAAACCAGCATTGCCTGACCCACCGCCATCGCTGGCAAGCCAGCTCCCACAGGTTTTATGTCGCTCACAAGTTCTGTGAGCGCCGCAGTAACCTGTGGGAGTCTGGCTTGCCAGCGATGAGGCCGTAGTGGCGGTGAAGCTCAACCCGCCAACTCAACCTTGCGCACCCGCGCCCATTCCTCGACCAATCGCGCCGGCGTGCCGCAGGCCTTGCGCTTGTAGACGAAGTGGCTGCACTTCTCGGCAAACTGGTTGCGGTTGTAGAGCATGTCTTCCTGCATCTCTTGCAGTTCGCTTTCCCGACATTGCTGGATCAGCACCTGATCAACCCGCAACTTGCGCTCGCGCACGGCAGCGTAGGTCGGGTCGGTCAGTGCCGCGTTGGCCCGTTGCAGCAACCACAAGGAAAACTCATCCGGGCAGCGCGGGCCGATTTCCTGGACCATGCCCAGTTGCAGCGCCTGCGTGGCACTGACCGGCAGGCAGGCCTGGGTCAGTTGCTCGGCCATCGCCGGGCCGACGGCGCGGGGCAGGCTGTAGGTCCAGTATTCCGAGCCATACAGCCCCATGCTCTTGTAATGCGGATTGAGCACGATGTCGGCCCGGGCAAACACGATGTCAGCAGCCAGTGCGAGCATCACGCCGCCGGCCCCGGCATTGCCGGTCACGCCGCTGACCACCAGTTGCCGCGCGCTGAGCAGTTCGGCGCAGACATCGTCGATCGCCTGAATATTCGCCCACGCTTCAGCGCCGGGGTCCTGCGCCGCCTGGATCACGTTCAGGTGCACGCCGTTGGAGAAGCTGCCGCGCCCGCCCTTGATCAACAGCACGCGAGTGTCCCGAGACTTGGCCCAGCGCAGCGCTTCAACCATGCGCTGGCACTGTTCGGTGCTCATCGCACCGTTGTAGAACTCGAACGTCAGCTCGCCGACATGCCCGGATTCGCGGTAGCGGATCGGCTGATACGCCTCGTCGTTGAACGGCTCGCTGGCGATCGACCAGTCGAGGGTCGGCACGCCGTCCAGTTGCCCGGCCAGCACATGCCGCGCCGGTTGCTTGAAGGTCTCTTCGCCGGGCAGTGGTTTGCGTCGCAACGAGCCGATCCACAGGCTGTGATCGCCGGTGGCGACCAGCACCGCGTCGTCATGCACCGCGAGGATTTTGCCGGGAATGCCGGTGCGCTGATCGAGGTGCGCGTCGTACACGTAATACTGCCCGCCCGCCAGGCTTGCCAAGACCCCGGGCTGGCCGTCAGCGGCGTCGATGCAGCGTTTGATGAACCGCGAGCAGTCGTGCCAGCTGAAGGTGCGGTCGTCCTGCTTCATGTTTGGCTGCAAGCGGCCGCGGACTTTGGGGTCGGTGTAATCCAGCGCCACCGGTTGCACGCCGTCGATGAATTTCTCGACCACTTCGCGAATGCAGCGAATCGCCGCATCGCTGACCCGACCGTTGTACAGCTCGGACTTACGCAAACCCGACGGCAGATTGAATTCGCAGGTGGCCCACACTGGGCCGGCGTCCATTTCTTCCACCGCTTGCAGGGCGGTCACGCCCCAGCGCGTCAGTTCGTTGGTGATCGCCCAGTCCAGTGCGCTGGCGCCACGATCGCCGACGATGCCCGGGTGGATGATCACCACCGGGCGCCGCGCATTGCTCCACAGCGCCTGCGGTACGCGGTCCTTGAGGAACGGGCAGATCACCAGATCGGCGCCGCTGTGTTCGATCTGTTCGCACACCGACGCCTCGTCGGTGAACACCACGACGCTGGGCGAGTGCCCGGCCTGACGCAGTTCCAGCCAGGCGCGTTGAGTCAGGCCGTTGAAGGCCGATGACAGCAGAATAATCTTCAGTGATCGCATGGTTTTCTTCCTTGAAGGGATAGCCGCGGGCTCCCGGTGAGCCGTCCTTGGCGTTCGATGAAGCGCGCAGATTAGAGAGTGGCTGCGCGCGGGCAACTGATCAGGGTCAACGTTGTGTCAGTCAATATTTCTGCGGCGACGAAGCGCCTTATTCTCAAAGGTTTGCTTGTCCTGATTTTTAATTACTTCAAATGTCCTCAACGCTATTGCACAGTCGTGCCTGATCAAGAGCCGGACGATCCCGGCAGAACGATGGTTTTTCGCAGCGGGTGGGACCCGTTTCAGGGAGCAAGGCATGGGGGATGTTCAAAACCCGCATTACCGGATGATTGGGCACATGTTCCAAAAGGACTATCGCTGGCTGTGCGCTGCCGTTGGCCGCACGCTGGGTTGCCCGCACAGCGCACAGGACATCGCCTCGGAAACTTTTTTACGGGTGCTGGCCCTGCCGGACCCGAGCGCCATTCGCGAGCCGCGGGCGCTGCTGACCACCATCGCCCGGCGGCTGGTCTATGAAGGCTGGCGCCGCCAGGACCTGGAACGCGCCTATCTGGAAAGCCTGGCGCTGGCGCCGGAACCGGTGCATCCATCACCGGAAGAACGCGCACTGGTGATCGAGGCGTTACTGGCGGTCGATCGCTTGCTCAATGGCTTGTCGGCCAAGGCCAAAGCCGCGTTTCTCTACCATCAGCTCGACGGTTTGACCTACAGCGAAATCGGCAAACGGCTCGGGGTTTCCACCAGTCGGGTGCAGCAATACATGGTCGAGGCCTTCAAGCGCTGCTATCAGGCGATGCAGGCATGAGGCCGGACGAAGCGGTGATCGATGAGGCGGCGCAGTGGATGGCGCTGTTGCAGTCCGGCGAAGCCAGTACTGGCGAACGCGCGGCATTCGAAGCGTGGCGCGCGGCTGACCCACGCCATCAGCGGATCATCGAACAAATGGGCGGTGGCCTGAACCTGCTGCGCAACCCGACCTTGCGCGGGCTGCCGCGCAACAGTCTGCTGCACAGCCTGAATGCGCCGTCGAGCCGGCGGCGCTTTGTCAGTGGCAGCTTGAGCGTGCTCGGTGTCGCGGTGCTGGCCGGGTTGCTCGGGCGCCGCTATGGCTGGCTGCCGGAAGTGGGGGAGTTGGCGACCGGCACCGGCGAGCGGCGCGATTTCACCCTGGAGGATGGCAGTGCGCTGAGCCTGAATGCGCGGACGCGGGTGGTGGCGCGATTCGATGCGACTCAACGCTTGCTGGCGTTGCGCTCGGGTGAGTTGTTGGTGGATGTGGCCAGGGATCCTGCGCGGCCGTTTGTGGTCGCGACCGAACACGGGCGGATGCGGGCGCTAGGGACGAAATTTCTGGTGCAACAGGGCGACGATTCTACGCGGCTGGTGATGCTGCATTCGCAGGTCGAAGTGGTCACCGCCGGCGGTGCGCGGCAAGTGGTGGAGGCGGGGGAAAGTCTGCTGTTCAACGCCCAGGAAATTCTCGCCCTCGAACGGAGCAACGGCCAGGAAAGCGCCTGGGTGCATGGTCGCCTGGAAGTGCGCGACCGGCCGCTGAGTGAAGTGATCGACAGCCTGCGCCGCTACCGCCGGGGCATTTTGCACCTGAGTCCCGAAGTGGCCGATCTGCGCCTGAGCGGCCTCTATCCGCTCGATGACAGTGACCGCACCCTGCAACTGCTGGAGCGCTCGCTGCCGATCCGCGTCACCTGGCACAACCCCTATTGGGTCAGCATCGGCGCGCGGTTATAGCGTCATAACTTCTTGGCCTAATCGCCGCCCTATAAAAAGCGCCGGCCCGCTGCTCATTCCCTGCAGACGCCTTCAACAGGGAAGCCCTTGATGATTTCATTCAAACAACAACTACCGTGCCTGACCCTCGCCGCCGCATTGGCGATGGGGCTGGGGCCGATCGCGGTGTATGCGCAGGATTCTGCGGCCCAGGTCTACACCTTCGACATCGCCAGCGGCCCGCTGGATGAGGTCTTGCTGGATATCTCACGCCAGACCGGCGTGCCGATTTCCTTCAGTCAGAATCTGGTGCAAGGCAAGCGCAGCAGTGCCGTGCGCGGTGCGTTGGGCGGGCGTCAGGCCGTCGAGAAGGCCTTGCTCGGCAGCGGCCTGCAAGTCGAGCAAAGTGCCCAGGGCCTGAGCGTGCGCGAAGGCGAGGCGAGTACGCCGGTGGCGGCCAAAATCAGCGCTGTGGCCCCGGCGACCAGCGCCGATTACCGCATGGAAAAAGTCACCGTCACCGGCTCGCGAATCGCCCGTGCGCAGAGTGATGGCGCGACCCCGGTCAACGTCATCACCCATGAAGAAATGGAAGCGCGCGGCTACAAGAACGTCTACGACGCCTTGGCAACGCAGACGCAAAACACCGGCATGACCCAGGGCGAGGACTACGGCAACACCTGGCAGCCAGCAGCCAGCGCAATCAACCTGCGTGGCCTCGGCCCCAATCACACGCTGGTGCTGATCAACGGCCGGCGCGTCGCCGATTACCCGACGCCATACGATGGCAAGGTCAACTTCACCAACCTGGCGAACATTCCCTCGGCAGTCATCGAACGTATCGAAATTCTCAGCAGCGGCGCCTCGGCGATCTACGGTTCGGACGCGATTGCCGGGGTGGTCAACATCATCCTCAAGAAGCAGATCAATGGCATCGACGTCAATCTCAAGGGCGGCACCAGCGAGCGCGGCGGTGGCGACAATCAGCGTCTGCAAATCAGCGGCGGTGGCAGCTGGGGCGACTTCGACGGCTTGTTCGGCCTGGAGCTGACCAACCGCGATCCGATCTGGGCCGACGATCGCGGTTTCATGCAGAGCGGCCCGCTGGCGGATGTCGGTTACCGTCGCGACCTGAGCAACAACCGCTACCTCGGCCCCGGTTGCGGCGCCTATCAAGGCACTTTCGATAACAAGCTGCTGAACAACGCGGGTCGTTGCCGCACCGATCAGATGTACAACGATTACTGGACGATCCAGACGCAAAAGGAAAACTACGACGGCTACACCCGCGGCACCTGGCACTTCAGCGACAGCGGTCAGGTGTTTGCCGACTTGATGTATGGCCTCGATCACATCCAGAACAACACCCGTGGCCCGACTTTTACTTCGCCGGACTTCATCAACCAGAACAGCGGCAATCTCGAGCGCTGGTATCGCCGTTACGGTGAAGAGGAAATCGGTGGTCGCACCAGCAACAACAGCAAGTGGACCGACACTTCATGGACCGGCACCCTCGGCCTCTCGGACAAGATCGCCGACACCGGCTGGAGCTACGATCTGGCGGCCAACCGTTCGGAATATCGCAGCGTCCGAACCACGCGCTACACGCCGCTGTCATCGATTCAGGATTTCTACCTCGGCCCGCAATTGGGCGTGAGTGGCGGTTATCCGGTGTTCGCCCCGGACGCCTCGCGCCTCGATCGCCCGCTGACGCCACAAGAGTGGGAGCAGTTTCGCAGCAACCTGACCCAGCGCAGCAAGTCGGTTTCCACCAGCTACAACGCCTCGATCAATGGCGACTTGTTTGACCTGCCGGCCGGCCCGGTCGGATTCGCCGGCGTGCTGGAAGCGGGCAAGCAGGAATATCGCGTCGACCCGGACGACGGTCTGAATGACGGCACTTTTTATGGCGTGAGCCCGGCGCAAAGCTCCGGTGGTTCGCGCAAGCGCTACGCGGCGGGTGGCGAGTTCAGCATTCCGGTCACCGATACCGTGCTGGCCACCGCCGCCGGGCGTTGGGACCAATACAAATTCAGCGGCCGCAGCGAGCAGCAGAAAACCTATAACCTCGGCCTCGAATGGCGCCCGATCACCAGTCTTTTGCTGCGCGGCAGTTACGGCACCAGTTTCCGCGCGCCGGATCTGAATTACATCTACCAGTCCGACAGCAACGGTTACTACCCGGCGCAGATCGACTACTACGGTTGCAGCCAGGGCGTGCAGGGCGCGTGTGATCGCGGGCGGGTCGACTACACCCAGAGCGGCACCCCGGATCTTGAGTCCGAGCGCGGCAAATCCTGGACCTATGGGTTTGTCTGGTCGCCGTCGCGCAATTTCGATTTCTCCACCGATTTCTGGCGGGTCGAGATCGACGACCTGCTGACCACCGTCGACGAAAATCGCCTGTTGCAGCAAGAGAACGAATGCCGCAACGGCACCCAGGACATCAACTCGGCCAACTGCCAGTCGACCCTGGCGCGCATCGACCGCAATCCGGGGAATGCCGCCATCGATCCGAATCAGTTGCAACGAGTGCGGGTCAACGCGATCAACGCCGCCAGCGAGCGGGTCAGCGGTCTGGACTTCAAGAGCAACATCCGCTGGGGCGCCGGGCAGTACGGCGCGTTCAGTTCGGCGCTGGGCTATACCCTGGTGCTTTCGCATTTCTACAAGGAATCCGACGAAGCTCCGACTCAGGACTGGCGCACCTCACGCACCAACTACGACTGGCGCAGCAAGGTCAACGCCAGCCTGACCTGGGATTACCAGAAGGCCACGGCGACGCTGATGGGCATTCGCTACGGTTCCGTGACCAACGGCGCGGGTGACGGGCGTCTGTCGCCATGGACGGTGTTCAACGCCAGCGCGCGCTACAAGCTCAACGACCGCGCCAGCGTCGGCCTGACCGTGAACAACGTGCTCAACCAGATCAAACACGATGACTCGGCTGGCTGGCCGTATTACCCGACCGGTAACTATGACCCGTACGGGCGGCAGTGGTGGCTGGATGTGAGTTATCACTTCGGCAGTTGAGCGCGCGGTATTCGTGGGTAATGTCCTACGGAAACAGGTCTGGATTTCGCAGAAACGGGGATATTTCCGACGACATTCTCAGGTTGGTCGTCGGAAGCGCGATCTATAGCATCGGACATGACATTGAAGTCGTAAACGGCTTGGACGCTCAGGCCTCTGATAACGGATGGATTATGCGAACTCCCCACCTCGAATACGAAACGCCTGCTTATTCCCATCGCCTTCACTGGCGCACCGATCGTGCCAGATGCCCCATGGAGGAGGTCACGATGCCCAGCGTCAAGGTACCCCGGCTGACGGGGGTGAAGAGGGCCGAGGGCAGACCTGTCGACTTGCTCGTGAATGGCCGGAACATAGGTGACGATGCCTTTCTGATCGTTGACCTGACCGACGAAGGTTTTGAGCTGAACGATGTCGTCAACATGCTTTCAACCTCTGAGCTTTATCTGCAAGGCGACATGGTCAAACGCATCACCGGCAAGTCGGTCAGCACCGTACGCCGACTACTGAAGGAAGGTAAAACGGTACGGCTTGACCCGCAGCAGAGCGTCGTCGCCTACCAATATGCCTTGGTGCTGGAAAAGGCCACTCGCGCCTTCGGGAGGCAGTCACGGGCCGAGGAGTGGCTGCGCAAGCCCAGCACCTACCTGAACGGTCGCGTACCGGTGGAGTTTATTCGGCATTCACTGGGGTTTCAGATGGTGGAGCAGTATCTGGGGCAACTGATATACGGGGTTTACACATGAATCCCTTGCCCTGGGACGAGCACTGGTATGCCTGGCGGCTGGACCCCGAGGTTTATGGCGGGACGTGGGACAGCGGGATGGGTTCGAATCTCAATGGTGGCCGATGGAACATACCCGGGCGGCGAGTCGTTTATGCATCAGTCGATCCGTCGTCGGCCATTCTGGAGGTGGCAGCCAATCACAGCTTTGATGCGCTGGACAGTGAACCTTATGTGCTCACGTGTTTTGAGGTCGTCAGCGAAGCAAAAGTGAAAATCGTCCAGCCGGAGGATGTGCCGAATCCTTATTGGTTGAGCCCCGCCAAGCCTTCCCCCAATCAACAATTGTTCGCCGATGCGTTGTTGGCAGAGCATCCGTTTGTACTGATCCCTTCGGCGGCAACCCGGCACTCGTGGAATCTGCTGGTGAGCTGCGAGTTGGCGGAGGGGCAGTTCAGGATGGTTTCCCAGGAGCGATTCGGGCTGGATACACGGTTGCTGAGGGAGATGGAGCTGGCTTGATCCACACCTGCCATTTTTTTGCATAACCTCATCACCCAACGGTCTAAATCGGGCTCTATAAAACCCTGCTGTCCATTGCACATCCCTGCATAAACCAAAACGCAGGGATGGCTGTTCATGATCCATTTTTCACCCGTTAGATCCCGTTTGAGCCTGGCCTTGCTGCTGGCGATCAATACCTTGCCGGCAGTCGCTAGCGACGAACCCACGACCCAGTTGCAACGGGTGGAAGTCACCGGCACGGCGATTCGCCGGGTCGATGCGGAAACCGCGGTGCCGGTCACCATTCTGCGAGTTGAAGAACTGCGCGAGCAGGGGGTGAGCACCACCGAAGAACTGGTCAGCCGGATTTCCGCCAACCAGTCCTCGGTCGGCTCCGGTCGTTCGGTGGGTTCGAGCAGCGGCGGGGCGTCGTATGCCGATTTGCGCGGCATCGGCCCGAACAAGACGCTGGTACTGCTCAATGGCCGGCGGCTGAGTAACAACGCGACCAATGCGATCAATGGCTCCGGGGTTGACCTGAACACCATTCCGTTCGCCGCCATTGATCGCGTCGAAGTCCTGCGTGACGGCGCTTCGGCGTTATACGGCACCGATGCGATCGGCGGGGTGATCAACTTCATCACCAAGACCAGCCTCACCGAAGGCCAACTGAGCACCAACTACGACACGCCGACCCATGCCGGCGGTGGTGAAAGTCGTAACTTCAGCGGCAGTTGGGGCTTCGGTGATTTGCAGGATGACCGTTTCAACGTGTTTGGCGTGGTCAGTCATGACAAGCAGCAACGCCTGGCTGCCGAGGATCGTGGCTACACCTACAACTATCAGCCGGGACGTGGCCTCGATTACACCTCGGGTACCGCATCACCGGCCAACTGGAGTCAGGGCAGCAACGCCACCAATCCACTGGCCAGTTCCGCTTGCAATGCACCGGGGTTGCTGGCGCGCAATGGCATCTGCCGCCAGAGCCTGTGGAACTACCTCGATCTGGTGCCGGAAACCGAGAAGACCTCGGCTTTCGCCAAAGCCACCGGCAAGCTCGCGGATGATCACAACGTCAGCCTCGAATACTTCTGGGCACGTAACGAAAACCGCACGCAGATCGGCCCCGGTACGCTGATGGGCAATCAGGTCAATCCCGGCACGACGTTCTATCCCGGTAACGGCATTACTCCCGGCCCCAACGGTTTCGCCCTCGACCCGACGCAACCGGTGGATGTGAACTGGCGCGAAACCGCCGTAGGCGCGCGCCAGCACGAAGACGACAACACCGGCCAGCGTTTGCTGTTGAGTTTCGACGGCAGCGTGGTGGGTTGGGACTACAACGTCGGTGCATCGTACAACCAGAACAAAGTGGTCAATGCCATCGAGGCCGGCTACGTCAATGACCGCGCCGTCAGCGCCGGTATTGCCAACGGCATCATCAATCCGTTTGGCGCGCAGACCGCTGCCGGGCAGGCGCTGCTGGCGGCCAATGCGGTGGACGGCGATTACTCGACGGCAGTGGGGCGGGTGAAGGCGATTGATGGACGTGTCAGTCGCGAGATCGGTGACTGGTTCGGCGCCGGCCCTTCGGCACTGGCGCTGGGTGGCGAATACCGCAAGGAAGATTTCCATCAGGACTTCGCCCAGTTCGCCGCCGATGTGCAGAGCCTGGGTGTCGACCCCAATGCCAGCGTCGCCGGGGATCGCAGCGTCTCGGCGCAGTACGCCGAGGTCAACGTGCCAGTGCTCGACAGCCTGGAATTGTCCGCCGCCGTGCGCCACGACAAGTACAGCGACTTCGGCAGCACCACCAACCCGAAGTACTCGTTCCGCTTCCAGCCGTTCAAGCAACTGGTGGTGCGCGGCGCCTACAGTGAAGGTTTTCGCGCGCCGTCGTTGTATGAGCTGTACAACCCGAACTTCACGACGTTCACCGTCGCCAACTACAACGACCCGCGACTGTGTGCCGGTGGCAACCCGAGTAACGGCGGCATCGCCAACCGCGACTGCGCCCAGCAGTTTTACAGCCGCACCGGTGGCAATACGGACCTCAGTCCGGAAACCGCGCGCAACGTCACCCTCGGTTTCGTCTATCAGCCATTCGAGCGCCTGAGCACCGGGCTGGATTTCTGGTGGATCAACATCGCCAACCAGATCGCCGAATTCCCGGAATCGGCGGTGTTCGAGAACCCGGAGCTGTACCCCGAGCGCCTGGTGCGCAAGCCGGACGGCTCCATTGATCACATCGTCACCGGGCTGGCCAACCTCGGCAAGATCAAGACCAATGGCGTCGACGTCAGCTTCGACTACCGTTTGCCGAGCACCCCGTACGGCAATTTCGGCATCGGCCTGCAAGGCACCTATGTCAGCCGTTACGAGTACCAACAGCAGCTCAAGGGCGACTACATCGACAAGCTCGGCGATTTCCGTGGCGGCGACTTTTCCTCGGCCGGCGCCGTGGCCCGTTGGCGCCACAGCCTGACCGGCAGCTGGAACTACGGTCCCTACGGTGTGGCGCTGACCAACCGCTACACCAGCGGTTACCACGACTCCGACCGCGAGACCCACGATTACGTCGGCTCGTACAACGTCTGGGATCTGGCCGGCACCTACACCTGGCGCAAAACCCTCAGCGTGACCCTCGGCGCGAAGAACCTGTTCGACCGCGAGCCACCGTTCAGCAACCAGACCTACACCTTCCAGAGCGGCTACGACCCGAAATACGGCGACCCGTTCGGGCGGACGTTGTACACGCGGGTCAATTACAAGTTCTGAGAATGCCCAGAGGCGGCGGGTTTTAGTCACTTATTGATCTAAGCCTGCCCTATAAAAATCGCCGGCCTGTTGCACATCACAGGTAGGCAGAAGGTTTGGTGATTGTTCGGGCCTCATCGCTGGCAAGCCAGCTCCCACAGGGATTTGTGAACACCGCAAAACGTGTGGGAGCGGGCTTGCTCGCGAAGAGGCCAGTAGCAACACCTTGTGAAAGGATCTGCCAATGCTATCCAGGCTCATTCTGCTCAGCGCTTTTGCGCTCTCAAGCCCCTTCAGTTGGGCCGCCCCACAACCCGCCCTCACGGTCTACGGCGAAGCCCCCAAATACGCCCCGGACTTTCAACACCTGGCCTACGCCAACCCCAACGCGCCCAAGGGCGGAACGTTGCGCCGCTCCTCACTGGAAAGCGGCCCGTTCGATCACCTGATTCCGTACATCGACAAAGGCACCGGCGTCGCCGACATCGACGGCTGGCTCTACGCGCCGCTGGCCTATCGCAGCAAGGACGAACCCTATAGCGTCTACGGTCTGGTGGCGCAGCAGATGGAACTGGATGCGGATCGTCGCTGGCTGCGCTTCTACCTCAATCCCAAGGCCCGCTTTGACGACGGCACGCCGATCACCGCCGAGGATGTGCGCTATACCTTCGAGCTGCTCACCACACAGGGCAGCCTCAAATATCGCCAGCAGTTTCGTGATGTCGCCGACGTCGTGGTGGAATCGCCGACACAAGTGCGCTTCAACTTCAAGAACAACGACAGCCGCACCTTGCCACTGGATCTGGCGACACTGCCGGTGTTGCCCGAACATTGGTGGCGCACGCGCAACTTCGCCGAGGGCGCCGGTTTCGAGATCCCGCCGGGCAGCGGCCCGTACCGGATCAGCGCGGTGGATGCCGGGCGCAGCGTGAAATTTCAGCGTGTCGCCGACTGGTGGGCCAAGGACCTGCCGATCACTCGTGGTCTCTATAACTTCGATCACTTGAGCGTGGAGTTCTTCGCCGACACCGATGTTTCCCGGCAAGTCCTCAAGGCTGGCGGCTTCGATTACAACCGCGAGTTTTCCGCGACCAGTTACACCATCGGCTATGCCGGCGCGGCGCTGGAGCAGGGCAAATTGCTCCGCGAACATCTGGCGCCGGGTGCCGCGCAGGGTTCGCAGGGTTTCGTGTTCAACCTGCAAAAACCCGTGTTTCAGGATCGCCGGGTGCGGCAGGCGATCGCCATGCTCTGGGATTTCGAGTGGAGCAATCGGCAGATGATGCGCAGCATGTACCTGCGCCAGCGCAGTTACTTCTCGCACAGCGCATTGGCGGCCACCGAGTTGCCGGACGCCGAGGAACTGCAAATCCTCGAACCGTGGCGCGGCAAGATCCCCGACGAGGTGTTCACCCAAGTCTTCGAAGCGCCGAAAACCGACGGCAGCGGCAACATTCGCGCCGAGCAGTTGCAAGCCCTGAAACTGCTGGAAGCCGCCGGCTGGAAACCCCGTGGCGATCAGTTGGTGAATGCCAACGGCGAGCCGCTGCAGTTCACTTTTCTCAACGGCCAGAAGGGCTTTGAACGGCTGCTGCTGCCGTTCAAGCGCAACCTGGCGCAGATCGGTATCGGCTTCGATATTCGCCAGGTCGACACCGCGCAATACACCAACCGCGTGCGCAATCGCGACTACGACATGATCGTGGTCGGCTACCCGGTGAGTCAGGCGCCGGGGCGCGAGATGTTCAATTACTTCGGCTCCGACGGCGCCGACGATCCCGGCTCGAACAACTACATGGTGCTGCGTGATCCTGCGGTCGATGCCTTGCTCGAAGGGCTGGTGCAGGCCGATAACCGCGAAAGCCTGCTGCGCCATGCCCATGCCCTGGATCGGGTGTTGCAGTGGGGCTATTACTGGATTCCCAATTACTACCCACCGGGAATTTCCACGGTGTGGTGGAACCGTTTTGGTCGTCCGGCGACGGCGCCGTTGTATGACGCCGGACTCGATACCTGGTGGGAAATCAGCCCGACCGCGCTGACCGCCACGCAGATGCAGCAACAGCAAAAGGAGTACGCCCATGTTGGGTTATAGCCTGCGGCGTCTGCTGCTGATCGTGCCGACGTTGCTCGCCATTCTGCTGGTCAACTTCGTCATCGTGCAGGCCGCGCCGGGTGGCCCGGTGGAACAGGCGATTGCCCGGTTGCAGGGCATTGGTGTCGGCGCGGCGGTGGGCGGTGGTCATGTCGAAACCATCGGTGGCGAATCCCGCGCCACCCGGGGTCTCGACCCGAAACTGGTGGCCGACATCGAGCGCCAGTACGGCTTCGACAAACCGGCTGATGAGCGCCTGTGGCTGATGCTCAAGAGCTACGCGCAACTGGATTTCGGCCAGAGCTTTTTCCGCGGTGCCAGCGTCACCGAACTGATCTGGCAGAAGCTGCCAGTGACCTTGTCACTGGGCTTGTGGGCCACGTTGATCACTTACCTGGTGTCGATTCCGCTGGGCATCCGCAAGGCCGTGCACAACGGTTCGGCGTTCGATGTCTGGAGCAGCGTGGCGATCATCGTCGGCTACGCGATGCCGGGGTTTCTGTTTGCTCTGCTGCTGATCATCGTATTTGCCGGCGGCAGCGCGCTGGACTGGTTTCCGGTACGCGGACTGGTCTCCGACAACTTCGCCGAGCTGTCGCCGTGGGCCAAGGTCGCGGACTACTTCTGGCATCTGGTGTTGCCGGTCACCGCGCTGGTCATCGGTGGATTCGCCACGCTGACCATCCTCACCAAAAACAGCTTTCTCAACGAGATCTCGCGCCTGTATGTGGTGACGGCACGGGCCAAGGGCCTCAGCCAGCGTCAGGTGCTATACGGCCACGTGTTCCGCAACGCGATGTTGCTGGTGGTCGCCGGATTACCGCAGGCGCTGGTGACGGTGTTTTTCGGCGGTTCGTTGCTGATCGAAGTGATCTTCTCGCTCGACGGCCTCGGCCGTCTCAGCTACGAGGCGGCCGTGTCGCGCGACTACCCGGTGGTGTTCGGTTCGCTGTTCATCTTCACCCTGTTCGGCCTGCTGATAAAACTGCTTGGCGACCTGTGCTACACGCTGGTCGACCCGCGCATCGACTTCACCGCGAGGACTGCCTGATGTTGACTCTATCTCCCATCGGACAGCGCCGTTGGACGCGGTTCAAGGCCCATCGACGTGGCTGGTGGTCACTGTGGCTGTTTCTGCTGCTGTTCGGCCTGAGCCTAGGCGGCGAGCTGATCGCCAATGACAAGCCGCTGCTGGTCGAGTATCAGGGCCAGTGGTATTTCCCGGCGTTCAAGCGCTACACCGAGCAGGATTTCGACGGCGAGTTGCCGTTCCAGCCGGACTATCGCAGCGCGCAGGTGCGGCAAATGATCGAGGGGCAGGGCGGGCGGATGTGGTTTGCGCCGATCCCGTTCGGTTTCGATACGGTGAATTACGACCTGACTGAACCGGCACCGAGTCCACCGAGCGGCGAGAACTGGCTGGGCACCGACGATCAGGCGCGGGATGTGCTGGCGCGGGTGATCTTCGGTACGCGGGTGTCGCTGCTGTTTGCCTTGGCACTGACCGCCGCCAGTGCGCTGATCGGCATTGCGGCCGGGGCCTTGCAAGGCTATTACGGCGGTTGGGTCGATCTGCTCGGGCAGCGATTGCTGGAGGTGTGGTCGGGGCTGCCGGTGTTGTATCTGCTGATTATTCTGTCCGGGTTCGTCGAGCCGAATTTCTGGTGGTTGCTGGGGATCATGGCGCTGTTTTCCTGGCTGAGTCTGGTCGATGTGGTGCGCGCCGAGTTCCTGCGCAGCCGCGGTCTGGAATACGTGAAAGCCGCGCGGGCGCTGGGTGTCAGCGACGCGCAGGTGATCTGCCGGCACATCCTGCCCAACGCCATGAGCGCGACCCTGACCTATCTGCCGTTCATTCTCACCGGGGCGATCGCGACCTTGTCGGCGCTGGATTTTCTCGGTTTCGGCATGCCCGCCGGCAGCGCCTCACTGGGCGAACTGATCGGCCAAGGCAAGAGCAATCTGCAAGCGCCGTGGTTGGGGCTGACGGCATTTTTTGCCCTGGCGCTGATTCTTTCTCTGTTGGTGTTCATCGGTGAGGCCTGCCGAGATGCTTATGATCCGAGGGCTTGAGATGAGCGATAACCTGATCGAAATCCGCGACCTGCGTGTGGCATTCAACGGCCAGCCTGTGGTGCATGGCATCGACCTCGATATTCGTCCGGGCGAATGCCTGGCGCTGGTCGGCGAGTCCGGCTCGGGCAAATCGGTGACTGCTCACAGCATCCTGCAGTTGCTTGACCCGAACATCACGCGGATCGACGGCAGCATTCGTTATGCCGGGGAGGAGCTGCTCGGCGTGCACGAGCGCTATCTGCGCCAGTTAAGGGGCAACCGTATCGCGATGATTTTTCAGGAGCCGATGAGTTCGCTGAATCCGCTGCACACCATCGAACGGCAACTCGGCGAGAGTCTGGCGCTGCACAAAGGCCTGGCGGGCGCGCAAGCCCGTGAGCGCATTCTTGAGTTGCTGGAGCTGGTCGGCATTCAGAAGCCGCGCGAACGGCTCAAGGCCTATCCGCATCAACTCTCCGGAGGTCAACGCCAACGGGTGATGATCGCCATGGCGCTGGCCTGCGAGCCGCAACTGCTGATCGCCGACGAGCCGACCACGGCGCTGGATGTGACGGTGCAGCGCAGGATTCTGTTGCTGCTCAAAGACTTGCAGCAGCGGCTCGGCATGGCGTTGCTGATCATCAGCCATGACCTGAATCTGGTGCGCACCATTGCGCAGCGGGTGGCGGTGATGCGCAGTGGGCGGATCGTCGAGCAGGCGTCGTGCGAGCAACTGTTCCGTGCGCCGCAGCATCCCTACAGCATCGAATTGCTCAATGCCGAGCCGGGGGGCGAAGCGCTGTGCCGGGATGTGGCGCAGAACTTGTTGCAGGTGCGCGATCTGCATGTGCGTTTTCGCCTGGGGGGCGGTTGGCTGCGACCGAAGACTTGGCTGCAGGCGGTCAAGGGCATTGATCTGAACCTGCAGCGCGGCAAAACCCTGGGGATTGTCGGCGAGTCGGGCTCGGGCAAGTCGACCTTGGGTCAGGCGATTTTGCGCCTGATCGACGCCGAGGGCAGCATTCGCTTTGCCGGTGAGGCGCTGGAGCAATTGAGCGGCAAGCAGCTGCGGCCGCTACGCAAACGCCTGCAAGTGGTGTTTCAGGATCCGTTCGGCAGTCTCAGCCCGCGCTTGTGTGTGGAGCAGATCATTGCCGAGGGCTTGCAGGTACACAGCGACTTGAATGCTGCCGAGCGTGAGCAGGCGGTGATCGATGTGCTGCGCGAAGTCGGTCTCGATCCGGCGACCCGACATCGCTATCCGCACGAGTTCTCCGGTGGCCAGCGACAACGGATTGCCATCGCTCGAGCGCTGGTGCTCAAGCCTGATTTGATTCTGCTCGATGAGCCGACTTCTGCGCTGGATCGCACGGTGCAGAAGCAGATCGTTGCTTTATTGCGGCGGCTGCAGGAAGAGCATGGGCTGACTTATCTGTTCATCAGCCATGACCTGGCGGTGGTGCGGGCATTGGCTCATGACCTGATAGTGATGAAGGATGGCGAAGTGTTGGAGCGTGGCGAGACCAGTGCGCTATTCAGCGATGCGCAGCATCCCTATACGCAGGAGCTGCTGGCGGCATCATTTGCTGGTTGATGACAGCTCCAACGTAGTAGAAGGTGCATGCCACGGTTTATGGTGCGCCACGTGACCCATGTGGGAGGGGGCTTGCTCCCGAAAGCGGTGTGACAGGCGGCAAAACTTGTGGCTGATCCGACGTCTTCGGGAGCAAGCCCCCTCCCACCTATGACCTGTTTATGACGAAACCCGGGAGCCAGACGCAAAAATCCCGCCACAGGGGCGGGATTTTCTTCAAAACGAACGACGTCTTACGACGGGAACAGCTCGGACAGCTTCATCGACAGCATCATGTCGCCTTCAACGCGCAGCTTGCCGCCCATGAACGCTTGCATGCCGTCGGTTTCACCGCTGACGATGTCTTTCAGAGTTGCGCTGTCCAGTACCAGGGTGCAGTTGGCGTCCGGGTTTTCACCTTCCTGGATGTCGCAAGTACCGTCTTTGACGATCAGCGCGTAGTGCTTGTCTTCGTCGGTGATGTTGAAACCGAAAACCAGATCCAGACCGGCAGCAGCGGCTGGGTTGAACTTGGCTTGCATCGCTTTTACGGCATCAGCTACGGAGGTCATGGTTCGATCCTTTCTTGGGTAATAGGCGCTGGTTGATTACAGCAAGGGTCACAATTATCCGGACTCAGCGGAAAGTGATGAGTTCCGGAGCCTTCAGCAGTTGCAGATGTGCGTGACTGTTGAAGGAGGCCAAAGCCACCTCGCGACCGCGGAACTTCAGCTGGTTGAGCGAGGTGTTGACGATTTGCCAATTCAGTTCAAAGGCCTGCCGGGCAGGCATCTGGGTAATCAGGTGGAGCAGGGCGGTGATGGTGCCGCCGGAGGTGAACACGGCGATTTTCTGGTTGCCGTCGGCCTGTTCGAGGATCCGGTGCAGTCCGGCCTGTACCCGCTCGACGAAACCCAGCCAGCTTTCCAGCCCGGGGGTGTCGTAGGTGCCTGCCAGCCAGCGCTCGATGACCAGGGCGAAGATACGCTGGAATTCGGCGCGGTTCTGCGCCGCGTTGCGCAGGATGTCGATGGCTTCCGGCTCGTCCTCGAGCATGGCCGGGATCAGGGCGCGGATGATCGCGTCGGCATCGAACTCGTTGAACGCGGAGTCGGTCTCCAGCGTCGGTACCGACAGGCCCTTGGCGCTGAATTGCTCCAGCGCACTGGTGGCCGTGTGCTGCTGACGACGCAGGTCGCCGGCCAGGCAGCGATCAAAGCGGATTCCCAGCTCGGCGAGGTGCTGGCCGAGGACTTCTGCCTGGCGCACACCGATGGGCGACAGGACGTCATAGTCGTCTGCACCAAAGGAGGCCTGGCCATGTCGAATCAGATAGATGCTGCCCACGTCCGCGTCATCCCGGTACGTTGAAGGTTTGGCGAGGTTATGAGGATGAAAGAGTGCTGTCAATGAAAAAACATACGCTTGTTTGAAATGCTCGTTACAGGCCTGTTGCCAGAGGTTTCACGGCTGGCCGACGAGGCGGCGCATGGGTATGCTGGAACCATCCCGCGCGTGTTTTGCATCCGCGCATTGTTTTAAGGAGTCTCTGTGGAGTTTTTCACCGAATACGCCAGCTTCCTGGCCAAGACCGTAACGCTGGTGGTCGCCATCCTGGTGGTGCTCGCCAGTTTTGCTGCATTGCGCAGCAAGGGCCGGCGCAAGTCGGCGGGGCAGTTGCAGGTCAGCAAGCTCAACGATTTCTATAAAGGCTTGCGTGAACGTCTGGAGCAGACCCTGCTCGACAAGGATCAGCTCAAGGCTTTGCGCAAGGGCCAGGCCAAATCGGAAAAATCCGAGAAGAAGCAGAAGAACAAACCCGAGAGCAAATCCCGGGTGTTCGTGCTCGATTTCGACGGTGACATCAAGGCCTCGGCCACCGAGAGCCTGCGTCACGAAATCACCGCACTGCTGACCCTCGCCACGCCAAAGGACGAAGTGGTACTGCGTCTGGAAAGCGGCGGCGGCATGGTGCACAGCTACGGCCTAGCGTCTTCGCAACTGGCACGTATTCGCGAAGCCGGCGTGCCGTTGACCGTGTGTATCGACAAGGTCGCGGCCAGCGGCGGTTACATGATGGCGTGCATTGGCGAGAAGATCATCAGCGCGCCGTTCGCGATTCTCGGCTCGATCGGCGTGGTGGCGCAGTTGCCCAACGTCAACCGTCTGCTGAAAAAGCACGACATCGATTTTGAAGTGCTGACCGCCGGTGAGTACAAGCGCACCCTGACCGTGTTCGGCGAAAACACCGAAAAGGGCCGGGAGAAGTTCCAGGAAGACCTGGACATCACCCACCAGCTGTTCAAGAACTTCGTTTCGCGCTATCGCCCGCAACTGGCGATTGATGAAGTGGCTACCGGTGAGGTCTGGCTTGGTGTTGCAGCGCTGGACAAACAACTGGTCGACGAGCTCAAGACCAGCGATGAATACCTGGCCGACCGGGCGAAGAAAGCCGAGGTTTATCACCTGCATTACGCCGAGCGCAAGAGCCTGCAGGAGCGCATCGGCATGGCCGCCAGCGGTTCAGTGGATCGCGTGCTGCTGAGCTGGTGGAGCCGCTTGACCCAGCAACGCTTCTGGTAAGAAAAGGCCAAAGAAAAACCCCTTTCACCGTAACGGTGGAAGGGGTTTTTTTATGGTGGCGGTATATATGTATAGTTTGAGTTTGAATAGTTGATTCGAACTTGAAGTTTTTCATCGGCAATTCGCGCTTTTATAAAAAAGCCTGCTCGATAAGCTGTTGCTACTTTCAGTTTTCGAGATATTCAGTATGTCTTCCTTACCTGTACAGGCTGTCGCGCCTGTATTAACACCCGAACAAAAAGGCATGTTCTTTGAGTTAATCAAGAACAATGCTCCCGGCTGGCTGCTGTCGGCATCGGATGAACTGCGTCAAACACTTTATCAAAGCGTGATGGCCAGCCATCGCGCCCAGAGTGAAATGGACCCGTTTCTGAAGGACCTCAAGTCTCCAGAAGAATTTTGCGCACCGTTACTGGCCAGCGCCATGTCGCAAAAGATCGGCCACTCGCTGGATATCGTCGGGGTGATTTTTCAGCACGTGCGCTCCACCTCCAGTCTTTTGGGCTTGCGCAGGAAACTGGTGTTGCCAGTTGATCGGGATCTGCTCACGGCCGCCTGCGAAAACTTCGAACTCAGCGAGACTCAGGCCACAAATTACACCGATACCTCCTTGATCTATATTCCCGAAAAAGTAACCGGTCGAGAGGCGAATATATTATCGATCCAGCCCCACGAGTTTGCGCTGTTGTGTCGAACCCTCGACTTGGGCAAGCAATATCAGACTCATCTTCGTGCGGTCTTCAATGTGGATGCTGAGATCCATCCGTTACGCGGCAAGTTTACTGCGAACCTGCGGTGTCGGTTCGAAGTGGATAGGCACGTCGCATTGCTGAAGAAACATATCAGTGTCGAAGTGCATGAGATGTTGCAGGCAGTCAAGGATAACCAGGACACGCTCAAACTGGGCAACAACACCCTGGGTTATCAGGGCTTGCAGATGCTGGGTGTCACACTTAACGGTGTGCTGTTTATCGGCCCGGTGAGTGAGCACGCCGATGACGACTATCGATGCGTTGTTTACCTGCCAGGTGATCCGTTGCACCCGCTCAAGGAGTATTCATCCTTCAGCGATTTCGAGAAACAGTTGAGCCAGCGGTTGAAAGGCGCAGCGTTTCGCCAATTCTTCATGCGCTACATCAAGATCAGTGAGCGCGCAGCGTGGGTGACCGAACTCGATGGGCGTTTGTATCCGCACAGTCATTCAATCCTGCCTCGTGCCGCGTTCTACGTGACGTTGTCCGGCATCGATTTTGCGGGTGACCCGTTCAGCCTGATGTATCGCCAGCACGTCGAACAGACCATGGCCGACGCTCGGCTCGTAGTGGTCCCAACCGACGATGAAGACGAGAAAACCCGGCTGGCCCGACTGGACACCTATAAGGCAATCGGGGTCGACCTGCTGTTGGTCGCTGTATCGTTCATACCTGTAGTCGGAGAGGCTCTGTTGGCGGTGACCGCGGTGCAGTTGCTCTCGCAGGTCTATGAAGGGATTGCCAGTTGGTCCAGAGGCGAGCAGGAACAGGCAACGGATTACTTTTTCGATGTCGTCGAAAACCTGATCCTGATGGCGGCTTTCGCTGCGAGTACCAGGGCGGTGGGCACAGCGTTCAAAGTCGTCAGGTCATCGGCTTTTATCGAGCGCTTGCGCATGGTCAAACTGGCTTCAGGGCTGTCTCGCCTCTGGAAGCCTGACCTGCACGTGTATCAACAGCGTCGGGCCTTGCCTGCCGGAGTGCGTCGCGATGGTCGCGGCTTGCGTTGGGTCGATGGCCAGGCGTACCTGACGCTCGATGATCTGCACTATGCAGTGCGCCCCGAACCTCAGACCGGGCTGTGGGAAGTGCAGGCGCCGCCGGAATCGGCGAGCCGCTATGCACCGCTGCTCGAAACCAACGATCGGGGTGCCTGGCGTCATGACAGCGAGCTGGTTCAGGACTGGGATCGATTGAAGCTGCTGCGCCGCTTCGGCCATCCCCGCGAGGAGCTGTCGGATGCCAGTGCGCTGCAGGCTCTGGCTGTCTGCGGTATCGAAGACAGCGTGTTGCGTCAGATCCATGTAGATCGCGGTCATCCGCCGGCCTTGCTGCTCGACACGGTGTGGAGATTTCGCGCCGATGCAGCGGTGACGGAGTTTATCGAGCAACTGCAGATCCCGTTGTCGGCCCCCATGGCGGATGCTGACCTGCAATTGCACCTGCTGACGACATCGGCCAGTTGGCCGGCAGACTGCGCCATTAGTGTCGTCGATGCAGCGGGCACGCCAATCAATCGTTATGGCGCAACCCACGCCACCACGATCCTGAAGATAACTCAGCAGGATGTGCATCGGGGGAAACTGTACCGTTCTCTGCTGGCTGCACTCGGCAGCCAGCGGCGCAAGAACTTGCTCGGCTTGACGAGCCAGGATTCGGCGGTTCAGACGCGCAAACTGGTGCAAATCGTCGGCGAACAGGCACAAGGGCGACGGGAGCCGTTGTTCCAGCGAATTTATCGACGCCACGAAGCGCCGAGCAATGGTCGGGTGGCGTTGCTGATGAAGACCTTTGCCGATCTGCCTGCCAGTGTTGCCGAGGAGTTGGCGGGCAGTGCCCTGGATGGCGAAGCGCAGGAGCTGGACGCTGCCCGCGTACCATTGCGGCTGGCGCAGGAGGTGCGCCGCTATCAACAGGCGATTGCTGTGTGTCGAGCCTATGAAGGCCTGTACCTGGAGAGTGGCGGTGGTCACAGTACCAATCGCCTGGTGCTCGATACCCTTGAACATTTGCCGGGCTGGTCAGGGGCTTCAGCGATCGAGATACAGGAGTGGTCGGGCAGTCACGGCAGTGTTGCAACGACGGCGTCAAGCTCATCCAGTGAGCGGGTGATCATCAATGTGTTGGCGAACCGCATCAGCGTTCTGCAGGGTACTGATGCTGCGCTGAAAACATTTTCCGGACGCACCCGCGAGCATTATTTCCAGGCCCTCTGGCATGGGTTGTCGGCGCAACGCAAGGTCGCGTTGGGCCTGTCGATCGAGGCCGGGGCGAACGGGCTACGGGAGAAAATCACCGAGCTTGCCATGCAGCGGCGAACAACGTTTGCCAGGACCATGGGCGAACGTCCCGGCGACTATTCGCCGATGGCCCTGGCTGACCGGCCCCCGGCGGGGCCATGGGCGAACTCAGGTGTGAGCGTTTCAGTGATGGTGCGCCGTATTCAGGAACTCTACCCGGCCCATTCCCCTGCACAGATCCATGCGCTACTCAACGTCTTGGGCCGCAATGAGATCCTGGTGCTGATGAAACTGGAATTGCTGCGCCTGGAGTTTCTCGGTATTCGCGAAGTCCTGAGTCGTTGGGTGACGCGGCAAACGCAGTACAACGGGATCGATGGCTCATTGCTTGATGTTCCACAGTCGGCGAAGTCCCGGGCCATGCGCGCGATCATCCGCTGCTGGCGCAGAGAACCGGGGGCCTCGGGCGACGCGCCACCCGACACCTTGATTTTCGCCCCGGAGCCGTTGGGAGAGTTGCCAGTGCTGGTCGGGGATTTCAGCCACGTCACGCATCTGATCATGGACGGCACTACGCCGCTGGGGCTGACGGCATTTTTGCGTCATTTCAGAAATTTGCGCAGCCTTTCCCTGAGGGGGAACCAATTGACCCAGTTACCGGTGACATTGGAACGCATGCCCTGGCTGACGCATCTGGATCTGAGCGAGAACCGTATTCGTCTATCTTCTGCATCGGTGCCGTCACTGGCGCAATTGAAAAAGCTGCGGGTGCTGAGCCTGGACTTCAATGTTGATCTTGCGCATGCCCCGGATGTCAGCTCACTGCCGGATCTGGAAAGACTGCGCTTGCGCGGTTGCGCAATCGATCATTGGCCCGAGGGAACCACCGGTTTGCAACGACCGCAACTGATCGATCTGCGCGATAACCAGATAAGCACGGTGCCGGAGGCGGTACTCAGGGCTCCGTTGGTGGTCACCCGCGCCGTTCGCCTGATGGGTAACCCCTTGTCGCCTGACGCCTTGCGACAGATTGCGACGTATCAGCAGGCGAACAGCGTCAGTTTCGGTGTAATGGCCCGGGTCTATCAACACCAGCCGCTACCCAGCGTGTCGTATGAAGGTCAGAGTGCGCGCTGGCTGACCGGCAGGCCTGCCGTCGAAGCGATACCGCGCAGCGTTACCTGGGAGGCGGTAAGGGCAGCGCCCGGCTCGCGGGATTTCTTCAATGTACTTTCACAATTGATCCACACGGCCGATTACACCCGGTTGTACCCGTATTTCAGCCAGCGTGTGTGGAATGTGGTCGAGGCGGCCGCTGAAGACACGCGGTTGCGCAGCGAATTGTTCCGCACGGCGCGCGTCGCCACCAGTGTCGATGGTTATTCTGTGGTGTTCAGTGAGATGGAAGTCCAGGTTCTGTGTTATCGAGCCACGGTCGCGGCCGGGATCGATGGCGCGCCGCTGGAGCGGCAACTGACGCATTTGCTCAGAGGCTTGTTTCGCCTGCAAACGCTGGAAGAGCAGACCTTGGCAGAGATCAACACCCGCGCCCAACCGAGTGTCTACGAGCATGCGCTCGAATTCAGTCTGGCCTATCGGGTGGGGCTGGCGGAGCGCCTGAATTTGCCTGGGCAGCCAAGGGCGATGAGCAGCCCGTTGAATGTCGAGGTATCGCAGGTAGAACTGGATCAGGCTTATCAGGCCGTGATGCGTATCCAAGGCTCTTCGGCGTTTCCCGACTGGTGTATCGGCCAGCGATTCTGGGTCGAGTTTCTCGAATCGGCGCATCCCGACGCTTTCGCCCTTGTCTATGTTCGAACCTCGCAGGCATTGGCGCGCCTGGAGGAGCAGGCGGAGCTGACGCGCGATCAGGCAGCGGTGCAGATGAACGCGATTCACGACAATTTCAGAAATGAACGTCAGGCGCTGATTCGCCAACTCACCGATCAGGCACTCGCGCGCCATCCGGCCAATGAGCTGGCCAGTTCGGATACAGAAGAGGAGGGAAGTACGCCTTGAGCAGGTGCTCAAGGCGTATTCGAGTCAGCGGCGACGGAACAGCGGCAGCGGTTCGTCAGTGGCGGCCTGGTAGGTCACCGAGAAGTCTTTCAGGCTTTCCAGTGCCTCGTACGGGTCCTTGTCGGCGCGCAGGGCGAACGCATCGAAACCGCAACGGTGCATGTAGAACAGCTGATCGCGCAGCACATCGCCAATCGCCCGCAGTTCACCTTTGAAACCGTAACGGTCACGCAGCAGGCGGGCGTTGGAGTAGTTGCGGCCGTCGGTGAAAGCCGGGAAATTCAGCGCGATCACCTGGAACTGCGCGACGTCGTCACCGATTTCCTCGGCTTCTTCATCGGCGTCCAGCCACACACCCAGCCCGCCGTCGCGGGCCTTGAGCGCGTGAGCATGATCGCGCCACAGGGCCAGCGGCACGATCAGGTCGTCGCAGTTGGAGATGCCGTCGAGGGTCGCGTCCTTGGGCAGCAAGTGCCAGGTTTCGTCGACCACCTCGTTGTTCTTAATGATTCGCTGCATAGACGCGTTCCTTGAAGAGGTCGATGCCAATACGCTGGTAGGTGTCGATGAAGCGCTCGTCTTCGGTACGTTGTTCAACGTACACGTCGATCAGCTTCGAGATCACGTCCGGCATGTCGTCCTGGGCGAAGGACGGGCCGAGGATCTTGCCCAGGCTGGCGTCACGGCTGGCGCTGCCACCGAGGGACACCTGGTAGAACTCTTCACCTTTCTTGTCCACCCCGAGGATGCCGATGTGGCCTACGTGGTGGTGACCACAGGCGTTCATGCAACCGGAGATGTTCAGGTCCAGCTCACCGATGTCGAACAGATAGTCCAGGTCGTCGAAACGGCGCTGGATCGATTCGGCGATCGGGATCGACTTGGCGTTGGCCAGCGAGCAGAAATCACCGCCCGGGCAGCAGATGATGTCGGTCAGCAGGCCAATGTTCGGCGTGGCGAAACCACCTTCACGCAGCTCGCCCCAGAGGGTGAACAACTGGCTCTGCTCGACGTCGGCGAGAATGATGTTTTGCTCGTGGGACGTGCGCAGTTGACCGAAGCTGTAGCGCTCGGCCAGATCGGCGACGGCATCGAGCTGCTTGTCGGTGATGTCGCCCGGCGCAACGCCGGTCGGCTTCAGCGACAGGGTCACGGCCACATAGCCCGGCTTCTTGTGCGCCAGGGTGTTGCGCGAACGCCAGCGGGCGAAACCCGGATGCTCTTTGTCGAGTTCGGCCAGGGCGGCAGTCTGGTTCTCCAGCGCCTTGTAGTCCGGATCAACGAAGTGTTTAGCGACGCGATGCAGTTCGGCTTCGGTCAGTGTGGTCTGGCCACCGCGCAGGTGTTCCATCTCGGCATCGACTTTCTGCGCGAACACTTCAGGGGTCAGCGCCTTGACGAGGATCTTGATCCGCGCCTTGTATTTGTTGTCGCGACGGCCATAACGGTTGTACACCCGCAGGATGGCGTCGAGGTAGCTCAACAGGTCCTGCCATGGCAGGAATTCGTTGATGAAGGCGCCGACCACCGGGGTACGGCCCAGGCCACCGCCGACCAGCACACGGAAGCCCAGCTCGCCGGCGGCGTTGTGGACCGGCTCCAGGCCGATGTCGTGGACTTCGATGGCCGCACGGTCAGCGGTCGAACCGTTGACGGCGATCTTGAACTTGCGCGGCAGGTAGGCGAATTCCGGGTGGAATGTAGTCCACTGACGGACGATTTCGCACCATGGGCGTGGGTCGATCAGTTCATCGGCAGCGACACCGGCGAACTGGTCGGTGGTGACGTTGCGCAGGCAGTTGCCGCTGGTCTGGATCGCGTGCATCTGCACGGTAGCCAGTTCCGCGAGGATGTCCGGGATGTCTTCCACCGCCGGCCAGTTGAACTGCACGTTCTGCCGGGTACTGATGTGGGCGTAGCCCTTGTCGTAGTCGCGGGCAATCTTGGCCATCATGCGCACCTGACGGGAAGTCAGCTGGCCGTAAGGCACCGCCACGCGCAACATCGGCGCAAAACGCTGGATGTAGAGGCCATTTTGCAGGCGCAGGGGGCGGAATTCTTCTTCGCTCAGCTCGCCTGCCAGATAGCGTCGGGTCTGATCACGGAACTGCTTGACGCGGTCCTCGATGATCCGCTGATCGTACTCGTCGTATACGTACATATAAGTCCTGTTCTCAGGCTTTGGGCTACTCGGAAAACGCTGCGTTTTCGCTTGCTGGAGTCCGATGGTGCCTCGGCAATTACGCGCGCACGGCCGCGCACTCCCTAACGGAGCCGGGGCAATATACCCGTTTGCAGTTATGCGCAAAAGTGATGTTTGAGTATATGTAAAGAACCAAATCGCCTAACGAGAATAGTTGTTGATTAACCCACATTTGTCGCGGGGACAATCATCGTCTTAACTGTGATCGAGTCTTTCTGCAATCACCGATAAAACCGACAAGAGGCGATGCAATGAGCAATCCGACCAAGGCAAGAAAAAGCGATAGCAGTGTCGATGCATGGGCCATTCTGTTCCTGATTATTCTGGTAGTAGGGACGGCGGTATTCTGGGTCAGTCATCAGTAAACGACCGATCCGGGTCCGCTTCCGACGATTGTCGGACAAAAAACGGGACCAGGCGTCAATAGCCGCTGATTAGGGGGCTATAATGCGCGGCCATTTTTCCTTGGGCCCGGATCATTCATGTTGAAGTTTTTCCACCTCAGCCTTCTGCTGTTCGGTGCGGTTTTCGGCTCTGCGGCCCGGGCCGAGTCGGTGCTGTTCCTCAATCCTGGGTCAACTCAGGAAGCCTTCTGGGTCAGCTATTCGCAATTCATGCAGGCGGCCGCCCGCGACCTGGGCGTCGATTTGCAGATTCTCTATTCCCAGCGCCAGCCGGAATTCACCCTGGCCCAGGCCAGAGTTGCCCTGCAGGGACCGAATCGTCCCGACTATCTGGTATTCGTCAACGAGCAGTACGTGGCGCCGCAGATCCTGCGTATGGCGGAGGGCAGCGGGGTCAAGCTGTTCATGTTCAACGCGGTGCTCACCCCCGATCAGCAGGCGCTGATCGGCGAGCGTGCCGATCGCATCGGCAGCCTGGTGCCGAATGACGAGGAGGGCGGCTACCTGATGATGAAGGAGCTGATTCGCCTGCACCCTCCCGTGGCGCGGGGCGAACAGATCGAAGTCCTGGCGTTTTCCGGCCTGAAGATCACCCCGTCAGCGCAATTGCGCGAGCAGGGCATGCAACGCGCCTTGGCCGAGTATCCGCAGGTACGACTGCGGCAACTGGTGTACAGCGGCTGGACCCGGCAGCGTGCCTACGAGCAGGCGCGGCAACTGGTCAGCCGTTATCCGAAGGTGTCGCTGGTGTGGGCAGCCAATGATGAAATGGCGTTCGGCGCCATGCATGCGTTTGCCGAAGCCGGCAAAGTCCCTGGCAAGGATGTGCTGTTCAGCGCGGTCAATACCTCACCCGAGGCGTTGCAGGCGGTGGTCGACGGGCGCTTGAGCGCGCTGGTGGGCGGACACTTCACGCTGGGTGGCTGGGCGCTGGTGGAGTTGCATGATTACGATCAGGGCGTCGATCTGGATCGTTATGGCGGACGTGACCGGCAATTGTCGCTGCTGCAACTGATCGACAAGCATCAGGCACAGCAAATGCTGGCCATGGGCGCCGCGCCGGATTACGGCGTGAGTTTTCGCAAGTTGTCGGCCAAGGACCGTCCCGCGTCCTATCGCTACCCGTTCAGCCTGCAGATCCTGATGCACTGAACCCTGTCAGACCCCGGCGAAATGCAGTACCAGCTTGACGATGACAAACAGCGTCAAAGCGAACACGGCGGTGAAGCCGATCCCCAGGATCACGAAATGGCTGGGCTTGCCATGGGTGAAGTCCCTTGCCCGATTTTTCCCGCTTTGCACGCCGAATGCCGCAGCCATCACGCTGTGCAGCATCTGCCAGAAGCTCGGTGGCTTGTTGTCGACTGGATCGTCCATAAATCCCCCGTCCGAAAGGCTGTCCCGACAGCATAGTCAATCCAGCGAGTTGTGCCGTGGTCGCACGCGGGTTCCAGACTTGTCCGGTAACACGTCCATGCCGATACGATAACTATGTACCGCAGATCACCGTGGCGGACATGGTGTCCTGTCCTCCCATTTTTCAGGAGAGACAGGATGTCCACTCATCCCCCGACATTGCCCCGCGCGCCGGTCAGCGCCAGCCTTCACGGCAAGCTGCTGGAGCAGCTGATCCCCGATTGGCTGATTGCCGCTTCGCCCGAGCGGCAAGCCGCGCTGAAAGCGGTGAGTACCCGGCCAGCACACGGCTATCACCATTTCTCGAATGAGCAGCAACAAGCCTTGAAAGACCGGGTCACGGCGGCCTTTGTCGCCCAGAGCCGACTCGACAAGACCATGGCCGGCCTTGAAAGCGTCGATGCATTTGCCCAGACGCTGCTCGGCAAGGCACTCAAGAACCAGTTCAACGTGACGGTCGATCTCGACAAGACCTTGCTGTGTCTCAGACGGCCCCTCGAACTCGGGGTGCTGGAAGTGGAAGTTTCCACGTTCGAAGTGTTGAAGCTGCCCTTGCTGCAAGCGGCATTGCACAACTTCGAGGCTTCGGAATGTGAAGCCGGTGCCTATCACGCCAGATCCGGTTTCGTGGTCGAGACGGCAACCCCGGGCGAGTTTCAGGCAGTAGACATCGGCATCACGGTCAGGCAGTTTCTGACGCTGTGTCGTTCGCTGGACGTCGGTGCCCGTTATCAGGCAAGGATCAAAACGTTTTTCGAGAAAACCGACACCTTGCGCCGGCACTTCATTGCCAGCCAGAAAACCGCGTTGCGTGCCGCCGCTGAATGGGCGCTGCTGAAACAGGACATCGAGCCCGCCGACTACCGGATGATTCTGTCGGTGGTGGACAGCCAGATCCACCCGCAGCTCGGCGGCAAGGCCGTGTGGTTTCGCGACCTGAGCCTGATGAAGCGGCGGATGACCGGTTGCGTGGTGTTCAGCATCAGCGAGCGCTACCGCTACACCAACGAGTTCATCGTCTACATTCCCCATGACCCGCAACACCCGCTCAAGCGCTACACCATGGCGCAGATGCGTGAGGTGTTCAAACGCAAGTTCACCGCGACTGATCCTACGACTCCCGCGCAAGGACCGACTGCTTACCAGCAGTTTTTCAGTCAGTTCGTGGCCTATGCCGACCGTCCTTACTATTTCAGTCAGTTCACCCAAAAGGCTGCGGACTCCCCGAGTGACCCGTTGCATTCGATCTGGGTCAAGGTCGCGCAGCTGATACCGCCATTGTCGACCATCGCGCGGATCAAGGAGCTGCCACCCGAAGCCCCCGGCAAGCGCGAGCCGCAGCCTGACCCGTTTCTCGACCCGTTGCCAACCACGCGCAAAGGCGTGGCCGGGATCTGGGCCGACAACACCGATCTGTGGCAATACCTCTACGAACAGCACCGGGCCAAATTCATCGCCGATGCGAAGGCCCACGCCGTCCCCACAGCAGACGTCGACGCCCGGGTACGCTCAGAAAAACTCAGTCATCTGCTCGAACTCGGCATGATGGCGTTGAACATGGTGTCGATGTTCGTCCCGGTACTGGGCGAAATCATGATGACCGTGATGGCCGGGCAGTTGCTCTATGAATCATTCGAAGGCGCCATCGAATGGTCGGAAGGTGATCGCCAGGCTGCCAAGGCGCATCTGGTCGATGTGGCGCAGAACCTGGCGCTGATTGGCGTGATGGGCGCGGTCGGCAAGGGCGCAGGCCGACTCCAGGCGGCCTCCGCCGAGCCCGTGATCGAGCATCTGCAGCCGGTCGAGCGGCCTGATGGCTCAGTCCGCCTGTGGAAGCCTGACCTCGACGCTTATGTCAGCGACAGTGTCCTGCCGGCGAGTGCCGTGCCCGATGCGCAGGGCGTGTATCGATTCGACGGCAAGACCTTCATTCGCCAGCAGGGCAAGGTCTACCAGACGCACTACGACGAGGCCTTGAAAAGCTGGCGCATCCGCCATCCGCATGATCCTGCGGCGTATCAACCGATCCTTGAGCACAATCGACTGGGGGCCTGGCGCCACAACCTGGAGCGACCGCTGAGCTGGGATCGACTGACCCTGCTGCGGCGCATCGGGCATTCGACTGAGGCGTTTTCGGATGCGCAACTGCTCGAAATCGCCGATGTCAGTGGTGTCAGTGATGAAGCCCTGCGCCAGATGCACCTCGATCATCAGCCAGCACCACTGGCCCTGGCCGATACGCTACGTTTGTACGAGGCGGATCAGCAGGTCGGGCGGCTGATCGATCAGGTCGAACGAGGAACCCCCCTGGATGATTCGTATCTGCTGACGCTGCCAATGCTCACGCAAATGCCGCGCTGGCCGAGCGGAAAGATTCTGCAAGTCTTCGACGGAGCGCAGCTGTTCGGCCCCAGCCGGCTGTTCGGCGCAGAATCAGGCTTGATCGAGGGCCAGACGCATACACCGATCCAGGTGACCCGCGCCGAAGTGCTCGACGGCCAATTGCCTGAGCGTATTCTGGCCGCGCTGGATGAGCCGCAAACACGTTGGCTGCTGGGCGCCGAGCCGGCGCGTGTGGTCGAATCGCGGCCGCTGGAACTGCGCAAACAGATCGCCGATTACTTGCGCACCCGGCAACCGGCGATGTTCGACAGGCTCTATGACGAGCCCGCGTTGAACGACCCGCGAATCGCCAGGCTACAAGCCGCCACACCGGGGTTGGGCAGCTCGGCGGCAATCCGCGTGCTGCTGGAGGCGAACGCCGAGGAACTGACGCGCCTGCAAAGCGGTGAGCGGGTACCGTTGCGGTTGCTGGAGATCTCCCGTGAATTTGCCCGGCAACGCCGCTTCAATCATGCGGTCGCCGGCCTGCACATGGAGAATTCGGGTGGCAGCGAAAGCCAATGGCTGGCCTTGCGCGCCCTGGAACGACTGCCGGGCTGGTCGGACGAGGTGCGTCTCGAGGTGCGCGAAGGCAGCCTCGACGGGCCGTTGATTGACAGCGTCGGCAGCGAAAGTGCCGGCCAAACCAAGTATCTGGTCAAGCGCGGGCCGGTCTATCAGGCGTACAACGAGCGCGGCGAAGAGCTGAACAGCATTCCGCGTCACGGCGACAATTTTTTTGCCTCAATCCTCCATGCCTTGCCCGACCAGTCGCGACAGGCCCTGGGTTTTACCCAGGTTGCGCGTAGCGCCGGACTGCGTCGGGCACTGATCCGGTATGTGGCCCGACACCGTGCCGAACTGGCTCGACTGGCGAGCAGACGCCATGGCCACAAGCAACGCTTCAAGGCGCCGGTGCGGGTACGCCAGCACGGGCTCGGTTATTACGCCAGCGGTCGCGGCGAAGGCGTCAATCCGTTGCTGGTGACGCGCGTGCAGGATGTGTATCCGGCGCTAACGGATCAGCAGGCGGGCGGGTTCATTCTCAAGCAGTTGGCCGCCGGGCGGACTGACGCACAGATCTACGCGCTGTTGCAAAGGCGCCTGCGTGAATGGCAGGAACTCGAATCGTGGCTGGCGCAATGGGAAGGTGTGCCGGCCCCTGAGTCGACGCTGGAGTCGATGATCGGCGGTCGATTCAGCGTGGTGCGCAGCCTCAAGCAGAGCTGGCGCAATTCGCCGCTGGCCGATAGTCACGTGAGTGCGGCACGCCTCGATCTGATCTGCGATGACCCGTTGCCGGTGCTGACGGCGGACTTCTCGCATGTGCGCGATCTGCGAGTCAGGGGGCGGTGCATCACCGATGCCAACGTCGATGAACTGTTGGGCAGTTTCCCCAGGCTCAAGGCGCTGCGCATCAATGCCACCGCTGAAACATTTACCAACGTGCCGGTGGCGTTGCAGAACATGCCGGAGTTCACTGACCTGACGCTTTACAGTGCAATGCCCTTTGCCGCTGACATGCCGGCACGCCTGGCTCAACTGACCCGTCTTGAAGCATTGAGCGTCAGCACCTCGAGCTATCAGCCGCTGGCCTTCGACGTCAGTGGCATGCGTAATCTGCACACGCTGGAAATCGTCGCCTATTCATTGTTCGACTGGCCTGCGGGGGCGCTGGAGTTACCGGCCCTGGAACGTCTGAACCTCAGGGACACCGGAATCAGCACCGTGCCGGCAACACTGTTGCAGGGGCATGGAAAACTCTGGTCGGGGCTGTCGCTGGACTGGTCAAGATTCTCCCGGGAAAACTTCACGGGCGTGTACGAATACGTCAAGACCCATCCAGAACACCTGATCGATCGAGAGACGATGGTCAGGGATTATTGCCGCGGCGAGTTGCGGCGCCTGGGTGAGGGCGTGAATCAGTCGCCCGAGGGGGTGTTCAATCGTTTCTTCGAGCAATGGCCGGATGAGCAGCAGCGTTTCACCGCGATCAATGCCTTGAGCGATCAATATGCTGCGCTGGATAGCCAGCTCAGTCAGTGGCAGCAGCGCGTGGTGGTGTCGGAAGAATCGCTGCGCGAACTTGTCGCGCGATCAAACCTGGCCCATGTCCTGAAAACCAGTTGGCGCAAGGGCATGTTCAAGCGCTATGGCGCGACCATCAGTGCTTCGACCCTGGACTTGTCGGGGCTGATGCTCAGCGAACTGCCGGCGTTACCCGCTGACGCATTTGCGCATGTACGCACGCTGCTGCTCAACGGCCAGCGCGTTGCAGCCGTGCAGATGCGCGGTTTCCTCAGTGCGTTCAGCGAAGTACGAACCCTTGATCTGAGTGACAATGCCTTGCACGAATGGCCGATCGAGCCGCAGAGCCTTTCGCGCCTGGTGCACCTGGATCTGGCCGACAACCAGTTGACCGACGCTTCAGGCCTGGAGCGCGGATTGAGTGAATTGCCTGCGCTCGAACAGTTGAATCTGCGGAACAATCCGCTGAGCGAGATGAACGTTGGCAGCCTGCAGCGCTTGAAGGCCCTCGACCTGCAGGCAACGCACCTGCAACAGTGGCCGACAGGGGCCGAAGGTCTGCCGCAACTGGCGTGGCTGGATCTGCGCGACACCCGTATCAGCACGCTGCCGCCTGCCGTGCTTGAAAGCACCGCACTGCTCAATACCAACCTGACCGGTACGCCGCTGACCGCCGCGGCGTCGGCTGAACTGCGTCTGGCGCAACGGCGGCTCGAAGACACCCTCGGCCTGCCTGCCGGCGCGCTGGATGCGTTTGCCCGGCAGCCGGTGCCGGCGACCTTTCCGCCGGCAGAGAACGGTGTATCAGTGGCCCGCCAGTTGCTGCCGCTGACGCAGGCGCCGGTCAGTACCGGGCTGACACGGATGCGCCAGGACCTGCAGCGAGTGCAGCCGGCCCTTAGCGATGAACAAGCCACGCAAATGATCGAGGCGCTGCGCAATGAGGGTGCGACCGAAGTGCAGATCAGCGAGCGGATCACCGGTTGGAGTCAGACCTTTGAAACCCTCGTTCGCCAACTCAATGGCTGGCTGTATACCCGGGAAACCCGTGGCGTCGATTGGGTCATCTCCTCGCAATCACGCAGCCTGGCGGCGTGGCGCATCCTCACCTGCTGGCGCGCACGGTTATCGACTGTCGGGGGCGATGCGGTTCTGGATCTCAACGGCCTGCAATTGGGCGATCTGCCGCCGCTGCCTGAGGACTTTGGGCATGTCGGCAGTTTGAACCTGACAGGCACACGAGTGACGGCCGAGGGCAGCAACGGCTTTCTCAAGGCTTTCACCCGCCTGCGCAGTCTGACCCTCAGTGGCAATGAACTCGCAGCGCTGCCTGATGGCGTCCGGCAAATGCCGCAGCTCGAGCAACTCGAGCTGGCCAGCAACAACTTCACTGACAGCGAGCCGCTGTATGCCGCGCTGTCCGGTCTGCCAAATCTGCAGACACTGGACCTGAGCTACAACCATCTTGATGAGTTCGACGTCAGTTATTTCGAGCATTTGCAAAGTCTGGATCTGCGCAACAACAACCTCACCGAATGGCCGGCCGGGACGCTGGATGCGCAGCACCTGCGGACACTCAACCTCAGTCGCAACGACATCACCGCCATCCCCGATCAGGCGCTGGACGGTCAGCACGATGAGCTGATGGACGGCACCGACCTGACTGACAACTACAACCTGTCGGAGGAGTCGCTTGAAAGGCTCAGAACCTATCAAGCTGCGGGTAACCGCCCGCGAGTGCTTGGTTTCTCCAGTTCCGATCTGGAGGAAATGGCTGACGACGTTGCCGGCGGGCTCAGTGAAACCACCGACAGCATCGAGTCCGACGAAACCCTGCCGGGCGAACAGGCCCATGCGCAACAGAAAGCGCCGTGGCTGGCGAATCTGCCTGCGGAGCAGGCGTCCGTACGCGACAAACTCTGGGATCAACTGGCGGCGGAACCGGATAGCGCGGCATTCTTCCATTTGCTTGACCGATTGCAGGACACCCAGGAGTTTCGCGTAGCCAACGCCGATCTGACGCGACGGGTGTGGATGGTCATGGAGGCGGCGGCCGCCAACAGTGAGCTGCGCGAGGTGATTTTCGCCGGCTCGGCCACACACGGGACTTGCGTGGACGGGCGCATCCTTACGTTCAGTGGTCTGGAGAGCAAGGTCTTCACCTACAACGCCTTGCTCGATTTGCCGGCCGGCCGTCCGGGAATCCGCGGCGAGGCCTTGTTGTCGCTGTCGCGGCAGCTGTTCCGGCTGGACAAGGTCGATGAACTGGCAAAAGCGGCCGCTGCGCGCAGTGGTTTCGACGAAGCCGAAGTCCGCCTCGGTTATCGGATCGGTCTGACCGGGGGCTGGGACGATGGACTGGAATTGCCCGGGCAGCCGAAAAACATGAAATTTGCCTCCGGTGTCACCCCGCAGCAGTTGGTCAATGCGCGGGCCGAGGTGGTCAGCGCGGAACGCTCCGAGAGATTTCTGGAGGACCTGATTCAGCGCGATTTCTGGCTGGATTATCTCAAGGAGCAGCAGCCTGAAGCGTTCAGGCAAATGGATGAAACGCAGTTGCTGGAGGAGGGCGAGGATGACGGCCTGAGTGCTGACGATCCGCTGTATCTGAGCAGGCTGTTCGATCAGGCGGCGGCGCGAAATGCCAGGCTCATCGAATTGTCGCGACAGGAGATTGAACGGATCGGTTTGTCTGCCGGCAACGCACAACGGCCCGGTACATCCGGGCCATTGTCAGGCGGGTAAAACCCGCTGAACGGTCAGTCCCCGGCAGATCCGGGGACTGAGCGTTGCGCTTATTCGTCGTAACCGAGGTTAGGCGCCAGCCAGCGCTCGGTCACGCTCAGCTCCTGACCTTTGCGCGAGGTGTAGCTCTGCACCTGATCCTTGTCGACCTTGCCGACGGCGAAGTATTGCGCCTGCGGATGGGCGAAGTACCAGCCGCTGACCGCTGCCGCCGGGAACATCGCGTAATGCTCGGTGAGGAACACGCCGCTGCGGCCCGCGCGCATTTCGCTGGCTTCAGGATCGAGCAGGGTGAACAGCGTGGCTTTCTCGGTGTGATCCGGGCAGGCCGGGTATCCCGGTGCCGGACGGATACCGGAATACTGCTCTTTGATCAGCGCGTCGTTGTCCAGCATCTCATCCTTGGCGTAACCCCAGTGCTCTTTGCGCACTTGCTGGTGCAGCCATTCGGCGCAGGCCTCGGCCAGACGGTCGGCCAGTGCCTTGACCATGATCGAGTTGTAGTCATCGCCAGCGTCCTGATAGGCCTTGGCGACTTCTTCGGCGCCGATGCCGGCGGTGGTGATGAAGCCACCGACGTAGTCGGTCACTTCGCTGTCTTTCGGTGCAACGAAGTCGGCCAGCGAGAAATTCGGCTTGCCGTCGGTCTTGATGATCTGCTGACGCAGGTGATGCAGGCGCGCCATCGGCTTGCCGTCATCGCCGTACAGTTCGATGTCGTCGTCGTGCACCTGGTTGGCCGGCCAGAAACCGAACACCGCACGGGCGCTGATCAGCTTCTCGTCGATCAGCTTGGTGAGCATTTCCCGCGCGTCCTTGTACAGCGCGGTGGCCGCTTCACCGACCACTTCGTCTTCGAGGATGCGCGGGAATTTGCCGGCCAGGTCCCAAGAGATGAAGAACGGCGTCCAGTCGATGTACTCGGCCAGAACGTTGAGGTCGATGTTGTCCAGCACGCGGGTGCCGGTGAAGGTCGGTTTGACCGGCGTGTAGTTCGCCCAGTCGAACTGTGGCTTCTTGGCAATCGCCGCCGCGTAGCTCAGGCGCTCGGTACGGGCGCTGCGGTTGGCGGTGCGCTCACGCACATCGACGTATTCCAGACGGGTCTTCTCGACGAAACCGGCCTTGAGTTCCTTGGACAGCAACTGCGTCGCCACACCGACCGCACGCGAGGCGTCGGTCACGTAGACCACCGCATCGTTGCTGTACTTCGGCTCGATCTTCACGGCGGTGTGCGCCTTGGACGTGGTCGCGCCGCCGATCATCAACGGCAGATGGAAATCCTGACGCTGCATTTCGCGGGCAACGTGGACCATCTCGTCCAGCGACGGGGTAATCAGGCCGGAAAGGCCGATGATGTCGCACTTTTCTTCCTTGGCCACCTGGAGGATTTTCTCCGCCGGGACCATCACGCCGAGGTCGACGATGTCGTAACCGTTGCAACCCAGCACCACGCCGACGATGTTCTTGCCGATGTCGTGTACGTCGCCTTTTACCGTGGCCATCAGGATCTTGCCCTTGGCTTCCGGCTTGTCGCCTTTTTCCAGTTCGATGAACGGGATCAGATGCGCCACGGCCTGTTTCATCACGCGGGCGGATTTCACCACCTGCGGCAGGAACATTTTGCCGGCGCCGAACAGGTCGCCGACGATGTTCATGCCGGACATCAGCGGGCCTTCGATGACTTCGATCGGCCGCGCGAACGACTGGCGCGACTCTTCGGTGTCTTCGACGATGTGGGTGGTGATGCCCTTGACCAGCGCATGCTCCAGACGCTTGTTGACGTCCCAGCTGCGCCACTCTTCGGTCTCGGCTTCCTTGACGCTGCCGTCGCCCTTGTACTTGTCGGCGATGGCGAGGAGGGCATCAGTGCCTTCCGGCGTGCGGTTGAGGATCACGTCCTCGACGGCGTCACGCAGCTCCTGCGGGATCTGGTCGTAGATTTCCAGCTGACCGGCGTTGACGATACCCATGGTCAGGCCGGCGCGGATCGCGTACAGCAGGAACACCGAGTGAATCGCTTCACGCACCGGGTTGTTGCCACGGAACGAGAACGACACGTTGGACACGCCGCCGGAACTCAGCGCATACGGCAGCTCGTCGCGGATGTAGGCACAGGCGTTGATGAAGTCCACAGCGTAGTTGTTGTGTTCTTCGATGCCGGTGGCCACGGCGAAGATGTTCGGGTCGAAGATGATGTCTTCCGGCGGGAAGCCGACTTCGTTGACCAGAATGTCGTAGGAGCGTTTGCAGATTTCTTTCTTGCGCGCTTCGGTGTCGGCCTGACCGGCTTCATCGAACGCCATCACCACCACCGCAGCGCCGTAGCGTTTGCACAGCTTGGCGTGATGGATGAATTGCTCGACGCCTTCTTTCATGCTGATCGAGTTGACGATGCCCTTGCCCTGAATGCACTTCAGACCGGCTTCGATCACTTCCCATTTCGAGGAGTCGATCATGATCGGTACGCGGGAAATGTCCGGTTCGCCGGCGATCAGATTGAGGAAGGTCACCATGGCCTTCTTCGAATCGAGCATGCCTTCGTCCATGTTGATGTCGATCACCTGCGCGCCGGCCTCGACCTGCTGCAGGGCGACTTCCAGGGCTTCGGTGTAGTTATCTTCACGGATCAGACGGGCGAACTTGGCGGAACCGGTGATGTTGGTGCGCTCGCCGACGTTGACGAACAGCGAGCTGCGATCGATGGTGAACGGCTCCAGACCCGACAGACGGCAAGCCTTGGGAATGTCCGGAATCTGTCGCGGCGCGTAACCGGCGACGGCTTTGGCGATGGCCTCGATGTGGCCCGGGGTGGTGCCGCAGCAGCCGCCGACGATATTGAGGAAGCCGCTCTGGGCGAATTCTTCGATGACCTTGGCGGTTTGCGCCGGCAACTCGTCGTACTCGCCGAACTCGTTCGGCAAACCGGCGTTCGGGTGCGCGGAAACGTGGGTGCTGGCCTTGTTCGACAGCTCTTCCAGGTAGGGGCGCAGCTCACTGGCGCCGAGGGCGCAGTTGAGGCCGACCGAAATTGGCTTGGCGTGGGCCACGGAGTTCCAGAACGCTTCGGTGGTCTGGCCCGAGAGGGTGCGACCGGACGCATCGGTGATGGTCCCGGAAATCATGATCGGCAGTTCGATGTGCAGCTCTTCGAACACGCCTTGCACGGCGAAGATCGCGGCTTTGGCGTTGAGGGTGTCGAAGATGGTTTCGATCAGGATCAGGTCGACGCCACCTTCGATCAGGCCCTTGGTGGCCTCGGTGTAGTTTTCCACCAGTTCGTCGAAGGTGACGTTGCGGTAGCCGGGGTTGTTCACGTCTGGCGACAGCGAGCAGGTACGGCTGGTCGGGCCGAGCACGCCGGCGACGAAACGTGGCTTGTCCGGGTTTTCGGCGGTCTTGGCGTCGGCCACCTTGCGCGCCAGTCGTGCGCCTTCTACGTTTAATTCGTACGCCAGCTCTTCCATGCCGTAGTCGGCCATGGAAATGCGCGTGGCGTTGAAGGTGTTGGTTTCCAGAATGTCGGCGCCGGCATCCAGATAGGCCTTTTCGATGCCGCCGATCACGTCCGGACGGGTAATCACCAGCAGGTCGTTGTTGCCCTTGACATCACTCGGCCAGTCAGCGAAGCGTTTGCCGCGATAATCCTGCTCTTCGAGCTTGTAGCTCTGGATCATCGTGCCCATGCCGCCGTCGAGAATCAGGATGCGCTCTTTGAGGGCTTGCTTGAGAGCTTGAAGGCGGACGCTGCGATCGGACATTGGGACTACTCGAAAAGACCATGACGAAGGGCCGGGATCATAACAAACCTGTGCGCTTTTGGAGCACGTGCTGCTTTTGCATGAATATCGTTCATGTTGGTACGAGCGTCATACTGTAGAATCGCGGGCGTTTTTTTCACGATCGGGATCATGGGCATGTCGTACCGCGTCATCAGCATTTTCTTGCTGTTCTTAAGCTGGGGCGCCATTGCGCAGGAACCCGCGATCTCACCTTCTATTTCATATACGCGTGACATCCAGCCAATCTTCACCGAGAAGTGTGTGGCCTGCCATGCCTGCTACGACTCGGCGTGCCAGCTCAATCTGGGCAGCGGCGAAGGCGCAGGGCGGGGCGCAAGCAAGATGCCGGTCTACGACGGCGAACGCACTCAGGCGGCGCCGACCACTCGGCTGTTCTACGACGCCTTCGGCAAACGTGCCTGGCAGCAGAAAGGCTTCTACTCGGTACTCGATGCCCAGGGCAGCCAGGCGGCGCTGATGGCGCGGATGCTCGAACTGGGACACAAAACCCCGCTGACCCCGAATGCCAAGCTGCCGGAAGACATCGTCCTCGGCCTGCAACGGGAAAACATGTGCGCGATGCCCGCCGAGTTTGACGGCTATGCCGGCGCGCACCCGAAAGAAGGCATGCCGCTGGCGGTGACCGGGCTGACCGATCAGCAATACCAGACCCTGCAGCGCTGGCTGGCGTCCGGTGCGCCGATCGACGAGCAGGGGCTGGCGCCGAGCGCCAAGGAAGCGCTGCAAATCGTCCAGTGGGAAAACCTGCTCAATGCGCCGGGGGCGCGGCAGAGTCTGGTCGGGCGCTGGCTGTTCGAACACTGGTTCCTCGCGCATATCTATTTCAAGGACGGCGAGCCGGGGCACTACTTCCAGTGGGTGCGTTCGCGCACGCCGACAGGGCAGCCGATCGACCTGATCGCCACCCGTCGCCCGAATGACGATCCGGGCACTCAGGTGTATTACCGCTTGTGGCCGGTGCAAGGGGTGATCGTGCACAAGACTCACATCACCTATCCGCTGAGTGCGGCGAAGATGGCGCGGGTGAAGAGTCTGTTCTACAGCGGCAACTGGCAGGTCAACGCGCTGCCGGGATACGGGCCGCAGAGCCGGGCCAACCCGTTCGCCACCTTCGAGGCGATTCCGGCGCAGGCGCGTTATCAGTTCATGCTCGATAACGCTGAATACTTCGTCCGCACCTTCATTCGCGGGCCGGTGTGCCGTGGGCAGATTGCGACGGATGTGATCCGCGATAACTTCTGGGCGCTGTTCCAGGCGCCGGAACACGATCTGTACATCACCGATCCCAACTATCGTGGCCAGGCCACGCCGTTGCTGGCAATGCCCGGGCAGAACGACGACGTCGGAAGTGTGCTGAGCCTGTGGCACAACTACCGCAACAAGCGCAACGAATACGAAGCCCTGCGCCGCGACAGTTACGCCGAACTGCCGGCGCCGAGCTGGTCAACCCTGTGGGCCGGTAACGACAACGCGCTGCTGAGCATTTTCCGCCACTTCGACAGTGCGTCGGTGACCAAAGGCCTGATCGGCGAAGTGCCACAGACCCTGTGGCTGTTCGACTATCCACTGCTGGAGCGCACCTATTATCAGTTGGCGGTCAACTTCGATGTGTTCGGCAACGTCTCCCATCAGGCGCAGACTCGTCTGTATTTCGACCTGATCCGCAACGGTGCCGAGCAGAACTTCCTGCGCCTGATGCCGGCCGATTCCCGCGAGGACTACCTCGACGATTGGTATCAGAGCAGTGGCCAGTTCAAGATGTGGCTCGACTACGAAGCCATTGACGACGACAAACCGACCGCGCTGAAACTCGATCCGAAGGACCCGAAATACGATTTCGCCATGCAGTTGCTGGCGCGTTACGGCGACCTCAATGCGCGGCCGGATCCGATCAATCGCTGTGACGGCGCCTATTGCTCGCGACCGAATATCGACCCGGCGCTGCAGAATGCCGAGCAGGCGCTGAGTCGCCTGACGTCACGTCCGGCCGCCGGTCTGAAGGTTATCGACCAATTGCCGGAAGCAACCATGCTGCGCATCGAAACCCGCAGCGGTAAACGCGAGATGTACAGCCTGCTGCGCAACCGTGCGCACAGTAACGTGGCGTTCCTGTTGGGCGAGTCGCTGCGCTATCAGCCAGGGCTGGACACCTTGACCATCTACCCGGGCGTACTGAGCAGCTATCCGAATTTCATCTTCAACATTCCGGCCGAGCAAGTGCCGGCCTTTGTCGATGCCATGGAGAATGCCAAGGATGCGCAGCAGTTCGAAAAAATCGTCGAACGTTGGGGGATCCGTCGCAGTCATCCGCAATTCTGGTTCTATTTCCACGACCTGAGCCAATACATCCACGAAACCGATCCGGTGGAAGAGGGCGTGCTGGACATGAATCGCTACCAGAATCTTTGATCGTTTAATACAGGCCGACTGTCACAGCTTCAGGTAACACACAAATCCCCTGTGGGAGCGAGCCTGCTCGCGAAGGCGGAGTGTCAGGCGCCGAATACATTGAACTTGCCGTCGCTTTCGCGAGCAGGCTCGCTCCCACAGGGTGAAGTGGTGTTTTTGCAATTGTGATCGGGAGCGGCTGATGTTGATTTCAGTGCAGGCCCTGCGGGCGCTTGCCGCGTGGACGGTGGTCTGTCACCACTTCATGCAGATTTTCTTCGACTTCAAGGCGCGCGGCCCGGTCGGGCAGTTCTTCATCGACAAAGGCGCAGTCGGCGTCGATGTTTTCTTCGTCATCAGTGGTCTGGTGATTTTCCTCTCCACCGAAAGCAAAGCGCTGCCTCCGGCGCGGTTTCTGCTGTATCGGTTGTTTCGCATTGTCCCGGCGTACTGGCTGTACACGCTGTTGATGGCGTTGCTGGTGCTGTTCGCCCGGCCGATGTTGCCGGATCAGACGGTGGATTGGGCGCATTTCCTCGCGTCGCTGTTATTCATTCCTGCGCAAAACCCCGGCGGCTACGGGATTTATCCGACGCTGAATGTCGGCTGGACGCTCAACTACGAAATGCTCTTCTATGTGTTGTTTGCATGCGCGCTGGTGTTCCGCTGGCAGGTGCGTTTGCTGGTGGTCGCCGCGTTGCTGTTTTCGGTGTGTCAGGCGTTCGGCTGGCTCAACGAGTTTTACCGTTCCGACATCGTCTACGAGTTTCTGCTGGGGATCGGCATTGGCGTGCTCTATCGCCGGGGCTGGATTGGCGCCGGCCTGTGGCTGCCGCTGTTGGCGATGGGCGCTGCGATGATGGCGATCTATCACCTGGCACCGGCGCCAAGGTTATTGAACTGGGGCGTGCCGAGCGCGGTGCTAGTGATGGCTTGCATGGCGCTGGAGCGCTACGTCGAGCGCAATCGGGTGATGAAATGGCTCGGTGACTGTTCCTATTCGGTGTATCTGATGCACGTGTTGGTGTTGTCGGTTGGTGGTTTTATCGCGCGACGCTACGGAATCAACCCGTATCTGATGTTCATCGTCTGCGCTCTGGCGATTGGTGTGGGGTCATGGTTGAGCTACGAATGGGTGGAAAAACGCAGCTATCAGTGGCTTAAAGCGCGGATCGAGGGCGAACCGATGCGCGCACCTGTCGAGAATCTTTCCCGACAAAAATACTAGGACTTTGTCCGGCGCAATGATTGGCGTAAACTGCGCCCAAGCCTGCGAGGAGTTTCCATGACCGCTATTACCATTACCGACGCCGCCCACGATTACCTGGCCGATCTGCTCTCCAAGCAGAACACTCCAGGCATCGGCATCCGCGTCTTCATCACCCAGCCTGGCACCCAGTACGCCGAAACCTGCATTGCCTACTGCAAGCCGGGCGAAGAAAAACCTGAAGATACCGCGCTGGGGCTGAAAAGCTTCACCGCCTATATCGATTCGTTCAGCGAAGCGTTCCTTGACGACGCCGTCGTCGATTACGCCACCGACCGCATGGGCGGCCAACTGACCATCAAGGCGCCAAACGCCAAAGTCCCGATGGTCAATGCCGACAGCCCGGTCAACGAGCGCATCAACTACTACCTGCAAACCGAAATCAACCCGGGGCTGGCCAGCCACGGCGGTCAGGTCAGCCTGATCGATGTGGTCGAGGACGGCATCGCCGTGTTGCAGTTCGGTGGTGGTTGCCAAGGCTGCGGCCAGGCCGATGTGACCCTGAAGGAAGGCATCGAGCGCACCTTGCTCGAACGTATTCCAGAGCTCAAAGGTGTGCGCGACGTGACCGACCACACGCAGAAAGAAAACGCCTACTACTGAGTAAGGTGTTCACTGCGAACACGAAAAACGGCGCCCCGTGAGCGCCGTTTTTTTATGCACTTGATTAATGAGTGCCTGTTTATTGTGTGGCGAGGGGATTTATCCCCGATGGGTTGCGAAGCAGCCCCAGAAAAGGAACTGCTGCGCAGTTCATCGGGGATAAATCCCCTCGCCACAGGTTGGCACCCAATCCCATATGATTCAGGGTCTGTAGAGGTGTGCATGCCCCGCGCGATACAGCGATGACTCGCTAAACACCTCACTGCCCAGCACCCGACCCACCAGAATCAACGCTGTACGCCGAAACCCTTTGGCCGCAACCTTCTCGGCAATATCCTCCAGCGTCCCCACCACCCAGTCCTGATCCGGCCACGTCGCCCGGTGAATCACCGCAATCGGGCAATCCGCGCCGTAATGCGGGAGCAGTTCAGCGATGATCTTTTGCAGATGATTGACCCCCAGATGAATCGCCATGGTCGCGCCATGCTGCGCCAGACTGCTCAGCTCCTCACCCGCCGGCATTGCGGTCTTGTCCGCGTAGCGGGTCAGAATCACGCTCTGCGACACGTCCGGCAGTGTCAGTTCCGTGCCAAGCAACGCCGCACACGCTCCGGTCGCGGTGACGCCGGGAATGATCTCGAACGGAATATTCAGCTCGCGCAGATAACGAATCTGCTCGCCAATCGCGCCATACAGGCTCGGATCGCCGGAATGCACCCGCGCTACGTTCTGGCCCTTGGCATGGGCGGATTTGATCAGTTCAATGATCTGCTCCAGATGCAATTCAGCGCTGTTGACCACGGTTTCAGCCTGATGCCCCTCCAGCACCGCAGCCGGTACCAGCGAGCCTGCGTAGATGATCACCGGGCAACTGCGGATCAGCCGCTGGCCTTTGACGGTGATCAATTCCGGGTCGCCGGGGCCGGCGCCGATGAAGTAGACGGTCATGAAGAAATCCTGTGAAAAACGGGGCAGGGCAACGCTTCAGATGAAGATTGCTCATGATCAAACGGGGGGATTATCGGGAATTTACGCAGCGCCGGCCAATGCCAAGGTCGCCTGAGCGTATTTTTGCCGGGAAATCAGCAGTTTTGCCGGTGCCTGAATCAACTGTTCGGCAAGGGCCAGGGCGGCACTTTCCGCCACGCCGTAGCAACCGGTACGCTCGTAGGCGATCTGCGAATGGTGGCTCAGACGTTGCTGATAATTGGCCAGTTCGTCGCTGCTGAAATACAACAGCGGCAACGCCAGTTGGCTGGCCAGTTCCTGCAGGCCGGGTTCATCGCGTTTAAGGTCGATGCTGGCCAAGGCCTTGACCGCTTCAAGTTCTATACGATGCGCCTGCAACGCCTGATCGAGTAACGCGCGCAGCGTGCTGACCGGGCAGCCGCGCTGGCAGCCCAGGCCGACCACAAAGGTCGGCGCTGCGCGGTCATCGGTCATGCGTGGTATTGACCATCGCTTTTGCGGCGGAACAACCAGGCGCTGATCAGGCCCAGGGCCAGCCAGAACGCCACGTTGGTCAACTGCGAAGCGATTTTGAACTGAGTTTCCAGCGCCTCCGGGGCGAGCATCGAATGCACTTCTGGTTGCGGCGCGCCGATCACGTGCGGCACGGCGAGGATCGCCACGCCGAGCAGCTTCATCAACCAGTGGCGGCTGAACACAATCAACGCCAGGCCAACAGCGGTGGAAGCGGCGGTGCCGATCCACCAGGTTTGCCGCGACGCCAGATCGGCTGCAGCGGTGCCCGGCAGTTCAGGCGGCAGGCCCAGGGTCGGTGCGAGCACGAAGGTCGCGTAACCGGCCAGGCCCCAGAGCAGGCCTTGCGAGGTTTTGGTCGGTGCACGCAGGGTGTACAGGCCAGCGAGCATCAGGGCGAAACCGACCGCCACCACCAGATTGCCGCCGGTGGTCGAGACCACGCGTTGCCAGCCGTCTTCCGGCTCCCAGGCTTCGGCGTCATGGGTGTGTGCGGCCGTGCCGGCGGCGTGTTCGTGAACGGCCACCGGTTCGGACTTCTCGAAGGTTTCGGCCTGCAGAATCAGCGGCGAGACCCAGAAGCTTTGCAGCAACGTCAGCAGCAGGGCGGCCAGCAGGCCGGTGAAGCCTGCGGTTTGCGCGATACGCTTGATCATGTCGGCAGGTCTCAGTGGCACGGGAACGCGGCGCTGTGGCGGGTATCGTGAGCGGCGTTGTGCACCGCTTCGATGTGCGAGAAACCGGCGAAGTACACAAGGCTGGCACCCAGAATCGACGCGAAGATCGCGGCGGTCAGGCGTTGGCTCAAGGTGGCGGTGCTGGAGATTTTGTCGGTGTTGCTACCGGTGCTGCTGATGATCGACATGGCGCTTCCCTCTGGAGTGTCAGCGGGTGATATAGAGCGCATGAAAACCCCTGCGAGTCGGGCACGCAGAGGTTCGAACAGCGCCCGCCCACCGCGGGTTTGTTATGTTCAGTGACGCAAAATGCGCACTGTGTGTTGCGGGCCGGTCTCCGGGCTCACGAGGGGTTGGCGTCTGGCCGACCGGCAAGCGTCACCTTCCCATGCCGTAATGGCACAGTGGATTTGACGCTTCGCTCGCTTACCGTTGCGGGGGCAGCACCGGACTGACATGGCTTTGAGTAAAGCACATGATTCACCGGTTTCCCGTTTCACCCTGTGAAGGGCACCCGTAACAAGTTGTGTAGGAGAGCATGGGTTGGGGAATGTAGTCAATTTTGTGGGTGGATCCGTTGCTGCGGGTGTTGCTGATTACGGTTCCGCCCTTACGGCGGGTCACTTTTGGCAAACGCCCCAAAAGTAACCAAAAGGGCTTTACCCTGACGTTCGGCCCTCGCTTAGGCTCGGGTTCCTTCGCTCCGGTATTCATCCGGGGGCAGCGCCTACGGTTTGCTTCGCTGCACCTCCTCTCGCTGTG
>NZ_JBYSZP010000009.1:227171-280165 GCF_058787295.1 Pseudomonas sp. FW305-3-2-15-E-TSA4 | reverse complement strand
TCGCCTGAGCGTGAAGCCCTGCGCGAGTTGATTCAATTACGCGAGCACTTCGTCCAGCAGCGCGACGACAACAAGCGCCGGCTGCAGCAGGCCCAGTTGCCTGCGGTTGTAGAGGCGATCAGGGACCATATTCGCTACCTGCAAACCCAGATCAAGCAGCTCGGCAAAGCCATCGATCAAAGCATGCGTGAGCTGGATGCGGAAAAAGCCGATCGGCTTATCTCCGTCAAAGGCATCGGCACTGTGGCGACCGCCAGCTTGTTGGTTTATCTACCCGAACTCGGCGAGCTGGATCGCAGGGAGATCGCCGCACTGGCGGGAATCGCCCCCTATAACGACGACAGCGGTAATCACAGCGGAAAGCGTCAGATTTACGGAGGGAGAGCGCGCGTCAGACGTGCGCTTTACATGTCGTGCTGGGTCGTTATCCGTTGCCAGGCCGACTTCAAGGCCCGTTATGAATCCTTAAGAGAACGGGGCAAGAGCGCGAAAGTCGCGCTCATCGCCTGTATGCGAATACTGCTGATCAGACTGAATGCCATGCTGCGAGACGGCACAGAGTGGCGGTGACGAACGGTGGCAGTAAGACAGTTGCTCCCACATTTGGATCGATGTTTAGCCGGATTTTTCGGCAAGCTCCCTTGCCACAGTCAATAATCCATATCTGGATCTTTGGTTATTTCCAGAGATGGATCGGCCAGCCTGCTTTTTCGGCATGCTCCAGCAGCACCGGATCCGGATTCACCACATGCGGGAAATCCACCTTCAGCAGCAACGGCAAGTCATTGCGTGAGTCGGAGTAGAAACTCGCGCCTTCCAGATTCTCTTCCTCGGCGTCCAGCCATTCCAGCAGGCGAGTGATCTTGCCTTCGCGGTAGGTCAACGTGCCGACGGTCTGGCCAGTGTAAACACCGTGCGCGACTTCCAGTTCGATGCCGAGAATTTCGTCGATGCCCAGGCGCTCGGCGATCGGTTTGACCAGGTGCGTGCCGGAAGCCGAGATCACCAGAATCCGGTCGCCGGCCTTGCGGTGGGCGGCGATGGTTTTGGTCGCGTCGCTGAAGATGATCGGTTCGATGAAGTCTTCCACCCACGGGCCGACCAGGTGTTCGACTTCCTCCGGGGTACGGCCGACCATGGGTTCGAGGCTGAACGCCATGAATTCTTCCATGCGCAATTTGCCATGGCTGTAAGCGTCCATCAGTTCGTTGTTCTTGCGCATGAACGACTCGGGATCGACCCAGCCCAGGCGCCCCATCTGCTCGCTCCAGAGGGTGGCGCAGTCGCCGTGGATCAGGGTTTCGTCCAGATCAAAAATTGCCAGGGCCATCAGTGCAGTTCTCTCTTCAACGTCAGCAAAGTCATCAGGCTACCTCACACAGGGCCGTCGGATCGATGGAAAGCGCCAGACGCTGACCGTCGGGATGCAGATCCGCCGCCGAGCGGTTGAGCACGTCCACCACCAGTTCCACGCCACGCGCCTCGACTCGATAGCGGATCACGTTACCGAGCAGGCTGTGGCTGCGGATCTGTGCATCGAGTTCGCCGTTGAGGCTCAGCTCGATGGCTTCCGGGCGAATCGCGATGCGGTGGTTGATCGGCCGTCGCAACAGCTTCGAGGCGCTGTCGGCGTCAAGCAAGTTGTAGTTGCCGATGAAGCCTGCGGCGAAGACATCGACCGGTGCGGTGTAGAGGGTTTCGGCATCGCCGCTCTGCACGATCTTCCCTTGGTTCATCAGGAAAATCCGGTCGGACATGGTCAATGCTTCTTCCTGGTCGTGGGTGACGAAAATCGTGGTCAGGCCGAGTTCGCGCTGGATCTGTCGGATCTGTTCACGCAGGTGTTTGCGGATACGCGCATCCAGCGCCGACAGCGGTTCATCCAGCAGTAACAGGCGTGGACGGGTCACCAGCGAGCGGGCGAGGGCCACGCGTTGACACTGGCCGCCGGAGAGCTGATGCGGATAACGGCTGGCGAAGTCGTTGAGCTCAACCATTTTCAGCACCTCGGCGACACGTTTGTGGCTGTCGTCCGAGTTGACCTTTTGCATGCGCAGGCCGAAGGCGACGTTCTGTTCGACGGTCATGTTGGGGAACAGCGCGTAGCTTTGGAACACCATGCCGATCCCGCGTTTCTGCGGGCTCAGCGGCACGATGTCGACGCCATCAAGCAGGATTTTGCCGCCATCCACCGGCGTCAGCCCGGCTATGCAGCGCAGCAGCGTGGACTTGCCGCAACCGGAAGGGCCGAGCAGGGTGACGAATTCGCCCTTGTTGATTTCGCAGTTGATGTCGCTGAACACGGTCGTGCCCGCGTAGTTTTTCTGCAGGTGTTGGACGCTGACATAGCTCATTCGCTTTTGTCCTTGTTCAAGATGTTGGCGATCCAGGTCAGGACCAGCACGAAAAAGAAGTACGAGATCACCAGCGCACTGGTGAAGTGGCCGCTGCTGTTGCGCATGTTGTTCAGGTACACCTGCAGGGTTTCGTAGCGCGTGCCGACGAGGATGTTGGCGAACACGAACTCACCGAACAGGAACGAGAACGACAGCAGCAACGCGACCATCAGGCCCTTGCGCAGGTTCGGCAGCACCACCAGAAATGCCGCCTGAAAGGTGCTGGCGCCGAGCAGTTGCGCGGCGTCCATCAGATCGCGCAGGTTGATCGCCTGCAGGTTGTTGGTGATCGCCCGGTACATGAACGGCAGCGCCACGGTGAAGTAGCAACCGATCAGGATCCACGGTGTGCCGACCATCGCCAGCGGCCCGGAACCGTACAGTTGCAACAGACCCACCGACGACACCACCGGCGGCACCGCGAAGGGCAGCAGGATCAGGATGTTCATCAGCGCATCGAGTTTCGGGAAGTGGTAATGCACCACGAACAGCAGGGGCAGGATCAGCACCACCGACAGCACCAGCGCGCCGACGCACACCAGCAGCGACTGGCCGAAGGCATGCAGAAAGCGCGGATCGCTCCACAACTGGAGGTACCACTTGAAAGTGAAACCGCTGGGCAGGATGGTCGCCGACCAGCTGCTGGCAATCGAGTAGATCAGCGTACCCACCAGCGGCAGCAGCAGGATCGCGAACAACAAGTAGACCACGACGCGGTGGTAGACGCCGGCCGGGCCGGATTCAGCGCGAGACATGGTAGCTCCTCTTCAGCAGCAGTTGATGCACGACGGTGACAATGGTCATCAACGCCACCAGCACCACAGCCAGGGCGCTGGCCAGATTCGGATCGAGGGAAATGTCCCCGGAAACCATCGCCGCAATGCGGATCGGCAGCACGTTGAAGTTACCGGTGGTCAAGGCGTACACCGTGGCGTAGGCGCCGAGGGCGTTGGCCAGCAGGATCACGAAAGTGCCGAGCAGGGCCGGGGTCAGCACCGGCAGACCGATGTGGCGCCAGAACTGCCAGCCGTTGGCGCCGAGCAGCGCAGCGGATTCGCGCCAGTCTTCACGCAAGGCGTCGAAAGCCGGGTACAGCAGCAGCACGCCGAGGGGAATCTGGAAGTAGGTGTAGAGGATGATCAGACCGGTTTTCGAGTACAGGTTGAAGTCCTGAATGATCCCGGCCTGCTTGAGCATGATGGTGATGCTGCCGTTGAAGCCGAGCAGGATGATGAACGCGAACGCCAGCGGCACCCCCGCGAAGTTGCTGGTCATGTTGGCGAAGGCATTCACGAAGTTGCGCAGTTTCGAGTCGACCCGGCGCAACGAATACGCACCGAGCACGGCGATGATGATGCCGAATACGCTCGACCAGAAACTGATCTCCAGGCTGTACTGAATCGCCTGCAAATAGAACTTCGAGCTGAAGATCTTGCTGAAGTTGGCGAAGCCCCAGCCGAACTCTTCCGATTGCAGGCTGTTGATCATCACCCAGACCAGCGGGGCGATTTCGAACACGATAAAGAACAGCGCGAACGGCACCAGACACAGGGCCGCCAGCCATTTGCCGCGAGTCATGGCATTCACTTGAGCAGCTCCCGGCACACAGGTTTGTCGTGGGGTACGCCGAGCAGTTCGCAGACGGTGCCGCAGATCTCGGTCTGCTTCGGCGCGGCGTCAGCATTCAGGCTGAACGCGTCGCCGAGGACGAACAGCGGCACCTGGCGTTCTTCCGGCAGCAGGCCGTTGTGCGAGCGGTCGTTGTTCATGCCGTGATCGGCAGTCACCAGCACCTGATAACCCGCGTCGAGCCAGCCTTGCAGGTAGTCGGCGAGGATGATGTCCGCCGAGCGTGCGCTATTGCGGTACTGCGAAGAGTCGAGGCCATGCTTGTGCCCGGCGTCGTCGATGTTCATCGGGTGGATCAGCAGGAAGTTCGGCGCATGGCGCAGGCGCAGGTGTTCCGCGTCGGCGAACAGGTGCGAATCCGGGTAGTGGTCACTCCAGTAGAAATGCCCGTGCTGGATCGGTAACGCTGGATCGTCGGTATGACGGTCGCGGGCCGCTAGGAACGGTGAGCGGTTGTACAGCTCGCTGACCCAGTGATAGGCCGCTGCGGCGGTTTTCAGGCCGGCGTCGCGGGCGTAGTGATAGATGCTGCGCTGGTTGGACAGGCGCGCAACGTTGTTGTGGACGATGCCGCTGTCGATCGGCGGCACGCCGGTAAGGATGCATTCGTAAAGCGGTCGGGACAGGGCTGGCAACTCGCACTCCAACTGATAGAGCGCGGCGCGTCCTGCGCCAACGTAAGCCTGCAGATGCCCCATGGCGTGACGCGCGACCTCGTAATTGAGACCGTCGAGCACGACAAGGATGACGTTGTGCTTCATAGGGGCAAAAACTCCGCGAAAACAGGAAATTCAAATTCAACCTGGACCCCCTGTGGGAGCGGGCTTGCTCGCGAAGGCGGAGTGTCAGTCGATAGATGACTGATCCACCGCATTCGCGAGCAAGCCCGCTCCCACATTTGGATCTCCAATGGATCCAGCAGTGGGGATTTACAGGATTACTTCATCTCTACGATGACTTCTTCGTTCCACTTCTGCGGCAGGGCCTTGGAGGTTTTTTCCCAGGCGTCGGCGTCCTTGATCGGCGTGACCTTCTTGTACTGCTCGTTCGGCAGCAGCTTGGCCTTCACGTCTTCCGGCAGTTGCAGGTGCTCGGCACGGATCGGACGAGCATTGCCGCGGGCGAGGTTGGTCTGGCCGGCGTCGCTGAAGATGTATTCGCGGGTCAGCTTGGCGGCGTTCGGGTTTTTCGCGTACTTGTTGATGATGGTGGTGTAGCCGGAAATCACCGAGCCATCCGACGGGATCAGCACCACGTAGTCATCCGGGTTGGCCATCTTGGCCTTGTAGCTCAGGCCGTTGAAGTCCCAGACCACGCCGACTTCGATCTCGCCTTTTTCCATGGTGGCGATGGTCGGGTTGGCCATCGACAGGCGACCTTGCTTGGCGATGTCTGCAAACAGCAACAGGGCCGGCTGGATGTTTTTCTCGTCGCCACCGTTGGCCAGGGCAGCGGCCAGTACGCCGTTGGCGGCTTGCGCAGCGGTGCTCACGTCACCGATGGAAACCTTGTATTTGCCGCCCTTGAGGTCGGCCCATTTGGTTGGCACTTCGGAGCCGTGCAGCAGCTTCTTGTTGACGATGAAGGCGATGGTGCCGGTGTAGGCCAGTGCCCAGTTGCCGTCCTTGTCCTTGGCCCAGTCCGGGACTTGATCCCAGGTGCTTGGCTTGTACGGTTGCACCACGCCTTGCTTGACCGCGATCGGGCCGAAGGCGGCACCGACGTCGCCGATGTCGGCAGTGGCGTTGTCTTTTTCGGCGGCAAACTTGGCGATTTCCTGGGCCGAGCTCATGTCGGTGTCGATGTGTTTCAGGCCGTAGGTTTTGGCCAGGTCTTCCCAGGTGCCTTTCCAGTTGGCCCAGTCATCGGGCATGCCGACGCTGTTGACGGCGCCTTCCGCTTTCGCAGCGGCTTCGAGGGTTTTCAGGTCGGTACCCGCCGCCATGGCGCCGGTGCACATTGCAATGGTCGAGCCTAACAGTGTTGCCAGGAAAAGCTGTTTCATTCCGAAGCTCCTTGGTCGTGTTCAACGCTGCGATTGCGGTTTGTGTTGGTCTAGGTCAGCAATACCTGAGCCAATTTAAGGGGGCTGGATGACACTTTGATGTCGGCGCTCACCCGGCAGGCCTTTTATTGGCCCGGTTTCGGCGCTTGCGGGGTAAGCGTAGACCAAGGTCAAAGCCCCGACTGGCAAGGGACTTGGCCGATGTATTGCAAGTCGTGAGGGCGACCGTTGGGCGGGTGTGTCATCTCTCGGTCATCTGCACTGCCTAGGCTTGCAACACATGGAAACGGCTTGCAGGCCGTGCGATTTTTGCCCCGAAACAGTGCTGGTCTAGTCCAGATAGGTAACGTTGATGCGCGATGAGGCAACAAAAGCGGTGACAGCGATTGGTCAGGTGCTGCAGGAGCAACTTGATCACGGCCTGCTCGCGCCCGGGAGCAAGTTGCCGGCCGAGCGCAAGCTCAGTGAGTTGTTCGGCACCACGCGCATTACGGTGCGTGAGGCCTTGTTGCAGTTGGAGGCGCAGGGGCAGATCTATCGCGAGGAGCGCCGTGGCTGGTTCGTTTCGCCGCCACGTCTGGCGTACAACCTGATGCAGCGCAGTCATTTTCACGCGATGGTCAGTGCGCAGGGGCGGGTGCCGTCGACCGAGGTGATTTCGGCGCGGTTGCAGCCGGCGTCGGTGGCGGTTTGTGCGTTGTTGCAGTTGCCTGCTTTGTCGAGCGTGATTCAGATTTGCCGGTCGCGGCGGATTGACGGACGGCTGGTGTTGTATGTGGAGCACTATCTGAATCCGCAGTATTTTCCGGGGATTCTGGGGTTTGATTTGAATCAGTCGATGACCGAGCTTTATGCGCGGCATTACGATTTGCACTATGGGCGGGTGCGGTTCGAGATTGTGCCGACGTCGTTGTCGGTGGATGCGGCGGCGGCTTTGCGGGTTTCTGTCGGGAGTCCGGGGTTACGGATTGCTCGGGTCAATTATGATCAGCATGAGCGGTTGATTGATTGTGATCTGGAGTTTTGGCGGCATGATGCGATTCACGTTGGTGTAGATGTTGTTTGACCTTGGCGGCCTTTGGGCCGACCAGGTTCTTGGGGTTTTGGGTGTATATCCGTTGCTTCGGGTGTTGCCACTGGCGGTTTCGCTTTTACAGCGAGTCCCTTTGGCAAAAGCCCCAAAGGAACCAAAGGTCTGTGCCCTGACGTTCGGCCCGCTCGCTAAAGCTCGGGGTTCCTTCGCTCCGGGATCGATCCGGGCGCATCGCCTCCGGTTTGCTTCGCTGCACCTCCTCTCGATGTGTTCGACTTCGTCGAACGGTCGCTGCGCTCCCACCCCCGGATCAATCCCTCCGCTCAGCCTGCCGACGGGCCGGTGAGTCAAGATCAAGAGCTTTCGGCGAGCTGACACTCGGCCATTGAGTGGTGAAGAGCCTGCGGTCGGCTTTTGTTTTGCTGTAGGGGTGAGCCTGCTCGCGAAGGCGCTCCCACTGTCACTTCATCTCTACTTGCCCGCCCCTGCATTGGCATACAAATAATCCGTCGCCAGCGACGCCATCGTCCTCACCCCAACCACCAGCGCCGACTCATCCACAAAGAATCCCGGATTGTGATTCGGCGCCGCCTTGCTCATGTCCTGATCCCGTGGTGTCACCCCGAGGAACACAAACAGCCCCGGCACTTCCTTGGCGAAGAACGAGAAGTCTTCCGCGCCGCCCACCAGCGGCGCATTGACCACGTCATCCTTGGCTGCCCACTTCAACGTCGGCAGCATTTTTTCCGTCAGTGCCGGGTTGTTGATGGTCGGGTCGTATTTTTCGATGATGGTCACGTCGGCTTTCGCGCCGCCGCTTTCGGCGATTTTTTCGATGGTCTGGCGTACGTCGGCGTGGAGTTTCTGGCGGATGCCGTAGTCGTAGGAGCGGATGGTGCCGCTCATGTCCACGGACTCGGGAATGATGTTGTAGCGGGTGCCGCCGTTGATGGTGCCGATGCTGACCACCGACGGGTAGGACGAAATGTCGGTGCGGCGGCTGACCACGGTTTGCAGGCCGACGATGGTTTGTGCGCCGACGGTGATCGGGTCGATGCCGTCCCACGGGCGGCCGGCGTGGGTCTGTTTGCCGAGGATTTTGATGCGCAGGTCGTCGGAGCTGGCCAGAGTGGCGCCGGGGCGGTAGGCGATCTGGCCGGCGGGGACGCCGGCCCAGACGTGGAGGCCGAAGACGGCGTCGGGTTTGGGGGATTTCATCACGCCTTCCTGCACCATCATTTTCGCGCCCCAGGTGTTTTTGCCGTCGGGGATGAAGTCGCTCGGGCCTTCTTCGGCGGGCTGGAAGTAGAAGACCACGGTGCCGGGCAGGGTGTCGCGCATGCCCGTAAGAATTTTCGCCGTGCTCAACAGGATCGCGGTGTGGGCGTCGTGGCCGCAGGCGTGCATCACGTCGACTTCTTTGTCCAGATAAGTGCCTTTGGCTTTCGAGGCGAAGGGCAGGTCGGCGACTTCCTTGACCGGCAACGCGTCCATGTCGGCGCGCAGGGCCACGGTCGGGCCGGGCAGTGCGCCCTTGAGGATGGCAACCACGCCGGTGCGGGCGACGTTGGTTTTGACTTCCAGGCCCATGGCCTTCAGTTGTCTGGCGACCAGTTCCGCGGTGCGTTTCTCGGTGTTGCCCAGTTCCGGATGCGCGTGGATGTCGCGGCGGGTTTCCAGCAGTTGCGGTTCAAGTGCCTTGGCTTGCGTGGCGATCTGTTCGCGGGTGCTGTCCAGGGTGGCGGCGCTGGCGGTGCCGGCCAGCAGAGTGAGCAGAACGGACTGGGCGATACGTGTCAGCTGCATCGGGTGTCTCCATGGTTATTGTTTTTCTGGCTTCCCTGCCTGTGACCCGAGTGTCTGCGCGAAGTGCTATTCCTTCGGCTGGCCACCGCCGGCAGTGATGACCTGCACGCTCATGCGTGGCGTCGCCAGATCGAGTCCGGCTTCGTCCAGATGGCGTTTGAGCGACAGGTTGAACGCTCGGGAAACTTCCCATTGTTTGATCGGTGCGGTCTTGAAGCGGGCGCGCAGGATCGCGCTGCCGGATTCGAAACTTTCCACGCCCTGAATCTCCAGCGGCGACCAGATGTTCCGCCGTTGCAGCGGGTCGGTGCGCATTTTCTGGCCGACGTCGCGCATCAGTTTGATCGCGTCGTCGATTTCCATGTTGTACGGCACCGCGACGCGGAAGATCGCGTAGCCGAATTCCCGGGAGTAGTTCTTGATGCTTTTGATTTCGCTGAAGGGGATGGTGTGGACGATGCCGTCGATGTCGCGCAGGCGCACGGTGCGGATGGTCAGGCCTTCGACAGTGCCGAGGTGGCCGCCGACGTCGACGTAGTCATCAATGGCCAACGAGTCTTCGATGATGATGAACAGACCGGTGATCAGGTCCGCCACCAGCGACTGTGCACCGAAACCGATGGCCAGACCGATCACACCGGCACCGGCCAGCAGTGGCGTGACGTTCATGCCCATGTTCGCCAGGGCGACGATCAGCGCGATGATGAAAATCGCCACGAACAGCACGTTGCGGATCAGCGGCATCATCGTCTGCGCGCGGGCATTCGCCAGGCCTTTGCGCGAGCGGGTGAGGGCGTGGTGCACGGCGGTGTCGGCGAGGATCCAGATCAGCCAGGAGAAAATCAGCGTACCGATCAGGCTGAACAGTTTGACGCTGACGTCATGCCCTTCGCCCTCGGCAAAGCCGATCAGCGATTTGCCCCATACGCGCAGGCCGAGCTCGATGAAGATCAGCCACACCAGCAGGTGGGCGAGGGTGTAGAAGAAGCTTTTCAGGCGCTCCGAGTACAACGCATGGCGCTTCGGCCCGCGTTGCGGTTTGAGTGAATGACGGCGCACGAGGCCGTTGATCACCATGCACATCACCAGCAGCACCGTGCAGATCAGCGACTGGCGCAGGGCGGTGCTGGTGTCGCCGGCGGAGACGAAGGTGGCGAACAGCGAGATGCCGACCAGCACCAGCGCCGGCACGTACCAGAAGGTGCCGAGGATATCGATGGTGTCGCTGAGGGCGCGGCGGGTCAGGCGACGGGACAATGGCTGGTTGCGGATCAGGTGCGCGATCGGCCGGCGGAAACGCAGGATGAACAGCCCGGTGAACAGCGCTGCGAGCACGTTGGTGATGGTCGCGGTGGTGTGCGCCAGGTGCACGCCGAGGCCTTCGACCAGGCGCGGGTCACTCAGCGCTTCACCGAATGCGGCGAAGCTGCCGATCAGCCACAACGGACGAAACGCCTGATGCCGCAGGATGTACAACGCCCGGTGCCGGTGCGGGCCGTCGAGCAGCGAGAAGGCGATCACGCAGATCGCCGAGAAACAGGTGCCGACCACCAGCGCATAAGCCAGCACCATCGCCAGGCTTTTACCCAATGACGACGGCAGCGCGTAGCTCATGTAAACGGTGATGACCAATGCAATCAACCACGGCCCGAGCTTGCGCAGGGCGAAGCGCAGCATGTCGAGGGCCTTGGGATGCTGCGGCAGTTCTTCGGTCAGGCCGAAGCGCATGCGCACCCGGTGACCGAGCCAGATCAGCGCGGCGGCGAGCAGGCTCCAGACCATCAGGATCACCGCGAAGCCGAAGATGATCGGCAGCCATTCGCTGGCCGGCAACATCAGGTTGTCGAGTTCGTCCCTGGCCAGATCGAACTCGTCGGACCAGCGGGTCAGCGGGCTGTCGTCACCGGAGAACTGTTTCTCGAAGCTGGCCAGGGTGCCGCCGATCAGGCCCAGCACGCCTTCTTCCGGTGAAGCCTGGGCTTTCTTGGTGGCGTCGCGCAGCTTTTTCAGATCGCTCAGCAATTGCGTGCGTTGCTTGTCGTTTTCCAGCGACTTGATGACTTCATCCAGCGACTGGCCCAGCGGCTCTTGCGCCTCCGGCTGCGTCTTGGTGGTGTTCAGCAGCCCCGGCAGACCGACCGCCTGGGCAGGGGCCAACGGCAGCAGCGTCATCAGGCAGACAAGGAGCAGGCAGGGCAGAGCAAACAGACGAGCGAACACTAGGCGGTCAACCTCGCAAAGGGGCGAATTGAGCGAGTGTACGAGGCAGCCAGAATCAATGCGAGCCGGGCGCGGATTTATTCGTTGAGTTTGGCGAGGATCTTGTAGACCACGGTCGCCAGGATCATCAGCATGCCGACCCACATGGCAAACACACCGGCGTTCTTGTCGCGGAAGTTGAAGCCGATCGCCAGCAGGATCATCCCGGACAGAATCGGAATGAGCATGGCGTGGAAGGAGGACATCGAAATCATGGTGACTGCCTTGTCGAAGGGGATGATTTAAGTCTAGGTCGCTTTTGGCGGAGCGGTTCTGATGTGTATCAGAATTGAGTCAGTCCAATGATGAAATTGTGTTGTCTGGACTACCGCTTTCGCGAGCAGGCTCGCTCCCACCCTGGAATGCATTCCAAACTGTGGGAGTGAGCCTGCTCGCGAAGCTTTTAAGGCAACTCGCGGCTGGCGTAGAACGCGCTCAGCACTTTGACCAGGTGCGCCAGATCGTGGCTGCCGCACAGTTCGCGGATCGAGTGCATGGCGAAGGTCGGCAGGCCGATGTCGACGGTGCGCACGCCCAGGTGGCTGGCGGTGATCGGGCCGATGGTCGAGCCGCAGCCCATGTCGCTGCGCACCACGAAGCTCTGCACCGGCACTTCTTCGGCCATGCACAGGTGGCGGAAGAACCCGGCGGTTTCGCTGTTGGTGGCGTAGCGCTGGTTGCTGTTGACCTTGATCACCGGGCCGGCGTTGAGTTTCGGACCGTGGTTGGCGTCGTGCTTCTCGGCGTAGTTCGGGTGCACGCCGTGGGCATTGTCGGCCGAGACCAGCAGCGATTTCTGGATGGTGCGGACGAACTCGTCACCTTCCGGCAGCAGGCGGCGCAGGGTCTGTTCGAGCATCGGGCCATCGGCACCGCAGGCCGAGCAGGAGCCAACTTCTTCGTGGTCGTTGCACACCAGCACGCAGGTTTCTTCGGTGTCGGCAGTGAGCAGGGCTTGCAGGCCGGCGTAGCACGACAGCAGGTTGTCCAGGCGCGCACCGGCGATGAAGTCGCCATGCAGGCCGATGATCGCCGCACTCTGGGTGTCGTAGAAGCTCAGCTCGTAATCCAGCACCACATCGGCGTTCAGGCCATGTTCGCGGGCCAGTTGATCAGTCAGTACGGCGCGGAAGTCGACACGTTCGTCACCGGCGAATTGCGCGAGGATCGGCGGCAGCTCGGTCTGCGCGTTGATCGCCCAGCCCTGATTGGCTTCACGGTTCAGGTGAATCGCCAGGTTGGGAATGATCGCGATCGGCGCCTTGAAGTCGATCAGTTGGCTTTCGACCTTGCCGTCGCGACGGAAGGTGACGCGCCCGGCCAGCGACAGGTCGCGGTCAAACCACGGCGCCAGCAGCGCGCCGCCGTAGACTTCAACGCCCAGTTGCCAGAAGCCCTGACGTTGCAGTTCCGGTTGCGGCTTGACCCGCAGACACGGGCTGTCGGTGTGGGCGCCGACCAGACGGATCCCGTCGTGCAGTGGCGAGTTGCGGCCCATTTTGATCGCGACGATCGAGGAGTCGTTACGGGTGACGTAGTAGCGGCCGTTGGCCTCGGTGGTCCACGGCTCGCGCTCGTCGAGGCGCACGTAACCGGCGGCCTCCAGACGCTGAACAAGGCTGGCGGTGGCGTGGAACGGGGTAGGGGAGGCCTTGAGGAAGTCGATCAGGCCTTGGTTCAACTCTTCGCGCATAAGAAGCTCCAGACAGCAATGGGCGCGAGTTTAACGCATCGGCCCGGGAATTGAATCCGGGCAGGATCGGGGTGGGAGCGGGCTTGCTCGCGAAAGCGGTGGGTCAAATGCAGATTTTTAGATGACACACCGCTTTCGCGAGCAAGCCCGCTCCCACAGGGAGTAATGTGGATCAGCGGGCGGCTACGCGTTTTTTCAAATAGTTCATGATGACTTTTTCATCTTCCGGTTTATCCGGACGCGGCAGCTGTTGCGGCCAGGACTTCTGGCTCAGCAGTTTTTTCTGCTGGCTCTCGTCCCAACGCAGAATTTCCCGCGAGGCGCATTCCCACCATTCGTGTCGGCAAACGCTGTAGTACGGATCTTCCGGCGCGGCGCTGCCGTACAGCAGATCACGACCGACCTTGCGCAGGGCACCTTTCTGGTGGCGCAGCTTCCATTTGATTTTCAATCGGCGCCAGGCCGAGGGGAACGGTTTGACCCGTGGCACATCGCTGCACAGATCCACCAGGCGCTGGCTGAACTGCTCGCCGTGCTGGGAGAAGAAGTACGTCTGCATCGCGTGGAAGAAACGTTTTTCCGCGAAGTAGTGGTAGACGTGTTTGCGCGCTTCCACCACCTGACGCTCGCGCATGGCATACGACAGGGCGATCTGTTCGATGGTGTGGATTTCGAAACCGCCGAGTGTCCACTCATCTATCAGGCGGATCGACTCTTCGAACAGCGCTGAGTCGCTGTCGGTCACGCCGCACAAGCCGCTGTTGTAGAGCTTGAAACCGTTATCCGGCGTCACGCCGTGGCTGCGCAGGTCGCGACCGAGTTTTTGATAGTCGGGACGCTGGTGCACATCTTTCCAGTCGTACTCGAAGCGATCCATCACCGAGCGATTCGGCTCGATGAATTTGAACAGTTGGCTCGGGTGGCGGGTGAACAGGGTGTCGGTGTCGACGAACAGGGTTTTTTCCGCCCACTGCATACCGGCGGCGATGGCGCAGGCCTTGCGGCGATGGTGATAGCCGTGGGTGCCTTGCCAGCGGGTCAGGGTCGCTTCATCCAGCAACACCGTGTCGACCGGCCAGCCCGCATAGTCATCGGGGCGATCGGTGAGAATGCGGATCGCCGGACGCTCGCCGTTTTTAGCCTGGGACAGTACGGTCAGGATGCTGAACTTGGCTTCGCGGCGGTACACATCCTGATTGCCGTAAACCAGGTAAAGCAGTTGATGACGAACTTTCGTGAGGGGTGTTACCAGGGAATCAATACAACTCATCCGAAAACAAAATCCTTGTCCAAATAAACAGCACTGCCACTCAGGCAGCGCTCAAAACGGTGCCGGGCATTCGAAGCGCAAACGCTCGCCGGTTTGCGGGTGGGTGAAGCTCAGCATGCTGGCGTGCAGGCACAGACGCGGCCAGGCCGCCAAGGCCTGCTCATGGGCGTACAGCCCGTCGCCCAGCAGCGGGTGACCGATAGACAGCATGTGCACACGCAACTGGTGCGAGCGACCGGTGATCGGCGTCAGTTCGACGCGGCACCAGTCGCCGCAACGTTCCAGTACGCGCCAGAAGGTCAGCGCATGCTTGCCGAATTCGTGGTCGACCACGTGCCGCGGTTTGGTCGGTGGATCGTAGCGCAGCGGCAGGTCGATGCTGCCGCTGTCCAGCTCCGGCTGACCCCAGCAGAGCGCAGTGTAGGCTTTCTCTGTTTCACGATCGTGAAACTGCCGCGACAGTTCGCGGTGAGTATCCGCGTCACGGGCCAGCAGAATGATGCCGGAGGTTTCCCAGTCCAGGCGATGGACGATGCGCGCTTCCGGGTAGCCGTTTTCCTGCAGGCGGGTGATCAGGCAGTCCTTGTTGTCGTCGGCGCGACCGGGCACCGAGAGCAGCAACGTCGGTTTGTCGACCACCAGTACGGCGGCGTCCTGATGAATGATGCGGATGTTGGACAACGGCATTAAAACAGCCTCGTAACAAATGCCAACGGCGGCTCAGGGCCATTCCGCGATGGGAATGGCCCTGAGCCGCCGTCGTTCCTGCCGGATCGACTCAGCGATCGGGCAGGGTGATGTTGAGTTCCAGAATCGAGCAACTGCCCTGGCTTTCCAGTGCAACATGTACGTCGTCGTTGCCGATGTTGACGTACTTGCGGATCACGTCGACCAGTTCCTTCTGCAAGGCTGGCAAGTAATCCGGCGTGCTGCGCTGGCCGCGCTCATGCGCCACGATGATCTGTAGACGCTCTTTCGCTACCGAGGCGGTACTTGGCTTTTTGTTGGCACGAAAGAAGTCAAAAAGGTTCATTACCTACCTCCAAACAGGCGCTCGAAGAATCCCTTCTTCGTAACATCGAGGAAACGATGTTCTTTTTCTTTGCCCAGCAGACGATCAACGGCATCGCTGTACGCCTGACCGGCATCGCTCTGGTCGTCGAGAATCACTGGAACGCCCGAGTTGGAAGCCTTCAGTACCGCTTGCGACTCAGGGATGACGCCCAGCAGGGTCACGGCCAGAATTTCCTTCACGTCTTCGACGCCCAGCATTTCGCCATCGCTGACGCGCTGCGGGTTGTAACGGGTCAGCAGAAGGTGTTCCTTGATCGGCTCTTCGCCGAGTTCGGCACGACGCGATTTGCTGGCCAGCAGGCCGAGCATGCGGTCGGAGTCACGTACCGAGGACACTTCCGGGTTGGTCACGATGATCGCTTCGTCGGCGAAATACATGGCCAGGTGCGCACCTTTCTCGATGCCCGCCGGGGAGTCGCAGACCACGAAGTCGAAGTCTTCCTTCAACTGCATCAGGACTTTTTCCACGCCTTCCTGGGTCAGCGCGTCTTTGTCGCGGGTCTGGCTGGCGGCCAGCACGTAGAGATTTTCCAGGCGCTTGTCTTTGATCAGGGCCTGCTGCAGGTTGGCTTCGCCGTTGACCACGTTGACGAAGTCGTACACCACGCGACGCTCGCAACCCATGATCAGGTCGAGGTTACGCAGGCCCACGTCGAAGTCGACGATCACTGTTTTGTGGCCGCGCAGAGCGAGGCCGGTACCGATAGCGGCGCTGGTGGTGGTCTTACCCACACCACCCTTGCCGGATGTAACCACGAGAATCTTGGCCAAGGTGTTTCACCCCTAAGGAAGAAGGACTTTTTAGCCCCTGAAAAACATCTCTTGAAAACTACTGCAGTCGGACAGCCTTGGCTGGAATTCGGCGCAAGTCGCACTTGCCGGGGGCAAACGCTGCTTGTTCCTTTTTCCTACTTCGTTTGAGCCGTTTTCGCTACGTTTTAGAGATGCTTGGAAAATGCGGCAGTATCCGTTAAAGCCGAATGATGTTCAACACGTCGGCCGACAGGCTGACCTGGACGCCGGAGCCCCACAGTGGATCGCGGCGCAAATCTTCGGAAACCTTGTAATGCCCGGCGATGGAGATCAGTTCAGCGCTCAATTGCTGACAGAAAATCCGGGCCTTGGTGTCGCCTTTGACGCCGGCCAGTGCGCGACCGCGCATCGGGCCGTATACATGGATGTTGCCATCGGCCAGAAGTTCCGCCCCCGGACTGACCGAGGACACCACCACCAGATCGCCACCCTGGGCATATATCTGTTGGCCACCACGTACTGGCGTGGTGATGACGCGGGTCGGTTTGACCGTTGGCTCCGGCGGCTTTTCCGGCTTCTTTTTGACTTCCGGTTCCGGCGCTTCCAGCGGTCGCTCGCGGGCGCCGGACGGCGGCAGCACCGGGATGTCGATGGCGATGGCGGCAGCGATGTCTTCGATACGGCTGGCGCGGATCGCCAGGGTGCGCAGACCATGCTGGCGGCATACGCGCATCAGGCCGGGCAGATCCACCGCGCCTTCGCCGGGCGGCAGTTTGTCCAGCGCCAGGACCAGCGGTGCATTGCTGAAGAAATTCGGCGCCTGGGCGACTTTGGCGGCCAGTTGCCGATCAAGGCTGTCGAGGTCGTTGCGGGACAGTTCCAGCACCGTGATGGCCAGCATGCTGCCCTTCAACTGGAACACGGGATCTCGGTCTGGCGATTCGTTTTGGCTCATATCGGCATACAACGGCTTGTCACTAAAAGTGCCGAGACTTATAACGAGAACGCCCGCGAGCCGCAAGCCGGGTCGAACGATGTAGAATGCGCGGCCACTGAATTTACGGAAGCTTTAATGGATCGCCCGCGTTTTCGAAGAGCCTTTCTTTCTCCCCGCTTCTGGCCGCTCTGGTGCGGTCTGGGGCTGTTGTGGCTGGTCGTGCAGTTGCCGTATGCGGTTTTACTGACGATCGGTCGTGTGCTGGGCGCATTGATGTATCGCGTAGCCGGCGACCGGCGGCGTATCGCCAAGCGCAATCTCGAGCTGTGCTTCCCGGAAAAATCCGCCGCCGAGCGTAAACGCTTGCTCAAGGAAAACTTCGCCTCCACCGGCATCGCTTTTTTTGAAATGGCGATGAGTTGGTGGTGGTCCCGTGAGCGTCTGGCCAAACTGGCGCATGTCGAAGGCCTGGAGCATCTGCAAAAGGCCCAGCGCGAAGGCAAGGGCGTGATCCTCATGGCCGCGCACTTCACCACCCTGGAAATCGGCGCCGCGTTGCTCGGCCAGCAGCACACCATCGATGGCATGTACCGCGAGCACAAAAACCCGTTGTTCGACTTCGTCCAGCGTCGGGGCCGTGAGCGGCACAATCTCGATTCGCTGGCGGTGGAGCGTGACGACGTGCGCGGCATGCTCAAGCTGCTGCGTTCAGGCCGGGCGATCTGGTACGCACCGGATCAGGACTATGGCGCCAAGCAAAGCATCTTCGTGCCGCTGTTCGGCATTCAGGCGGCGACCGTGACCGCGACCACCAAGTTCGCCCGCCTGGGCAAGGCGCTGGTGGTGCCGTTCACTCAGGAACGTCTGGCGGATGGCAGCGGTTACCGGCTGGTGATTCATCCGCCGCTGGAAGACTTCCCGGGTGAAACCGAAGAGGCCGACTGCCTCCGCATCAACCAGTGGGTGGAAAGTGCGCTGCGCGCCTGCCCTGAGCAATACTTGTGGGCGCATCGCCGCTTCAAGAGTCGTCCACCGGGCGAGCCGAAGCTTTACCCGAAACGGCGCGGCTGATTCACTCACCCTTTCAAGCACCATGGAGCGTTGCGATGAGCCCAGCGGAACCGGTCACAGGTTTGATTCTTTCCGGCGGCGGGGCTCGGGCGGCGTATCAGGTGGGGGTGCTGGCGGCGATTGCCGAATTGCTGCCGCTGGGCGCGGACAATCCGTTTCCGGTGATCGTCGGCACCTCGGCCGGGGCGATCAACGCGGTCAGCCTCGCCAGTGGTGCCACCGATTTTCGCGCCGCCATCGAACGCCTTACGCTGTTCTGGCAGGGCTTTCGCAGCCATCGGGTGTTGCGCAGTGACTGGCCGGGGGTGATCCGTCAGGCCAGCCGCTTTGTCAGTCACAGCCTGCTCGGCATCGGTCGCCAACTGCCGGTGGCGCTGCTCAACAGTTCGCCGCTGCGCGAGCTGCTAAATGAAAAACTGCACATGCCCGGTATCGCCGAATCCATCGCCCGCAAGCAATTGCATGCGGTGGCGGTGACCGCGTTCGGCTACGAATCGGGCCAGGCGGTGACCTTCTATCAGGGCGGCGGCACGATCGATGCGTGGTTGCGCCATCGGCGGATCGGCGTGCCGGCGCAATTGTCGGTGGACCATCTGCTGGCCAGTTCAGCGATCCCGTTGCTGTTTGCCCCGGTGAAAATCGGTGAGGAATATTTCGGCGACGGCGCGGTACGCCAGTCGGCACCGATCAGCCCGGCGCTGCACCTGGGTGCGAGTCGGGTGCTGGTGGTGGGTGTCAGCGGCAATCCGCGCGGGTTTGATCCGCAGCAGCCGCTGGAGCGCGCCTACACCGGTCAGCAACCGACGCTGGCGCAGATCGGCGGACACATGCTCAACAGCACGTTCATTGACAGTCTGGAGAGCGACATCGAGTTGCTGCAGCGTCTGAACCAGTTCAGCCGCCTGATGCCCGAGGGCGTGCCGACTCGTGAGTTGGGCGTGGCGCCAGTGGAAGTGCTGGTGATTGCGCCGAGTCAGCCGATCGACGAGATCGCCGCGCGACATCGCCAGGAATTGCCGGCGGCGTTGCGTCTGTTTTTGCGTGGGCCGGGGGCGACCAAGACCAGTGGGGCAGGGGTGCTGAGTTATCTGCTGTTCGAGGCGGGGTATTGCAGCGAGCTGATCGACCTGGGACGGCGCGATGCGTTGGCCAAGCGTGAGGAGCTGTGCCGGTTTCTCGGGATCACCGAGTCGGTGGTTCCAGTCTGAGATTTGCGGTGAAGCCTTCGCGAGCAGGCTCGCTCCCACATTGGAACTCGGTCGAATGTGGGAGCGAGCCTGCTCGCGAAGCTTTTAAGATCAGAAGTGGAACTTCACCAGGAAGCTGGTCACGTTCTGATTGGTGGTGAACGCACGGGTGTCGTCGATCCCGTACTTGTCTTTCCAGTAGTCGTATTCAACACCGACGTACAGCTGCTTCTCGCCGAAATTCAGCGCCTTGCCCAGGTCGTATTTGACCTGTGGGTTGAAGTGCAGGTTGGCGTGGTATTCGCCTTTGCTGTTGACGTCGTTGTCGACCACCCAGTCCATGAAACCGTCGATCAGGATGTTCGAGTCGCCAACCGGAATGGTGTAGGACCAGACCGGGGTGATCTGCCAGACGTTGTCACCGGCGCGCGAGCCTTCGGTGTGGCGCTGGTAGAAGTTCAGCTGGAAGTAGTCGAAGCCTGGAATCGCCAGGTCAAAACCCGGGCCGATCAGGTACGACTCGACGTCGCCTTCACCGAACTCGTAAGTCATCGCCAGCAGCACATCCTTGACCGGACCGAATTCGATCTTCTGGTCGAGGATCTTGCCCAGCGACAGGCGTGGGCTGAATTCGCCATAGTAAGTGTTGTTGCCGACGCCGCCATCCGGCTTGCCGTTGTAGAAGATCTTGTCGACGAACAGGAAGTTGTCCCCGTACTTCCAGGCATCGGCGTGCTCGAAGGTGACGGTCTGCTGGATCGCCGGGTTGACCTTGAAGTCTTTGCCGTAGAGGTAGGTCAGGCTGTTGTTCTGCCATTGCAGCAGGCCGTCGGCCATGGCCTCGCCGCCGGCCAGCATCGATCCCGCGAGCATCAGGCTGGTGCACATACGTTTCATTCGGTTGCTCCCAAAGTAGGTGTTCCACGTTTATTTTTTTAAGATCGGCGCTCTGGTGTGGCGCCTTTTTTCGTCGCTGCAAAAGTCATCCGATCGGTCAGCTTCGCTGGTGATAGCAAGAGCTGGGCCAACGCTTTCGAAAAGCAAAAAAACGCCCGTTCGGCTGCTGAAAAACAGTCGATTGCGCGTGTTTTCGGGATGCCTCGGTACTGACCGGGGCCGGGATAAGTTGGCTTGTCGGTCAGGAATTAAATCCGGGCTTTTTTTTAGACCGAATTCAAGAGGCCGCGGAGAATACTGACTCCTCGGCCAGCTCTCAAGTGCCCCGCAACAGAGCACCGACGACAGGTATGGGGCACGGTTGCGGGCCATCTCAGAAGTGCACCTTCACCAGCAGGCTGGCGGTGTTCTGGTTGGTGTCGAGGTTGTGGCTGCTTTCGACGCCGTATTTGTTCTTCCAGTAGCTGTATTCGGTGCCGACATACAGCTGCTTGTGGCTCCAGCCGAGGGCTTTGCCGAGGTCGTATTTGATCTGTGGATTGATGTGCAGGTTGGCGTGGTAGGTGCCGCGCGAGTTCTGGTCGTTGTCGACGACCCAGTCCAGATAGCCGTCGATCAACAGGTCGGAGTTGCCCAGCGGCACGCTGTAAGACCAGCCCGGGGTGATCTGCCAGACGCCGTCGCCGGGGCGCGGACCTTCGGTGTGGCGGCGGAAGATGTTCAGGGTCACGTAGTTGAAGCCGGGCACCTTGAGGTCGAAGCCGGGGCCGATCAGGTAGGCCTCGCTATCGCCTTCGCCGTACTCGTAGGTCATCGCCAGCAGCACGTCCTTGATCGGGCCGAACTCGATTTTCCGGTCGAAGATCTTGCCGAACGAGAAACGCGGGGTGAATTCGCCGTAGAAGGTGTGCGGGCCTTTGTTGCGGTCTTCCTGACCGTTGTAGAAGATCTTGTCGACGAACAGGAAGTTGTCGCCGTACTTCCACTTGTCGGCGTGCTCGAACGTCACCGTCTGCTGGATCGACGGGTTGATCGCGAAGTTCTTGCCGTACAGGTAGCTCAGGCTGTTGGTCTGCCACAGCAGTAAATCGCCGGCCATGGCCTGACTCGCGGCCAGCAGGCCGCCACTCAACAGAACGTTGGTTTGCGTGCGAATCATCGGTTGCTCCCTCTTGTTTTTATTTTTAAGGCGCAGAGCTGTTTCCCTTTGTAGGAGTGAGCCTGCTCGCGATGGCGTTCTTTCAGTCAACTCAAGTGTTGAATGTCATACCGCTATCGCGAGCAGGCTCACTCCTACAGGGTTAAATCGGTTGCTGTTAATGCTGATGTGCGTGGCAGTCGTTGATCGCTGCGCGTTCGGCGCCGCCGAGGATGTTGAACAGCAGGTTCAACGTCAGCGCGCTGAGCGTGGCCATGGCGATGCCACTGTGGGTGATCGGGCTCATCCACAGCGGCAGATGCGCGAAGAACTCCGGACGCACCACCGGGATCAGGCCCATGCCGATGCTCACCGCCACCAGCAGTTGATTACGCCGGTCGCCGATGTCGGCTTCTTGCAGGATCTTGATCCCGGTGGCAGCAACCATGCCGAACATCGCGATCGCCGCACCGCCCAACACCGCCGGCGGAATCGACGCCACCAGGAATGCGGCTTTCGGCAGCAGGCTCAGCACGATCAGCAGGCCACCGGCAACGATGGTCACCGAACGGCAACGCACGCCGGTCATCTGCACCAGGCCGATGTTCTGCGCGAACGAGGAATGGGTGAACGTGTTGAAGAAACCGGCAACGAACGAGGCGCCGGCATCGCACAGCAGGCCACGCCGCAGCATCCGTGGGCAGACTTCCTGACCGGTGATTTTGCCCAGCGCGAGGAACATCCCGGTGGACTCGACGAAAATGATCACCACCACCAGACACATCGACAGGATCGGTGCCAGTTCGAATTTCGGCATGCCGAAGTGCAGCGGAGTGACGAACTGAACCCACGGCGCGCTGGCCATGCCGCTCAGGTCGACCATGCCGATCGCACCGCAGAGCACGTAGCCCAGGCACATGCCGATCAGCACGGAAATATTCACCCAGAAGCCGCGCATGAAGCGGTGGATCAGCAGAATGGTCGCCAGTACCAGAGCGGCGATGGCCAGATAGATCGGTGAACCGAATTGCGCCGCGGCGGCACCGCCACCGGCCCAGTTCACGGCCACGGGGAACAGCGACAAACCGATCGAGGTGATGACTGTGCCGGTCACCAAAGGCGGGAAGAAACGCACGACCTTGGACATGAACGGCGCGATGAGCATGCCGAAGAACCCGGCGGCGATGGTTGCACCGAAGATCCCTTGCAGACCGATACCGGGCATCCCGGCCATGGCGACCATGCTGCCGACGGCGGCGAAACTGGCGCCCATCATCACCGGCATGCGGATGCCCATCGGGCCGATACCCAGCGACTGGACGATGGTGGCGATACCGGCGACCAGCAGGTCGGCGTTGATCAGGAAGGCAATTTCTTCACGACTCAGGCCAGCGGCCTGTCCGATGATCAACGGCACCGCGATGGCACCGCCGTACATCAGCAGAACATGTTGCAAACCGACCAGGATCAGTTGCAAAAAGGGCAAACGCTGAATGGCGGGTGCGTCGGGGATGCGCGCTTTGGACAGCTCGGACATGCAACACCTCGGATCTTTTTTATTCTTGTGATTGAACAGCTGCCGGGTGGCTCACAGCTGTTTCTTTGCATCAGGTAAACCGCGTTAAGGCGATTCGCGAGCAGGCTCGCTCCCACAGGAATTGCGCGATCTCTGTGGGAGCGAGCCTGCTCGCGAAGCTTTGTTGCTTAGTTGGTCTGGGCTCCCTGCGCGATCCATGCACCGATCAGGTCACGTTCCTGCTGGGTCATCTGGGTGATGTTGCCCAGTGGCATGATCTGCGTGGTGATGGCTTGCGCCTGGATCCGCGCCGCGTTCTGGCGGATCTGCTCGGGGGTGTCGAACATCACACCGGCGGGCGCCGCGCTGAACAACGGGCTGGTCGGTTTGGCCGAATGGCAGACCGCGCAGCGTTCCTGGATCACGTTGTGCACCTTGTCGAACGCAGGACCTGCGTTGGACGCTTGCGCCGGTGCCGCAGCAGGGGCAGCCGGAGCGGCTGGCGCTGCAGGTGCCGCCGCTTCAGCCGGTTTCGCGCCACCGCCCAGTGCCGTTTCCGGCAATGGCTGGTACTCGATTTTTGCTGGCGCCTTGGCCACGTCCGGTGCGGTCGGCATCGGCGCAGGGCCGGTGACGTACGCCAGGGTGATCATGCCCACCGCTGCCACGGGCAGGGTCCAGGCAAACTTGTGGCTGTCGTGACGGGTGTTGAAGTAGTGACGCACCAACACCGCCAACACCGCGATCCCGGCGAGGATCAACCAGTTGTACTGGCTGCCGTAAGTGCTCGGGAAGTGGTTGCTGATCATGATGAACAGCACCGGCAGGGTGAAGTAGTTGTTGTGACGCGAACGCAGCAGGCCTTTGGCCGGCAGCGCCGGGTCCGGCGTGCGGTTCTCGGCAATCGCGGCGACCAGTGCACGCTGCGCCGGCATGATGATGCGGAACACGTTGCCGACCATGATGGTGCCGATGATCGCGCCGACGTGCAGATACGCACCACGACCGCTGAACACCTTGCTGAAGCCATACGCCGCGCCGATGATCAGCACGAACAGGATGAAGCCGAGCAGGGCGGGTTTCTTGCCCAGAGCCGAATCGCAAAGGAAGTCGTAGATGAACCAGCCGGCGATCAGCGAACCGATGCCGATGGCCACGCCTTCAGGGCCGGTCAGGCCGCTGCCGGGTGCCACGAGGTAGAGCACGGGATTGGAGTAGAACACCACGCACAGCAGCGCGATCCCCGACATCCAGGTGAAGTAGGCTTCCCATTTGAACCAGTGCAGGTTCTCCGGCATCGACGGTGGGGCCAGTTTGTATTTTTCCAGGTGATAGATACCGCCGCCGTGGATTGCCCACAGATCACCGGCAAGACCGGTTTTCGGGTTGACGCGGTTGAGGTTGTTCTCCAGCCAGACGAAGTAGAACGACGCGCCGATCCAGGCCACGCCAGTGATCATGTGAACCCAGCGCACGCTCAGGTTCAGCCATTCCAACAGATGTGCTTCCACAGTCTTTACCTCTCGCCTGTCACTCTTGTTGTCGAGTGATCAGACCTTCTCTTATTGGTGGGGGGCGAGGATCAGACGCTCATCCTCTTTGAAAAAATGCTCATCGCAGTTATTGCCTGTGCCACTGCGATCAACCACCAGGAAGTCATCCCGCTTTTCGATCGTCAGCACCGGGTGGTGCCAGACGCCGCGATGGTAATTGATGCCCTGCCTGCCGTTGGTGACGAAGGCGCGGACCAAGCCTGATACAGGTACATCGCCAAGTGGCGCGACCACGATCAGAAAGGGGTTGCCGAGCAGCGGGATGAAAGCCTGGCTGCCCAGCGGATGGCGTTCCAGCATGCTCACGGTCAGCGGCATGTCCTGCGCGTCGGCGCGGAAGATGCTGATGATCGCGTTGTCCTCAGGCGTAGCGGTTTCGACCGTCGCCAGTTTGTGGAAGCGCATGGTCGAACCGTTGTTGATCATGAAGTGGTCGCTGCCGTCGGTTTCGATCACGTCACCGAAGGGGGCGAAGGCTTCTTTGGTCAGCGGTTCAATCTGTAGTGTGCGCATGCTGTTCTTCTTATCCAAAATTCTGTGTTGTTAGAACTATCGCCATCGCGGGCAAGCCCGCTCCCACAGTGGACTGTGGCGTTCACAAACCTGTGGGAGCTGGCTTGCCAGCGATGGGTTCAACCTTATTTAGCGACCTTGCCCAAAACGCGCAGGCGACTCACGCCACCATCCGGGAACACGTTCAGACGGATGTGGGTGATCGGGCCCAGTGCCTTGATCTGCTCGACGAAGGTGTGTTCGGCGTGCATTTCCAGTTTTTGGCTCGGCAGCAGTTCACGCCAGAACAGCGACTGGGTTTCGATCTGGCTGTCGGTACCGCCCTTGACGAACGCGCCCTGGATCGAGCATGTGTCCGGGTAGTTGCCCTTGAAGTGCAGGGTGTCGACGATGATTTTTTCGATCTCGCCCGGATGGCCCAGCGCGACGATCACCCAGTCATTGCCTGGGGTGCGACGACGTGCGGTTTCCCAGCCGTCGCCCATGTTGATGCCACGGCCCGGGTTGAGGATGTTGCTCATGCGACCGAAGTGTTCGTCGGAGCAGGCGAGGGCGCGGCCACCGTTGAGGGCTGCTGCCAGGTCAACCTGTTCGTTGTCCCCAACAGCCGACCAGTCGCGGAACGGAATGCCGTACACACGCAGACGGGCTACACCGCCGTCCGGGTAGATGTTGAAGCGCAAGTGGCTGAACGCTTGGTCATTGCTGATTTCGTGGTAGTGGTGGCTGTTGCCTTGCAGTTCGACGGCCGACAGCACTTCAGTCCACTGGGTGTTTTCGTCCGGCTCGCCCGAGGCCAGGAAGCACGCTTCCAGCGAGGCCGATGGCGGGAAGTTGCCGGTGAAGAATGAAGTGTCGATGTCCACGCCTTTGATCGAACCCGGTACACCCAGGCGGATTACCGCGCTGTCGTAGCCTTCGAAGCGCTTGCGACGCGACTCCCAGCCGTCCATCCACTTGCCGTTGTCGTCGAACACACCCTCCTTCCACACGGCCGGGGTCGGCTGAAACAGACGATTGGCGTCTGCGAACCAGTCATCGGTGACCGAGATGATTTTGGTGCCCAGACGGGCGTCGGCCAGGTTGACGAACTTCTCGAAAGGTACGGCGTAAGCTTTCATTCTTCTTGTCTGCCTTTAATAAGTTGGCTGGGGATGCTTGCAAGACCCTGGGTACTCTCCGCGTCTGATGTACTCGGGTCAGGCTTCGCTAAAGAGTCAGTAAACGGAACAGGGCGATCTTGTTGATCTCCGCCAGCGCGCATTTGAATTCGGTGTCGACCGAGTTGTGAATGCGCGTTTCGAACGCCGCGAGGATCTGATGCCGATTGCTGCCTTTTACCGCCATGATGAAGGGAAACTTGAACTTGGCCTTGTAGGCGTCGTTCAGCTCGGTGAAGCGCTGGAACTCTTCGGCCGTGCATTGGTGAATACCGGCGCCAGCCTGTTCATTGGTGCTGGCTTCGGTCAGTTGGCCCTGGACGGCAGCTTTGCCGGCCAGGTCCGGGTGAGCATTGATCAGTGCCAGTTGACTGGCGTGATCGGCGCTCAACAGGATGTCGCTCATGCGCTGGTGCAGGGTTTCGATCTCGTCGATCGATGCGTCCACGCCCAGGTCGTAAGCCTTCTCGGCCACCCATGGCGAATGTTCGTAGATGTCGGCGAAGGCTTTGACGAAGGCGTCGCGGCTCAGGGCCGACGGTTGCAGGGTTTGAAAGCGGCTCATTGGGCGGCCCCTTGGTACGGGTGGGTTTCGTGCCAGTGACGCGCGATGTCGACGCGACGGCTGAACCACACCTGTTCATGACTTTTGGCGTATTCGATGAAGCGCTTGAGCGACGCCAGACGCGCCGGACGGCCGATCAGCCGGCAGTGCAGACCGATCGAAAGCATCTTCGGCGCTTCGGCGCCCTCGGCGTAGAGCACGTCGAATGCGTCTTTGAGGTATTCGAAGAAATCGTCGCCCTTGTTGAAACCCTGCACCTGGGTGAAGCGCATGTCGTTGGTGTCGAGGGTGTACGGGATCACCAGGTGCGGCTTGCCGGTCGGGTTGTTCGGTTCCCAGTAGGGCAGGTCGTCGTCGTAGGTGTCGCAGTCGTAGAGGAAACCGCCTTCTTCCATCACCAGGCGCCGGGTGTTCGGGCCGGTGCGGCCGGTGTACCAGCCCAGTGGGCGTTCGCCGGTGAGTTCGGTGAGGATGCGGATCGCTTCGAGCATGTGCTCGCGCTCCTGCGCCTCGTCCATGTATTGGTAGTCGATCCAGCGGTAGCCGTGGCTGCAGATCTCGTGACCGGCTTCAACCATCGCGCGGATCACGTCCGGGTGGCGCTGGGCGGCCATGGCTACGGCGAAGATGGTCAGTGGAATGTCGAATTCCTTGAACAGTTTCAGAATCCGCCATACGCCGGCGCGGCTGCCATACTCGTAAAGCGATTCCATGCTCATGTTGCGCGCGCCTTGTAGCGGCTGGGCAGCAACCATCTCGGAGAGGAAGGCTTCGGATTCTTTGTCGCCGTGCAGAATGTTGCGCTCGCCGCCTTCTTCGTAATTGAGCACGAAGGACAGGGCGATGCGCGCGTTGCCCGGCCAGTGTGGGTGAGGAGGGTTACTGCCGTAACCGATCAGGTCGCGTGGGTAGTCAGCGCTCACTGCAGTCTTCCTTCTTATTCGTTGACAGGTTTGTGTAACGGCCTGCACAGGCTGGCGTCACAGCGATGGGCTGATTGTATACAACTTTATTCGCAATTTGTAAGCCTGAATTTTCGCATTTTTCACCGACTGTCATCTTTTGCTGTTAATGGCGTAAACCTGCAAGAAACCTGCCTGATCAGTCAGCTAATGGCTGTGAGGTTCAATAGCCAGGCGCTTGAGGGGCAGATCATGGGTAAACGCCCGAATGGCGGGGGTGAGGTGAAAAATGTCGTTTTTATTGTGTACAATTTTTTTGAAAAGTGTCTTAATCAGTCGCTCGCCGCAACTTTTCGTGCTCCGAATCGGTGCGGTCTCCTTTTTACCTGACTTCGGGAGGCGCGAAGTCTGACTGCTCTTTGCGGCCAGGCGCGCAGAATCAATGGGACGTTTGACAACACACGTTTTGGACGCTGCACACGGTTGCCCGGGCAGCTCGATCAAGGTCGAGCTGTACCGCGTTGAAGGTTCGCACCTGGAATTGGTCGCCAGTGCGATAACCAACAGCGATGGCCGGGTCGATGCGCCGCTGCTGCAAGGCGATGACTACCGCACCGGGGTCTATCAGGTGCAGTTCCACGCCGGCGATTATTACCGCGCCCGTGGCGTGCAACTGCCGGAACCGGCGTTCCTCGACGTGGTGGTGCTGCGTTTCGGCATCTCTGCCGAGCAGGATCACTACCACGTGCCACTGCTGATTTCGCCTTACAGCTATTCCACCTACCGGGGCAGCTGACCCCCAAGCAGCTGCCCCCACCGGGAAGCGACTGCGCATATAGCTTCTTTGGTCTTTCGCCCGCTCACACTGCGGGCTTTTTTTCGCTTGGAGGAAAGTGCTGTCTGGTCTGACGCCTTCGCGAGCAAGCCCGCTCCCACAAGGGAATGCATTCCAAATGTGGGAGCGGGCTTGCTCGCGAAGCTTTTGCTGTCAGCGGCTCAACAGCGACGCAGCACCGGCACCACTGAACAGTCCGGCACTCACCCGGTTGAACCAGCTCTGTCCCTTGCCGCTGCGCAGATAGCGCGCCGCGCCATGTGCACCCAGCCCGTAAGCCAGTTTGCAGCACAGATCCAGCACCACCCAAGTCGCGATCATGATCAGCAATTGCGGGAGGAACGGCTGTTGCGCGCTAAGGAACTGCGGCAGAAACGCGGCGAAAAACAGAATGTCCTTCGGATTGCTCGCGCCCAAGACAAACGCGCGGCCGAACAATGTGCGGAAACGCGGCACCGGCGCGGCTTGCGGTACTTCGGCACCGACCGCTGGCTGACGCGATTGCTGCCAGCTCTGCCAGGCGAGGTAGAACAGGTACAGCGCGCCGACGATTTTCAGGGCGCTGAACAGTTGTTCCGAGGCCAGCAGCAGGGCGCCGAGCCCCAGCGCCGAAGCACTGAGCAGGCAGATCGAGGCGATCACGCCGCCGAGAAATGCCGGGTAAGAGCGGCGCAAGCCGTAGTTCAGACTGTTGCTTATCATCAACAACGACAGCGGCCCCGGAATCAGGATCACCACCAATGCAGCGCCGCTGAACAGCAGCCAGGTTTCCAGACTCATCACTTTGCTCCTTTTTTTGTTGTACTCAAGAATGTGCAAAAGCCCCACCCGCGAGGGTGAGGCTGGTTTGACGCTTGAACCGCGTGACGCTTACAAGAAGATGAACTTGGCGATGAAGATCGCGCAGAGCACCCACAGGCTGACGGAAATTTCCTTGTACTTGCCGGTGCCGGCCTTCAACGCCACGTAGGTGATGAAGCCCAGCGCGATGCCGTCGGCGACCGAGAAGGTCAGCGGCATCATGATCGCGGTGACGATCGCCGGGATGGCGTCAGTGGCTTCATCCCATTCGATGTGGGCCATGCCGCCCATCATCAGCATCGCGACATAAATCAGCGCACCGGCGGTGGCGTAAGCCGGAATCATCCCGGCCAGTGGCGCGAAAAACATCGCCGCTATAAATAGCACACCCACGGTGACTGCGGTAAGACCAGTCCGACCACCAGCCGCTACACCCGCGGCACTTTCCACATAGCTTGTAACCGGAGGGACACCGACCACCGCGCCGAAGACGCTGGAGGCGCTGTCGGCTTTCATCGCCCGGGAAAGGTTTTCGATACGCCCGTCCGCGTTGACCAGATTGGCGCGCTGGGCCACACCCATCAGCGTGCCGGCGGTGTCGAACATGTGCACGAAGAGGAAGGCCAGCACCACGCTGATCATGCTGACGTTGAACACACCCGCGACGTTCATTGCCATGAAGGTCGGTGCCAGGCTTGGCGGGGTCGACATGATCCCTTCGTAGTGCACGATGCCCAGGCCCCAACCGGCGAGGGTCACGGTGATGATGCTGATGAGGATCGCGCCGAACACTTTGTGGTAGCTGAGGATCGCGATCATCAGGAAGCAGATCGCCGCCAGCAGCGGGCCGGGTTCACGCAGGGAGCCGAGTTTGATCAGGGTGGCCGGGCTGTCGACGACGATACCGGCGGTCTTCAGGCCGATCAGCCCGAGGAACAGACCGACGCCAGCGCCCATCGCAAAGCGCAGGCTGACCGGGATGCTGTTGAGCAGCCATTCGCGAATTCGCGAGAAGGTCAGGATCATGAACAGCACACCGGAAACGAACACCGCACCGAGCGCGGTTTCCCAGTTGTAGCCCATGGTGCCGACCACGGTGTAAGTGAAGAAAGCGTTGAGGCCCATGCCCGGTGCCAGGCCCACCGGCCAGTTGGCGTACAGGCCCATCAGCAGGCAGCCGAGCGCGGCGGCGATGCAGGTGGCGACGAAGGCTGCACCGTGATCGATCCCGGCATCGGCCATGATGTTCGGGTTGACGAAGATGATGTAAGCCATGGTGATGAAGGTTGTCAGACCGGCAATCAGCTCGGTCTTCACCGTGGTGCCATGCAAGCTGAGTTTGAAGATGCGCTCCAGCACGCCTGTGCGTAAGGGCGGCGAGAGTTCCAGCGTCGATGCTTCGGATTTGCGGCTTTCCACAGCGAGTACTCCTCAAGAGTTTTATTGTTATTTCCAGGGCCGGACCCATGAGGGGTGGCAGCAGCCCTTTGAGGCATACGCGAATTTGTTGACCATGCGGTCAGGAACTCGCACGCAGTGGATTATGCTTTTGTGTACAAATAAAGCAAATATTGTTTTTGGTTTTGTTTACGAAAGGTCAGGCGATAGAGATATATCGCCTTCAGAGGCCCCATCGCTGGCAAGCCAGCTCCCACAGGGTTGGTGGGTTTCTTCACATCTGTGTACGCCGTTGCCCTTGTGGGAGCTGGCTTGCCAGCGATGAGGCCGGTCCAGTCAATCCAGATGTGACTGAGTGCCCCCAAGCGCCATATTCACCGCCAACCACCCATTCACCGCCGCCTCCCCAGCCTCGGCAAACACCCGCTCGAGCAACTTCACCTGTTCACGCCGTAACGCCTGTTCAAACTTCGCACCCTCGGCGGTCAATTCCAGCAGACGCTTACGCTTGTCTGCCTCCGACGCCACGCTCTCCACCAGATGCATTTCCTGCAGCTGGCGCAACGGCATGTTCAGCGCCTGTTTGCTGACGCCGAGCAAGCCCAGCAATTCCTTCACGCTCAAATTCGGATAACGCGCGATGAAGAACACAATCCGCTGATGCACCCGGGACAGGCCGCGTCGCTCGAGCATTTCATCCGCTTTGGCGGTGAACGCCTGATAGCCGAAAAAAAACGCTTCCATCGCCTGTTGCTGGCTGGCGGGGTTTTTAAGGTCAAGCATGTTGACGTACTCGCTCAAGCTGTCGTAGTTTCAGTCAACCAGTTTGACTCATTTTTCCCAGGCCTCGCTACCGGTGACTCCCATGGCTTTTTCCGAACGTGTTTCGCGCCTTAAAAGTTCTCTGATCCGTGAAATCCTCGCCGCCGCCCAGCGTCCGGAGGTGATGTCGTTTGCCGGCGGCCTTCCCGCTGAAGCCATGTTGCCGAAAGTCGAATGGGCCGACATGCCGCTCTCCCTTGGCCAATACGGCATGAGCGAAGGCGAGCCGGCGCTGCGTGAAGCGCTGGCGGCGGAGGCGAGGGCGCTGGGCTTGGCGTGCGAGGCGAGTCAGGTGCTGGTGGTCAGCGGTTCCCAGCAGACCTTGGATCTGGCGGCCAAGTTATACATCGACAAAGGCACCGAAATCCTGCTGGAGGCGCCGACCTATCTGGCCGCGCTGCAGATCTTCCAGCTGTTCGGCGCCGATTGCCTGACCGTGCCGCAAGAGGCCGATGGCCCGAATCTGGCCCAACTGCGCAGTCGCCTTGAGCAACATCGCCCGGCGTTCATCTACCTGATCCCGACGTTCCAGAATCCGTCCGCCGTGCGCTACAGCGAAGCCAAGCGCGCCGCCGTCGCCGCATTGCTGGATGAATTCGGCGTGACCCTGATCGAAGACGAGCCGTACCGCGAACTGACGTTCGATGGCGGCAGCGCCAAGCCGATTGCCGGGCGTTTGCAGAAAGCCAGCTGGATCTACACCGGCACCGTGTCGAAAACCCTGCTGCCGGGCCTGCGCGTCGGCTACCTGATCGCCAGCCCGGACCTGTTTCCGCATTTGCTCAAGCTAAAACAGTCGGCGGATCTGCACACCAACCGCATCGGCCAGTGGCAGGCGCTGCAATGGATCGGCAGTGAAAAATATCAGCAGCACCTGAGCGAGTTGCGCGGCTTTTACCGGCAGCGGCGGGATGCTTTCCAGTCAGCGCTGGAAACGCACTTTTCCGATCTGGCGAACTGGAACATGCCGCAGGGCGGGTTGTTTTTCTGGCTGACGTTGAAGCAACCGCTGGATACGCGGACGTTGCTCAACGAGGCGTTGGCCAATGACGTGGCGTTCATGCCGGGTGAGCCGTTCTTTCCCGAACCGGATAAAAACCTCGGGCATCTGCGTTTGAATTTCAGCCACATCGACCCGGCGCGACTGGATGAAGGGCTCAAGCGGTTGGCGGCGGTGGTGCGCCAGGCGCAACTAGACAAAGCAGCCTGAAAAAAATAAACCGGCTCGAGGGCCGGTTTATTTTTGTCTGGGATTTATGGTGCCCTCAAGTGCCTCATCGCGAGCAGGCTCACTCCTACAGGAGAACGCATTCCAATTGTAGGAGTGAGCCTGCTCGCGATAGGGCCTTCAAATGCGCCCAAAAAGACTCAGACCGCCGCGAAACGCTTATCCAGATAATCAATAATTACCTTGGACTCGTACATCCAGGTCGTCTGCCCGTTCTCTTCAATGCGCAGGCACGGCACCTTGATCTTGCCGCCCTGGTCCAGCAGGGTCTGGCGATCCTGTTCATTGTTCTTCGCGTCCTTCAGTGCGACCGGCACATTCAGGCGACGCAGCGTACGACGGGTTTTCACGCAGAACGGGCAGGCGTGGAACTGATACAGGGTCAGGCCTTTGGCGGCGGCGTTGACTTGCGCCTGTACCTCGGCCGGGCGCTGTTTCTTGCCCGGGCGGGTGATGAAGTCGATGAAGATGATCAGTTGGCCAAGGCCGACACGAAGCGCTTTTACGAACACGTTGAAAGCCTCACGGTGCAAAGAGAGAAGGGCGCGCAGCTTACCCGATTTTTCACGGACGAAAAAAAACCGGCGATCAACGCCGGTTTTTTTCTGCAGCCGATTACTTGATCAGGCTGAGGAACTCGCTGCGAGTCGCCGCGTTTTCGCGGAACTCACCGAGCATCACCGAAGTGATCATCGACGAATTCTGTTTCTCGACACCGCGCATCATCATGCACATGTGCTTGGCCTCGATCACCACGGCCACGCCCAGCGCACCGGTGACTTGCATCACCGCATCGGCGATCTGCCGGCTGAGGTTTTCCTGGATCTGCAGGCGGCGGGCGTACATGTCGACGATCCGCGCGACCTTCGACAGGCCCAGCACTTTGCCGCTCGGGATGTACGCAACGTGGGCCTTGCCGATGAACGGCAGCAGGTGGTGTTCGCACAACGAGTACAGCTCGATGTCCTTGACCAGCACCATTTCGCTGTTGTCGGAGCTGAACAGGGCACCGTTGGTGACCTCTTCGAGCGTCTGTTCATAACCGCGGCATAGGTACTGCATGGCTTTGGCGGCACGCTTTGGCGTGTCGAGCAGGCCCTCGCGGGACACGTCCTCGCCCAGTTGGCCGAGAATCGCGGTGTAATTCTGTTCCAGGGACATGAAACTACCTGTGGGGATTTTCGCAAAGGGCAAGGGTACGGTGGCGGACACAACCCTGCAAGTTCGGTGTAACGCGATTATTCGTCGCGGCCTTCCATCATGGTGCGTTTGAGCATCACGTACACCGCGCCGGCACCGCCGTGTTTCGCCTGGCACGAGGTGAAACCGAGCACTTGCGGATGCTGGCGCAGCCAGGTGTTGACGTGGCTTTTGATCATCGGCCGCTTGCCGTCCAGGCGCACGGCCTTGCCGTGGGTGACGCGCACGCAGCGGATTTCGAATTTGGTCGCTTCGGCGAGAAAGGCCCAGAGGGTCTCGCGGGCTTTTTCGACGTTCATGCCGTGCAGGTCGAGGCTGCCTTCGAACGGGATCTGGCCGATCTTGAGCTTGCGCATCTGGCTTTCCTGCACCCCGTCGCGGGCCCACATCAGCTCGTCTTCGGGGCCGACGTCGATCACGAACTGATCGGACAGGCCATCCACGGTGGTGGTGTCGGTGCGCACGGTGGCGGACTGGCGCAGCTTGGCGATCTGCGCGCGGTCAGCCTTGGGTTTGCCAGTGTCGGCGCGGTCGTGCTTGATCGGCTTGACGCCTTGGATCGCACTTTTGAACAGGGAAAAATCGTCGTCTTGCATGTCAGCCTCCGCGAAGGGCGGCCAGTTTACCCAAGTCGAAACAAAACGGCCCGGCAAAAAGCCAGGCCGTGGAGTCAGTCGTGTTTTTTCATCAGGTGCGGGGACATGTTCAGCTCCCGCGATTGCCTGGCGCGACGCCGGCATCGACGCCACAGCGCCACACCGAAATACAGGAACAACAAGCCGACCGCGAGAATGATCGCCGAACCCATCGGCGTGGCATTCAAATCGCCGAGCGCCGGCGGGCGTCCCAGCAGGCTGGCGGCACCGGCCATCGCCAGCAGCACACCGAACGTCGCCAGAATGGCGGCGATCGCTGCGCCGAATCGAAAACGCCAGTTGCTTTGGCCTTTGGGCCGCAAGCGGCGTGCGTCAAATCCATCGGATAACTTCATTCCGACCTTCCTCAATGGGTATCGGCCCTTCGACCGGGAGTTGACCGGGTTGTTCCTGAGGCTAAGGCAATTGAAGCAAATGCGAGGCTTTTGCGGATGAGCGGCGCGGTGAGCCGCTCATCAGAGCAGATCAGATCAGATCTTGAGTCAGGGCAAGGGTGGCGAAGTTGTCGGCCATGATCGCCATTTCCGCTTCCTGGACCACGGCGGCACTGAGCACGCGGCCCTTGAACGGCAGGTCACGGGTGGCGCAGGCGTCTTCGACCAGGGTGCAACGGAAGCCCAGGTTCTTCGCCGCGCGCACGGTGGTGCTGACGCTGGAGTGGCTCATGAAACCGCAGACGATCAGGTCCAGCGAGCCAAGATTCTGCAAACGGTCGAGCAGTTCGGTGCCATGGAACGCGCTCGGCAGCAGTTTGCCGATGATGGTTTCGTCACCTTGTGGCTCAAGGCCGGGGATGAATTCGCCGCGTTCGCCCTGCGGGTCGAACAGGCCACCGACGGTGCCGAGATGACGCACGTGCACGATCGGCCGACCGGCTGCACGGGCCGCGGCGACCAGTTGTTTGATGTTCGCGACGGCCGCGTCCATGCCGCTCAGGGCCAGCGGGCCACTGAGGTACTCTTTCTGGGCATCGATGATGACCACGGTGGCATGGCTCAGTGTGGCCGCTGCGTAACCGCGGCCGCTGAGTTGAAACATCGTTTTTGGAACGGACATTCGGGGCTCCTTGGGGTGGGGCTTTTGCGGCATTGTCCTCTGGCTGAGCGGTTCTGTGAACCGCTACCATCGTAGGCAGCGTCGTTATTGGCCTGCAGCCTTGTCAAGTTACACGTTCTGTTCAATAGCTGATGCAAAAAACAGAAAGGTCCTACTGTCGGCCGCGAATGTTTCCCGCGTCGTCGTGACGCGTTTTGGCTGGTAGAATCGCCAGTCGTTTTTTCTGGAGTTCTGCCCCGTGATCACTTCCCGACTTCGTACCCTGCGCGACCACATCCGTTGGGCCGTCAGCCGCTTCCATGGGGAGGATCTGTTTTTCGGCCATGGCACCGACAACGCCTGGGATGAAGCCCGGCAGTTGGTGCTCGGTGCCTTGCACCTGCCGTGGGAGATCGCCGACAGCTACCTCGACTGTGCGCTGGAAGATGACGAACTGGTCAACCTGCAACGCCTGCTCAAGCGCCGCATCGAAGAGCGCATCCCGACTGCGTACCTGTTGGGTGAGGCATGGTTCTGCGGCATGTCGTTCATCGTCGATGAGCGCGTGCTGATCCCGCGTTCGCCGATTGGCGAGCTGATCGAAAACCGCTTCGCACCGTGGATCGGCGACGAGCCGGCACGCATCCTCGACCTGTGCACCGGCTCGGGCTGCATCGGTATCGCCTGTGCCTACGAGTTCCAGAACGCCGAAGTGGTGCTGGCCGATCTGTCGTTCGAAGCGCTGGAAGTGGCCAACCAGAACATCGAGCGTCATGGCGTCGATGAGCGCGTGTACACCGTGCAGGGCGATGGTTTCGATGGTCTGCCGGGACAGCGGTTCGACCTGATCGTGTCGAACCCGCCGTATGTCGACGCAGAAGATTTCGCCGACATGCCGGACGAATACCAGCACGAACCGGAGCTGGGTCTGGCCTGCGGAGATGACGGTCTGAACCTGGTACGGCGGATGCTCGCCGAAGCGGCGGATCACCTGACCGAGAAGGGGCTGTTGATCGTTGAAGTGGGCAATAGTCAGGTACACGTCGAAGCGTTGTACCCGGAAGTCGACTTCGCCTGGCTCGATTTCGAGCGCGGCGGGCATGGCGTGTTCATGCTGACGGCGGAGCAGTGCCGCGAGCATCAGGCGCTGTTCGCTTCCCGCGTCTAAAGGCTAAAAGCTTTGCGAGCAGGCTCGCTCCCACAGGGAAGTGCATTCCAAGGTGGGAGCGAGCCTGCTCGCGAATAGCCGCGCCGCGGTCTCAAGCCATCAGCGGTGCGTGGCAATCCAGATCAACAACCCCGCCTGAAACACCGCAAACGCCACCAGACAGGTAATGGTAAAGCGCAATCCAGCGTCTTCACGCTTGAACTTGCTGACCTTCTCTTCCTGCTTCTTCAGCTTCACTTCCTGCTCGGCCAGGTTCTGCTCGGCCTGTTGCAGCATCTGCGCCGCTTCGAGAATCTCGACGATCTGCAGCTTTTCGCTGTTCCAGTCGCCCAGCAGGTCACCGACCTGCACCTCTTTGACGCTGCCCTTCAAATGCTGGGCGTCGGCGTAAACAACGTCAAAACCATGCACGCGCAAGAAGTGATCGCGACGCAGGCGGGTGTCTTCGTTCAGCGCGTCCTTGTTGTTCAAGTCCATGCCGTCGACGGTGTAGGCGGGCCAGCGTTTTTTCGCCCAGTTGATGCCTTGCGCGGCCATGAAACGGCCGATGCCACGGTTCAACGGTTCGATCTGCAAACCGCTGTCGGGGCCGAAGTGCACACGTTTGCTGGTGTGATCGACCCACACGTCGAGGTGGTTCTGCTCTTTGCGCACGCGCTGACCGGGCAGTTTGATCGCCATGCGCATCAGGCTGTGTTCTTTGCTGTTGCGCTCGGCATAGCCGAATTCGACAAAGCGCAAAGGCCGGCCACCGGTGTGACGATCAGTCTGCAGTGGGGCCAGGCGGAGCATCTTGTGGTGCTCGACGCTGACGTCCGCCCATGGCAGCTCGACCGCTGGCGGTGCGTCTTTTTCAGCGGTGGTGTCGGGTGAAGTCGGGGTATCAGTCATAACGGCGAGATCCTGTCCAAGCTCTGCTTGTCGCCAGCCGGTACGCTGGCGACAAAGGCTTATCGGCCGTTTTTTGCAGGACTGGAGGGCAAACTACGGTTAACGGTTGCGAATGCCGTCAATAAATTCGATGAGTTTGCCGCCCAGTTCCGCCGCCAGTGGCAAATTGGGGTCCTTGTACGAGGCCAATTGCCGCTTCACATCGGCGGGGACGATGCGCATGACGTGGTTCATACCTTCGATCACCACTAGTTCGGCGTCGGGTTTGGCGGCTTTCAGTGCCTGCGCATCGCCGACGCCGACCTGCATGTCGTTGCTGCCCTGGACGATCAGCGCCGGCATCTTCAGTTGCGCAAAAGCCTTGGCCGGGTCCTGGCGGAACAGCGAAATCAGATACGGCTGCACGCTCGGGCGGAAAATCGGTTGCAACGGCGCCGGCACGTTGTCATCGGTGTGACCGGCCTTGAGGCTGTCGAGCAGTTCATTACTGCGCAGCATCAACGGTGGCGGCAGGCTACGCGCCAGTTGCTCGCGGATCACCTGATCCACCGGGCGGGCACTGCCGGACAGCGAAATCAGCGCAGCGGCGTCGGCACGCGGGGCGGCGAGGGTGGCAATCAGTGCACCTTCGCTGTGACCGAGCAGAATCAACGGGCCGAAACGCGGGTCGCTTTTCAGCTTCTGGCTCCACGCCACGGCGTCGTCGACGTAGCCTTCCACCGACAGATTGCGCTCGTCAGGTGTGGCCGGCCGGCTCGCAGCCACCCCGCGCTTGTCGTAGCGCACGCTGGCGATGTTGTGTTTGGCCAGCACCCAGGCCAGCCGCTTGAGGCTGTCATTGCGCCCGCCATCGGGGTTATTGCCGTCACGATCTGTAGGACCGGAGCCGGCAAGGATCAGGACAACCGGCACTGGGTTGTCGGATTTTGGCAGCAACAGCGAGCCGAAAAGTTCACCGCTCCCGGTATCCAGAGAGATCGGGCGCTGCAGGACAGTCGCGTGGGCAAAACCGGTAAACAGGGTAAGACTCAAGATCAGAACTCGCAGCATCATCACGCCATCATTCGCCAAGGTGCCGTTTGGACTCACCAACACCGCTAAGGTTCGAGGATGAACTACTCGGTTAGCCTGCGTATACTGGCGCGCATCACGAATTCGGGTTTGATTTCACGGAGCGTCCTGCATGTCCGGCAATACCTACGGCAAGTTGTTCACTGTCACCACCGCTGGCGAGAGCCATGGTCCGGCGTTGGTCGCCATTGTCGACGGCTGCCCGCCGGGCCTGGAGATCTCCCTCGAAGACCTGCAGCGCGACCTCGATCGGCGCAAGCCAGGCACCAGCCGCCACACCACCCAGCGTCAGGAAGCCGATGAAGTCGAAATCCTTTCCGGCGTGTTCGAGGGCCGCACCACCGGTTGCTCGATCGGCCTGCTGATCCGCAACACCGACCAGAAGTCCAAGGACTACTCGGCGATCAAGGATCTGTTCCGCCCGGCGCACGCCGACTACACCTACCACCACAAATACGGCGAGCGCGACTACCGTGGTGGCGGTCGCAGCTCGGCGCGGGAAACCGCGATGCGTGTGGCGGCAGGTGCGATTGCCAAAAAGTATCTGGCCAGCCAGGGCATCGTCATCCGTGGCTACATGAGCCAGCTCGGCCCGATCGAAATCCCGTTCAAGACCTGGGATTCGGTGGAACAGAACGCGTTCTTCAGCCCGGATCCGGACAAGGTGCCGGAGCTGGAAGCCTACATGGACCAGTTGCGCCGCGATCAGGACTCGGTCGGGGCGAAGATCACCGTAGTCGCCGAAGGCGTGATGCCGGGCCTCGGCGAGCCGATTTTCGACCGCCTCGACGCTGAACTGGCGCATGCGCTGATGAGCATCAACGCGGTGAAAGGCGTGGAAATCGGCGCCGGTTTCGCCTGCGTCGCCCAGCGCGGCACCGAGCATCGCGATGAACTGACCCCGCAAGGTTTCCTCAGCAACAACGCCGGCGGCATTCTCGGTGGCATCTCGTCGGGTCAGCCGATCGTCGCGCACCTGGCGTTGAAGCCGACGTCGAGCATCACCACCCCGGGCCGTTCGATCGATATCCACGGCAACCCGGTAGATGTGATCACCAAGGGCCGTCACGACCCGTGCGTCGGCATCCGCGCCACGCCGATTGCCGAAGCGATGATGGCCATCGTGTTGATGGATCACCTGCTGCGTCATCGTGGGCAGAACGCCGACGTGCGCGTCAGCACCCCGGTGCTGGGTCAGCTTTGATGGTTGATCGCCAAGCCGTCGCGGTCTGACCGTGGCGGCGCTCCCGTACTGGCGGCTGTCCAGTTTCTATCTGTTCTATTTCGCCTTGCTCGGCTCGACAGCGCCGTTTCTGGCGCTGTACTTCGATCATCTCGGCTTCAGCCCCGCGCGCATCGGCGAGCTGGTGGCGATCCCGATGCTGATGCGCTGTGTGGCGCCGAACATCTGGGGCTGGCTCGGCGACTACACCGGCAAACGCCTGGCCATCGTGCGCTTCGGTGCGGTGTGTACGCTGCTGACGTTCTCGCTGATTTTCGTCAGCAAGACCTACGCCTGGCTGGCGATGGTCATGGCGTTGCACGCGTTCTTCTGGCACGCGGTGCTGCCGCAGTTCGAAGTCATCACCCTCGCGCACTTGCAGGGGCAAACCTCGCGCTACAGCCAGATTCGCCTGTGGGGCTCGATCGGTTTCATCATCACCGTGGTCGCGTTGGGCCGTTTGTTCGAATGGCTGAGCCTCGACATCTACCCGGCGGCGCTGGTGCTGATCATGGCCGGCATCGTCCTCAGCAGCCTGTGGGTGCCGAACGCGCAGCCACCGCAAGGTAATCGGCCGAGCGGGGAGGGCTTTCTCAAGCAGCTGCGCAGCCCCGGTGTGCTGGCGTTTTACGCCTGCGTCGCGCTGATGCAGATGAGCCACGGCCCGTATTACACGTTTCTGACCTTGCACCTTGAACGCCTCGGTTACAGCCGTGGCACGATCGGCATGCTCTGGGCCGTGGGCGTGGTCGCCGAGGTGCTGATGTTCATGGCGATGAGCCGGATTCTCGTGCGCTTTTCATTGCGTCGGGTGCTGATGGCGAGTTTTCTGCTGGCGGCGCTGCGCTGGTTGCTGCTAGGTTCGTTCGCCGAATTCCTCTGGGTACTGTTGTTGGCCCAGGTGCTGCACGCGGCGACCTTCGGCAGCTTTCATGCGGCTGCCATCGCCTTCGTGCAACGTAGTTTCGGTGCGCGTCAGCAAGGTCAGGGTCAGGCGCTGTACGCGGCGCTGGCCGGCACCGGTGGCGCGCTGGGCGCGTTGTATTCCGGTTACAGCTGGAATGCCCTCGGCGCGACATTGACCTTTAGTATTGCCAGTCTCGCGGCGCTCGCTGCTGCCGTTATCATTGCCACACGTATGCAAGAGGACAGGCCATGAGCCTTACGCGTGAACAGCTCGCCCAGCAGATCGTCGACGCCGGGCGTTTTCTTTATGGTCGCGGCTGGTCGCCGGCCACCAGCAGCAATTACTCGACGCGTCTGTCGCAGAGCGAAGCGCTGCTGACCGTGTCCGGCAAGCACAAGGGCCAGTTGGGCCTGGACGACGTGCTCGCCACGGATTTGTCCGGCAACAGCCTCGAACCGGGCAAAAAGCCCTCGGCCGAAACCCTGCTGCACACCCAGCTCTACAGCTGGCGCGCGGAGATCGGTGCGGTGCTGCACACCCACTCGGTGAACGCCACGGTGCTGTCGCGCCTGACGCCGCAAGACTTTATCGAGTTCGAAGACTACGAACTGCAAAAAGCCTTCAGCGGCATCTCCACCCATGAATCGCGGGTGCGCGTGCCGATCTTCGACAACGACCAGGACATTGCGCGCCTCGCCGCCAAGGTGCAGCCTTGGCTCGACGCCCATCCCGATTGCGTCGGTTATCTGATTCGCGGCCACGGCCTCTACACCTGGGGCGCGCAGATGAGCGATGCCCTGCGGCAGATCGAGGCCTTCGAATTTCTGTTTGAATGCGAGTTGAAAACCCGCAGCGTCATGAACCGCCAAGGCTGACTTCACCAGAAGCCGCCCATTTGCCTGATCAAATGCACTGCCCGACCGGTCTGCAAGAGCCGGACGGCAAGGCCGATACCGAGGAATTGCCCATGAGCAGCCTGTCCGTCTATCACGTATCCAGCCCCGAGATTCCGAACAAGGTGCTGACCCATTTCGAAGACATCGCCTCGACGCTCGCCGAGCAGGGCGTGCGCTTCGACCGCTGGCAAGCCGCCGCGAAGATCCAGCCCGGCGCCAGCCAGGAGGAGGTGATCAGCGCCTATCAGGAGCAGATCGACAAACTGATGACCGAGCGCGGTTACATCACCGTCGATGTGATCAGCCTCAACAGCGACCACCCGCAAAAAGCCGAACTGCGCGCCAAGTTCCTTGAAGAACACCGCCATGGCGAAGACGAAGTGCGCTTTTTCGTTGCCGGTCGTGGCCTGTTTACCCTGCACATCGACGATTATGTCTACGCGGTGTTGTGCGAGAAGAACGACCTGATCTCGGTGCCGGCCGGTACCAAGCACTGGTTCGACATGGGCGAGCACCCGCACTTCGTGGCGATTCGCCTGTTCAACAACCCGGAAGGCTGGGTCGCGAATTTCACCGGCGAAGACATCGCCGGGCGCTTCCCACGTCTGGAGGACTGAGCCGATGCCGATCAAAGCCATTGTCACTGACATTGAAGGCACCACCAGCGCGGTGAGTTTCGTTTTTGATGTGCTGTTCCCGTATGCGGCCAAACACCTGCCGGACTTCGTGCGACAGAACGCCGAACGTGCCGATGTGGCTGAGCAACTCGACGCCGTGCGCCGCGACAGCAATGCACCGCAGGCCGATGTTGAACGGGTTGTTGAAATTCTCTTGAGCTGGATCGAGGAAGATCGCAAAGCCACGCCGCTCAAAGCCTTGCAAGGCATGGTCTGGGCGCAGGGTTATCACGCCGGGCAGTTGAAGGGCCACGTGTACCCGGATGCCGTTGAAGCGCTCAAGCGCTGGCATCAGGCCGGTTATCAACTGTTTGTGTATTCGTCGGGTTCGATCCAGGCGCAGAAGCTGATCTTCGGCTGCTCCGAGGCGGGAGATCTGACACCGCTGTTCAGCGGGTATTTCGATACCACGTCGGGGCCCAAGCGTGAGGCGCAGTCTTACACCAACATTCAACAGGCGATTGGTGTCGAGCCGCAGGACATTCTGTTTCTGTCCGACATTGTTGAGGAGCTGGATGCCGCTCAATCGGCAGGCCTGCAGACCTGCGGCCTGGCGCGCGAGGGTGGGGAGCTGGGAAGCCATATCACCGTCGACAGCTTCACCGGCATCGAACCCGAAGCCTTCTAACCACCCTCAATCCAATGTGGGAGCGGGCTTGCTCGCGAAAGCGGTGTGTCAGCCAAATATTTTTGACTGACACGCCGCTTTCGCGAGCAAGCCCGCTCCCACACGGAGTTTTGCATCAGCCAAAAAAACAGGCCGGACAGTGAAAACTGCCCGGCCTGTTTTTGTTTAAGGCTGTTTAAAACCTCGAATCAAATTACAGCGAGTGATACGTCGGCAGGGCAAAGCGCTGCTGGCTTTGCAGCATCGCAATCTGCGGCAGCTCACTGGCTTCTTCCGCCAGGTCACGACGGATCGCGCTGATCGCCCACGACAGTTGGTCGGCGTTGTGCATTTGCTGATACGTCAGGGCGCGCTTGAACACTTTGCCTTCACTGCTGCGCAGCGTCAGCAGAATCCCGCCATCGGGACGTGGCGCAGTGGTGACGTTGAAGTTGGAGAACAGCGAGGTAAATTTTTCTTGGATCAGGCTCATGTCTTTCAGCTCCGTATGCACTTGAATGGCAAGCATGCAGAGGAGGTTGCAGCGATTGTGCCAGCACACCGAAAAATAAAAACGTATATAAATCAATAAGTTAAAAATCGTGAAATTTGCATGGCTCGTGCAATCTGCATGAATGGCCATCGTGCATCCTGCATTTTGCGGGATTCTCATGAGTTGAACGGAACCAAACGGCAAAGTCGTAATCACCGCCGCCAGGCGTGACAGGGCGGATACAAAACATTGCAAAAACCGCGTGTACAGGCCGAGAAGCGCTGACGTATTTTCGATCTCGACCTTGCCCACAACGCAGGTCATGCCCACAGCCCGAACAATAAAAAAACCGGCCAACCAGGCCGACCGGGGAGCTGCCATGCGTCACGCGTCGAGCGACACGATTACCTGGAGCATGATGCTCCGCAAACTGCCGACGATCGCCAAAGCCATCCCGCGGGTGGTCAAGGGCATGAAAGTCGCCAAAGTCACGGATCCGACCCAAACGTGTGGCCTCGGCTGGACCTTCGAGCAAGCAACGCTGCGCAATCCAGAGGGGCAGGCGATCTTGCAGGACAACGTCTTGCTGACCTATGCGCAGGTCAACCAGTGGGCCAACCGCATCGCCCACTATCTGAGCGCGCAGGGCATCGGCAAGGGCGACGTGGTCGCGGTGTTCATCGAAAATCGTCCCGAGCTGCTGGTGACCATTCTGGCGCTGGCCAAACTCGGCGCGGTCAGTGCGCTGCTCAATACTTCGCAAACCCGCGACACACTGATTCACAGCGTAAATCTGGTGGCGCCGGTGGCGATTGTCCTCGGTGAGGAATTGCAGCCGGCGTTTGCCGCGATCCGCGAGCAGGTGTCGATCCCGGCGCAGCGCACCTGGTTTATCGCCGACCGTGACACCTATAGCCACCCAGGCATTGCGCCCGAGGGCTACGTCAATCTGATCAGTGCCAGTGCTGACGCCTGCACTGAAAACCCGCCCAGCAGCGGCGAAGTGTTCTTCGACGATCCGTGCTTCTACATCTACACCTCCGGCACCACCGGCCTGCCCAAGGCCGGGGTGTTCAAGCACGGCCGCTGGATGCGCAGCTCGGCCAGCTTCGGCATGATCGCCCTGAACATGACCCCCGACGATGTCGTCTATTGCACCTTGCCGCTGTACCACGCCACCGGCCTTTGTGTGTGCTGGGGCTCGGCGATCAACGGCGCTTCCGGGTTCGCGATCCGTCGCAAGTTCAGCGCCAGTCAGTTCTGGCCGGACGTGCGTCGCTACAACGCGACCACCCTCGGCTATGTCGGCGAATTGTGCCGTTATCTGGTCGATCAACCGCCCAGCGCCGATGACAGCCGTCACGCGGTGCGCAAGATGATCGGCAACGGCTTGCGTCCCGGCGCCTGGGCCGAGTTCAAGACCCGGTTTGCCGTCGAGCACATCTGCGAGCTGTACGCGGCGAGCGACGGTAATATCGGCTTCAGCAACATTCTCAACTTCGACAACACCATTGGTTTTTCGCTGATGGCCTGGGAGCTGGTGGCGTACGACCACGACAGCGGGCAGCCGTTGCGCAGCGCCGACGGCTTCATGCGCAAGGTCGGCAAGGGCGAACAGGGCTTGCTGCTGGCGCGGATCGACGAAAAAGCCCCGCTGGACGGTTACACCGATCCGCAGAAAACCGCCAAGGTGGTGTTGCACGATGTGTTCAGCAAGGGCGACCGCTTCTTCAACACCGGCGACCTGCTGCGCAATATTGGCTTCGGCCACGCGCAGTTCGTCGATCGACTCGGCGACACCTATCGCTGGAAGGGTGAAAACGTTTCGACCACCGAGGTGGAAAACCTGCTACTGCAACACCCGCACATTTCCGAAGCGGTGGCCTACGGCGTGGAAGTGCGCAACACCAACGGTCGCGCCGGGATGGCCGCAATCACGCCCGCCGAATCCCTCGCGACCCTGGATTTCGCCGAATTGCTCGCATTCGCCCGTCAGCGCATGCCGGCCTATGCGGTGCCGCTGTTTCTGCGGGTGAAGGTGAAAATGGAAACCACCGGGACTTTCAAATACCAAAAGACCCGATTGAAAAACGAGGGCTTCGACCCCGGCCAGACAGGTGATGATCCGATTTACGCGTGGCTGCCTGGCACCCAGACTTACGTGCAAGTGACGGACGAAATTCTGGCCGATATTCATCAAGGCAAATACCGCTATTGAGATTGGCTATGGCCTGACTTGAGAAAAAGGGGGTGACAGCTATCGTCGCGCTCGGGAAACTGTCGGCTTTGCGAATAACCGAAAGTGGAGTTGCCCTATGTCTGACCAGAGCCGCCAGATGACCCCTGAAGAAGCTGCCGAATTCACCGAGCAGGTTTTCAACAAGGCGCGCGAAGGTGATGCGCTGATGCTTGATCGGCTGATCAGCGCCGGTTTGCCGGTGAACCTGAAAAACAGCAAGGGCGACACCCTGCTGATGCTCGCCAGTTACTATGGCCACGTCGACGCCGTGCAGGTGCTGCTCAAGCACAAGGCCGACCCGGAAATGCGCAACGGCAACGGCCAGAGCCCGATTGCCGGCGCCGCGTTCAAGGGCGATCTGGCGGTGGTCAAGGCGCTGGTGGAAGCGGGCGCCGAGATCGAAGGCTCGTCGTTCGATGGCCGCACCGCGCTGATGATGGCGGCGATGTTCAACCGCGTGGAAATCGTCGATTACCTGATCAGCAAGGGCGCCGACCCGCAAGCCAAGGATGCCAATGGCGTCACCGCGCTGGACGCGGCCCGCACCATGGGCGCGGTCGATACCACGGCGCAGTTGGAAAAACTGCTGGCCTGATAAGGTCAAAAGATCGCAGCCTGCGACAGCTCCTACAGGTCTCACATTCGTTCGCCAAATGGGCGCGGAACTTGTAGGAGCTGCCGCAGGCTGCGATCTTTTGCTTTGTGCGCTATCCTCCGCGCCCTCGAATTCAACCTTCCACAGGATCCGCCCTCATGAAAGCCGCACTCGTTGAACTCATCAGCAAAATCAGCTCCGGCTGCATGGGCGAGGACGAGATCCTGAACGTGGGGGACGAAGCGGCGCGGGCCTACGCTGATGCCGACGCCTTTCTGGCAGCCAACCCGGACATCAACTACGACGACACCTTCCCGATCCCGCTGGGCGAGTGGGTGGTGGTCGGCAGCCTGCCGGAAACCGTGCTGTTCCAGGCTGATACCTACGTTGACCTGTTCGCGCAGATCGTCGCCTCGTTCGGCCCGGGCGTCGATTTCAACCTCAAGCCCAAGCAACTGGCCAAGACCGAAGCGCTGACCGCGTTGAACCGTATCCAGGTGCAGATGAGCAGCCTGAACAAGGAAAACGGCGGTTACACGCTGATGAACTTCAGCCAGTTGCTCGACGACGAGCTGCAAGTGGTGCTGGTCTACGGCAACGACGTGCCACGGGTGCTGGAGCTGTGCGCTGAAGTCGGCATCGCTGCCGCGCCTTCGCTGGAAGCGCTGAAAGTCGCCGTTCACGTCTGAACGCAATAAAAGGGAACCCTGCGCGCGACCGTCTATCCTAAAAGTGCATGCCACTATTCTGGAGCGACACCATGGGTTCCACGTTCAACGGTCTGATTGGCCTGATCATTCTCGCCCTCGATATCTGGGCGATCATCAACGTACTGAAAAGCGGCGCCGAGACCGGGATGAAAATCCTCTGGGTTCTGCTGATCATCCTCCTGCCAGTACTTGGCCTGATCATCTGGGCGATCGCCGGGCCACGGGGCAATGTGCGGGTCTGACGCTTTCCCGAAAACACGCTGATCCCCTGTGGGAGCGGGCTTGCTCGCGAAGGCGATTGTTCAGTCGAAACACAGGTTGAATGACACTCCGCTTTCGCGAGCAAGCCCGCTCCCACATTGGTCTTGCGATACCTCCAGAGTGTGCTCTGTCGGAGGAAGGTTCGACCTGTCATCTTCGGCAACGTAGAATGCGCGCCTTTCCCGGGCAATCGTCCCCCACGATTGGCGCCCGCGCATTCATCGGAGCACTTGACCATGACCGTCACCAAAACCAGCGAGTACCTGGAAACCCTCTACGAAGGCTACGGCCAGCGTTTTCGCATGGAAAAACTGCTGCACGAAGTGCGCACCGAACACCAGCACCTGGTGATTTTCCAGAACCCGCGCATGGGCCGGGTGATGGCGCTGGACGGCGTGATCCAGACCACCGAAGCCGATGAATTCATCTACCACGAAATGCTCACCCACGTGCCGATCCTCGCCCACGGCACTGCCAAACGCGTGCTGATCATCGGCGGCGGCGACGGCGGCATGCTGCGCGAAGTGACCAAGCACGCCAGCGTCGAGCACATCACCATGGTCGAGATCGACGGCACCGTGGTCGACATGTGCAAGGAATTCCTGCCGAACCACTCCAAGGGCGCCTACGACGACCCACGGCTGAACCTGGTGATCGACGACGGCATGCGTTTCGTCGCCACCACCACGGAAAAATTCGACGTGATCATCTCTGACTCCACCGACCCGATCGGCCCGGGCGAAGTGCTGTTCTCGGAGAACTTCTATCAGGCCTGCCACCGTTGCCTGAACGAAGGCGGGATCCTCGTGACTCAGAACGGCACGCCGTTCATGCAGATCGACGAAGTCAAAACCACTGCCGGTCGCCTGCGCAGCCTGTTCCCGGACTGGCACTTCTATCAGGCGGCCGTGCCGACCTACATCGGCGGTTCGATGACCTTCGCCTGGGGCTCGACCAACCCGGCCTACCGCAAACTGAGCCGTGAAACCCTGCAACAGCGCTTCATCGGCAGCGGCATCGTCACCCGCTACTACAACCCGGAAATCCACATCGGCGCATTCGCGCTGCCGCAGTACGTGTTGCAGGCGATCAACAAGCCAAGCAACGACTGACGCACTATTCCCGGATCGGTGATAGATCCCCTGTGGTGAGGGGATTTATCCCCGATCGGCTGCGCAGCAGTCGTAAAATCGGCAGACGCGTTGGAACTGACACTATGCGTTCGCTGAATTCAGGGACGCTTCGCGCCCATCGGGGATGAATCCCCTCGCCACACAAGCCTGTTTCCCCATCGGTTAATTTTTTTTCATGTTCGTCTGCTGCAATCCTTTTGAACGATCAATCTCGCCAAAAGTCGAGATAGAAGTAAGCCCATTTGCGGGTTTGATCGAGGAGGCACCGATGCAAAAGTGGAAAGTCACTTTCGTGGACGATCATGGTGAAATTGTCGATGAGGTGTTCGAGCGCGCGGAATGCCCCAGCGACGACGAGGCTGCACGCCTGATCAAGGAACGGCTCCTGCCGGTGGCCGCCGAACTGGATATGAACGATCTTGAAGGGCGCACCACCGATGCTGGCGTGAAAAGCCTGAAAACCCAGAACAGCATCGAAATCCGCAGTATCACGCCAATCTGAAATTCTTCCTGTCACTTGAAGCACCAGGCCTTGGCAGCAGCTCTATCTTGGGGCTACTCTGCAAGCGAGATCAGCGAAACAATCGCTAAGGTCTGGTCTTGTCAGCTACATGCTTGTTTCCCGCGTGCAACCACGTTGCCGAAGTACTTTGGCCTGTAAGGCCCGGGGCGGGAATACGGAAAGTCTATCCATCTATCCGAGGGGGACGATTCATGAGCACAGCCTATCAAGAAGACATCAGCAGCAATGTTCTGCGCCGCATGAAAGAAGGCGGTTTCGACTTTTCCCGGTTCCATCCCATCGAGTTCTACGCCATTTTCCCGGATGAGGAGCGGGCGCGCAGGGCGGCAGGCAAATTTCGTGGTGAATCCATCAATGCCCAGGTCAGTGCGCGCGACGATGGCGCCTGGTCGCTGGAACTGAGCAAAGTGATGTACGCAACCTATGACGACATTGGCGATTTCGAGCAGGGCTTCTCTGCCGTGGTCGAGCCGCTGGGCGGCATCATCGAGGGCTGGGGCGTCAAGCAGGAGGTGCGTAACCGCCATCGTCTGAACTGATCTCTGGTTTCAGGTATTGAGCAACGGCTGACCTTCGGGTTGGCCGTTGTCGTTTCTGGCCGCCGAATAGCCCGTGGCAAAACCCTGAAACAAGAATCCCGGGCAAAAAAAAGCCACCGGAGAGGGCGGCTAAAGGGAAGACCGATAAGTAGAGGAAACCGGTCAGGGTTACGGCCTGCGGGGACTGCGCGGGCAGTCCGGATCAGTGGAGCTGAAACCTTCACCGGGGAAGTTTTCAGCGAATGCGCCGATTATCCGCAGCTCGGTGCGAGCGGTGAAATCAACTCTGACTATTCTGGTGATAGGCGATGCAATGCGTCGCAATGAAGCGGGGGCAATCCGGTTGGGGCCATTGCCGCACAGGAATGGTGCGGTGCTTGCGGCGTGATTATCCAACCGATTGAAATCAAAGCGTTTATGCCGATGGCACGGGCCTTGCGAAGGCCTGTAGGTCCGGGTGACAAGGAGTACGGCATGATCCGCACCTATTTTGATGAAATGTACGATGCCGGCGGCCAGGTCCGCCCGCATTACCGGGAGTTCGCCCGCTGGCTGGCCGACACGCCTGACGAGTTGCTGGCACAGCGGCGACGCGAGGCCGATCTGCTGTTCCACCGGGCCGGCATCACCTTCACGCTCTATGGGGACGAGCAGGGTACCGAGCGCCTGATTCCGTTCGACACCATTCCGCGCAGCATTCCCGCCAGCGAGTGGCGGATCGTCGAGCGCGGCTGCATCCAGCGGGTCAAGGCGTTGAACATGTTCCTCGCCGACCTTTATCACGAGCAGCGCATCATCAAGGCCGGGATTATCCCTGCCGAACAGGTGCTGGCCAACGAGCAGTACCAGTTGGCGATGCAGGGCCTGGATCTGCACCGCGACATCTATTCGCACATCTCCGGCGTCGACCTTGTGCGCGACGGCGATGGCACTTACTACGTGCTCGAAGACAACCTGCGTACTCCGAGCGGCGTCAGCTACATGCTCGAAGATCGAAAAATGATGATGCGTCTGTTCCCGGAGCTGTTCGCCGCCCAGCGCATCGCGCCCATCGACCACTACCCGAATCTGTTGCTCGACACCCTGAAGAGCTCCAGCCCGATTGACGACCCGAGCGTGGTGGTGCTGACGCCGGGGCGCTTCAACAGTGCGTTCTTCGAACACGCTTTCCTGGCGCGGGAAATGGGCGTTGAACTGGTGGAGGGCGCCGACCTGTTCGTGCGTGACGACAAGGTGTACATGCGCACCACCGACGGGCCAAAAGCGGTGGACGTGATCTACCGCCGTCTCGACGACGCGTTCCTCGATCCGCTGGCATTCAACCCCGACTCGATGCTCGGTGTACCGGGGCTGCTGTCGTCCTATCGCTCGGGCAATGTAGTGCTGGCCAATGCCATCGGCACTGGGGTGGCGGATGACAAATCGGTGTACCCGTTTGTCACCGAGATGATCCGTTTCTACCTCGATGAAGAACCGATCCTGAAGAACGTGCCGACCTGGCAGTGCCGCAACCCCTCGGAACTTTCCCACGTGCTGGCCAATCTTCCGGATCTGGTGGTCAAGGAGACCCAGGGCTCCGGCGGTTACGGAATGCTGGTGGGGCCGGCGTCAACCACGGCGCAGATCGATGCGTTCCGTGAGCGGATCAAGGCCAAGCCCCACGCGTACATTGCGCAGCCGACGCTGTCGCTGTCGACCTGTCCGACCTTTGTCGAAAACGGCATTGCGCCGCGTCATATCGACCTGCGTCCGTTTGTATTGTCTGGCCGCGAAACCCGGGTCGTGCCCGGCGGTTTGACCCGTGTCGCCCTGCGTGAAGGCTCCCTGGTGGTGAACTCCTCCCAGGGCGGCGGCACCAAGGACACCTGGGTGGTCGAGGATTGAAGGAAGCTTGCCATGTTAAGTAGAACTGCCTCGGATCTGTACTGGATGTCGCGTTACCTGGAGCGGGCGGAAAACCTCGCACGGATGCTCGATATCAGCTATTCGCTGTCGCTGATGCCGCAGGACGGTCGCGGCGACGGTTTGCACGAACTGGCGATGCCGCTGTTGATCACCGGCACCCTCGACGATTACCTGGAGCGTCACGGCGAACTGCATGCCGAACGCCTGTTGCATTTCTTCGCCCTGGACGCGGCCAACCCGGCGAGCATCTACAGCTGCCTCGGCGCAGCGCGAGCCAGTGCGCATGCGGTGCGCGGGCGTATCACCGCGGACATGTGGGAGAACATCAACGCTACCTGGCTGGAAATTCGCGGCATTGCCGAGCAGGGCCTCAGTCGTTACGGCATGAGCCGTTTCTGCGAGTGGATCAAGGAGCGCTCGCACCTGTTCCGTGGCGCGTCCTACGGCACGATCATGCGCAACGATGCGTTCCGCTTCATTCGTCTGGGGACGTTCATCGAGCGTGCGGACAACACGCTGCGCCTGCTCGATGCGCGCTATGAAATGGCCGGCGATCAGGCCGAGGCCGTCAGTGACGGTACGGCGCACGCCTATTACCAGTGGAGTGCACTGTTGCGAGCGCTGTCATCGTTCGAGGCCTACACCGAGATCTACCGCGACGCCCCCGGCGCCCGGCATGTCGCCGAGCTGCTGCTGTTGCGCGCCGATGTGCCGCGCTCACTGCGCGCCTGCACCGAGGAAATCGACCAGATCCTCGCCCAGTTGCCCGGCGCCAATGGCCGTCCGGCACAACGCCTTGCTGCCGAAATGGACGCGCGTCTGCGCTACACCGGTATCAACGAAATCCTCGCCGAAGGCCTGCACGCCTGGCTCACCGAATTCATCCCGCTGGTGCGCCAGTTGGGCAACGCGATTCACAGTTCATACCTGGAGGCTGCATGAGACTTTCCATAAGCCACGAGACCACCTATCACTATGAAGATCAGGTGCGGGCGAGCATCCAGTATCTGCGCCTGACCCCGCACGACAGCGAGCGTCAGCACGTGTTGAGCTGGCAGCTCGACCTGCCGCGTCCGGTGCGCGCCCAGCTCGATCCGTTCGGCAACATCCTGCATGTGCTGACCATGGACGAGCCGCACGAAGCGATCATTATCGGCGCCCGTGGCCAGGTCGATATCGACGAATTGCGCGAGGCTGAGCATGAGAGCCAGTCGGCGCTGCCGTTCCTGCGTTTCACCCGCCTGACCGAGGCCGACGAAGCGCTACGGGCGTTTGCCGACAAATCCTGCAAACAGCGGCGCGATCGCACTGCGCTGATCGACCTGATGCATGGTTTGAACCAGCACATCAGCTACACGCCGGGTTCGACTGAAGTCGACACCAGCGCCGCCGAAGCCTTTGCCGGGCGCGCCGGGGTTTGTCAGGATCACACCCATGCGTTTCTCGCTTGTGCACGCAGCCTGGGGATTCCGTCGCGTTATGTGTCGGGTTATCTGTACAGCGAGGACGCCGAACATCTGGCCAGTCATGCCTGGGCCGAAGCGTGGCTGGATGACGCTTGGTACAGCTTTGACGTGACCAACCAGTTGGCCCGCCCGGAGCGGCACCTGAAACTGGCGGTGGGCCTGGATTATCTGGATGCCTGCCCGGTGCGCGGCATGCGTCGGGGCGGTGGTTGTGAGCAGATGCATGCGAAGGTGTTCGTGTCGCCGACGCCGGTTATTTCCGTGCAACAACAGTAATTTGCTTCACACAAAACCCTGTAGGAGCGAGCCTGCTCGCGAAAGCGGAGTTTCAGACACCACATTGCTGGCTGATAAACCGC